>JBDTEH010000107.1:0-21201 GCA_039922635.1 Kofleriaceae bacterium | reverse complement strand
TTGACCGTGAATACCGGAGCTTAGTACCGTTCGGTACGGGGCGACGCACAGGGACGTACCGCGCCTCAGGAGCTCATGTTCACCATATTGATTCAAGAAAAGGGCGGCGAGCAGCGCCGCATGGTGTTCAACAAGCCCGAGGTCACCATCGGGCGGGTGCAAGGCAACGACATCGTGCTCCCCAAGGGCAACGTGTCGAAGCGTCACGCCCGCATCGTGCTCAAAGACGGCAAGTTCATCATCGTCGATCTCAAGAGCACGAACGGCACGTACGTCAACGGTCGCAAGATCACGAGCCCGCTCGTCGTCAAAGACTCCGACAAGATCTACATCGGCGATTTCATCGTCGGCGTCGACGAAGCCGCGAGTGCCGACGATGGTCCCTCGGAGACCACGACGACACCGCCGGGCGAGCGCGCCGCGAGCGCCATGGAAGCGAGGCCGCCACGGCCCACCGAGGCCGCACCGATGCCGATGCCCATGCCGATGGGGGGTGGGCTTGGTGGTCTCGGTGGTCCGGAGCCACAACTCGCGCCGCCGCCGATGGCGCCACCCGCGCCGCGCCCCGGACCGCCGCGTCCTGCGCCCGGTGCGCCGCGCGACCTCGGTGGCCCGCCGCCGCCGCTCGGTCCGCGCGAGCCCCTGCCGGCACGCGAGATGCCCTCGATCGCGAGTCCGCCACCGGGTCGGCCCAACCTGCGGCCGGGCGGCACGATGCCGCCGCCGATGGCGCCGCTGCCTCCGGTCGCGCCTGCCGTGGGCGCCACGATGGCCGAGCCCCACTTCGCGCCGCCTTCGGTCGCGACGCTGCCACCTCCGGCCGCCGCGATCGTGCCGGCCTTCGCGCCACCCCCGGTCGCCGCGGCGCGCCCGATCGCCGAGCAACCGCCCGCCCCAGTGGTGCCCCTGCAAGACAAGAACAAGGCCCGCCAGCTGGTCGGGCAGGGCGCGAAGAAGGTCGTCGGTCGCCCGCTCTCGGTCCCGACCAAGCGCGGCGTCCAGCTCGAGCCGCTCGATCCGAAGATCGTGAAGATGCTCGACCTCCAGTCGAACATCCTCGAGCGGCTGCGCACGAAGCTCGATCTCGACAAGATCCCGATGGATCGGCTGCACGAGGAAGACCTCTGGCAGAAGGCGGAGCGCGCGACGATCGATCTGGTCGAGACGCTCGAGACCTCCGGCGAGCTGCCGAAGTACATCGATCAAGACTCGCTGATCAAGGAGACGCTCAACGAGGCGCTCGCGCTCGGTCCACTCGAGGATCTGCTCGCGGACGAGGCGCTCGACGAGATCTTGATCGATCGCCGCGATCGCGTCGTGATCGGCAAGAACGGCGTGCTGCGCGGCTCCGGCAAGGCGTTCAGCTCGGACGACGTGTTCGAGCGCGTCGTCAAGCGGCTCGTTCACGAGGCCAACTCGGTGATCGACGAGCAGCATCCGGTCGTCGATCTGCGCATGCGCGACGGCACGCGGCTGACCGCCGCGGTGTCGCCGGTCGCGGCGCGCGGCGCGTGCCTCGTGTTGAAGAAGCCGGCCACGACGATGCCCTCGTTGTCGGACCTCGTCGGTCAGCACGCGATGTCGAGCGGCATGGCGGACTTCCTCGCGACCTGCATCGCGGCGCGCCGCAACATCTTGGTGTGCGGCGGACCGGGCTCTGGCAAGACCAGCCTCGTCGCCGCGCTGGCGTCGGCGTCGCCCGCGGGCGAGCGCGTGGTGTCGGTCGAAGACGTCGCCGAGCTCGCGCTCGGTCGTGATGAGTGGGTCCAGCTCGAGGCGCGCCCCGGCACCGGCCGCCACGACGATGTCGACATGGCGGCGCTGGTCGAGATGGCGCTGCGGTTCCTGCCCGATCGCCTGATCGTCGGCGAGGTCCGCGGCCGCGAGGCGCTCCCCCTCGTCCACGCCCTCAACGCGGTGGTCGACGGCGCGGTCGTCGCGATGACGGGCGAGGGCGCGAACGCGGTGCTCAACCGCCTCGCGACGCTGGCTCGGTCGGTGCAGATCGGCAGTGATAGCGCCACCCGCGAGCTCGTCGCGAGTGCGTTCGAGATCGTCGTCCACGTCGCGCGTCACGCCGATGGTTCGATCAAGGTGCGCTCGATCGAAGAGGTCACCGGCGTCTCGGACTCCACGTTCGAGACCCAGACGGTGTTCGCGTACCAGAACCACAGCTTCTCGCCGACCGGGACCGTGCCGCGCTTCTACTCGGAGCTCGAGGCGCAGGGCATCAAGGCCGATCAAGCCGTGTTCAGGTGAGCTGCTTCGCGAGATCGAGGACCTCGAGATCTCGCGGCCACACCGCGCGCAGCAGCTCGAGCAGCCCCTTCGCGCTGGTGTGATCGCCGGCGGCGAGCCGCTCGCGGGCGCCGGCGATCTGGCTCTGCTTGAGCTCGGGCGCGAGCAGGCTCGCCTTGGTCGCGGCCTGAGCCCGCGCCATCTCGTCGCCCGCGCGCACGGCGAGCCGCGCGACCTGCGACCAGAAGTAGCCAGCCTGCGGGTGCTGCACGCCTTCAGCGGCTTCGGCCGCCATGCGCGCCTCGTCGATCGCCCCGCCGACCTCGCCGATCTTCTCCGAGACGCGCGCGAGATCGAGCCACGCCCACGCGAACCCAGGATCGTCGGCCACGACCTGTTCGAGCTGGTTGCGCGCATCCTCGTCGGCGCCTTGCTCGAGCAGGACCAGGGCGAGCCGCCAGCGCGGCCCGGCCGCGGCCGCGTCGCGCTTGATCTTCGCACGCAGCTGCTGCTCGCGGGCGACCGCGAGCATCTCGCCCTCGTCATCGAACACGTCCTCGGCGTATTCGCCGTCGCCGTCGAAGATCAGCGCGAGCGCGTCGAGCTCGCCGGCGAGCCAGCGATCGAGCCGCGTCGCCTCGCACACCGCATCCTCGATCGTCTCGTCATGGATCCACACCCGGCCGCGATGATCGAGCGCGACCGGCTCGCCGTGACAGGTCGCGAACTGCCAGCGTCCCTCGACGAAGGCGACGTCGCGCGCCGGCACGATCTCGAGCGTATCGACGAAGATCCGCGCGCCGTCGCAGCGCGCATACAGCTCGATCAGCGGCTCGGGCAGCGGCTCGGGCAGGTTGCCGGGCAGGTCCGGCGCGGGCGGCTCGACATCGTGAAGCCCCGGGGCGGCCTCGTCGAGCAAATCGAACACGCGATCGAGGCCGTCGAGCTTGGCCATCGCGAGCTCACCGTGAGCCGAGCGGGAGTGCGCCGACCGCGACGATCGGCTCGCCCGCCTGATCGGCGCCCGTGAACATCGCGACCACTCGCGTGCCGTAGGTCGGCATCGCGATCTTCGCGAGCTGATCTTTCGGCGTCGCGCCGCCGGCCAGCACGGAGGTGCCGATCGACGTCCGCACGCCGCGATCGTCCTCGACGAGGATGTCGAGCGTGCCGGCGCCGAGCCCCTTCGCGCTGATCGTGACCTGGCCCTGATCGATCGCGATCGCGAGCTCGCCGCGGAGCAGGAAATCGAGTAGCCCGGTCTCGTATGCCGCGACCTCCGGCATGATCACCGCGAGTTGCTCGAGCACGCAATCGTCATCGAGCGACCACGTGATCACCGAGTGCTCGACGCGGTAGTGCGCGAGGCAGGTGCCCTCGGCGTTGCGCAGCGTCGTGCCTGCCTCGCGGCCGGCCGCCATCAGGTTGAGCTTGGTCGGCAGCGCCGGCTGCGCGCGACCGAGCACCGGCGGCGCGTCGTTGACGCGGGTCGACCCGGGCAGGGTGTTCGGCGAGAAGTACGAGCGCGCGATCACGTCGGCGAGACCGGTGCCGTCGGGCGAGGTGAAGTAGTCGCGCAGGTGGGTGCGCGTGATCGTCCGGTCGGGCACCGGCACGCCGAGCCGGCCGTAGACCAACGCCGCGATCCGCTCCATCCGCGAGCCGACATCCGCGGGGCCGCCGCCGAGTGGAGACAGGAAGGCCGCGTAGTCGCCGCGCACGCGCGCCGGCGTACCGAGATCGCCGAGCACGTGGATCATCGCGCCGGCCGCGATCAAGGCACCGGCCATCGCCCGCGAGCGCTCGCCCGGCGTCGCGGCGGTGACCGCCTTGCCGTACTGGTCGAGAAAGCCCGCCAGGTTGAACGGGTTCTGGTTGTCGACCACCCAGTCGGGTGCGGGGACGCCATGCTCGGGGACGGTGATGCCGCGCAGCACCCCGAACAGCCCGAGCGACGGGGTCTCCCAGCCGCGCTTGGTCACCGGATCGTAGAAGTGATTCGCGCCGTGCGACGCGGGCACGTCGGCGAGCGCCGCGCCCGCCGCGATCCAGGCGAGCGCGGTCTGGCGGCCGCGTGCGTCGGGCACCAGGCCATGGGTCGGCGACAGTAAGTGCAGGTCCGCGATCAACGGCCGAGCATCCGCGGGCGGGATCGTGAGCTCTTCGAACAGGCCACCGTCGAAGCCGAGCATGGTGAGCCGGTGATGGAGGCGCGACGCGAGCGCCGCTTGTTCCGCGAGCCCGGCCTGCGTGGTCTGGGCTTCCCACGCGCCGGCGGATTGCGTCGCGACGACGAGCGCCAACACCGCTGCAACCTTGTTCAGCATCACTTCACAGCTCCGCTGAGGCCGATCGGCACGAGCGCCTTGAGCTTCGTGTAGACGGTCTGCTCGAGTGACACCGCGTCGTCGATCGACGCGCACTGGCTGACGCCGCAGGTGATCAAGACCACGACGCCGCGCTGGCCATCGAGGAACCCGACGCCGCGGATGTCGCTCTCGGCGGCCTGGAACGACCGGCTCGCGACCTCGTCCTTCTCCTGGATCCCCGGGAGCTGCGACAGCAGCTCGTCGTAGCGCTCCTGCGCCTTGCCGGGGTCGAGCCGCCACACGCGGATCGCGACGTCCCAGGTCTCGGGCCGCCCCAGCGCCTTGAAGTGCTGCGACGAGTACGTCGCGGTGTCGGGCTCGTCGGAGAGTGGGCCGGTCTCGAACTGGCCGTCGTACTTCGTGCGGGCCTTGATCTCCGCGTCGGTGAGCAACTGTGCCGCGACCACGTACGGGCCCTCGCCGCGACCCGGGCGGAGGTCTTCACTGCTGGGTCGCTTGCCCTCGAGCTCCGCACTCGCGTCCGCGAGCTCCCACTGGGTCAGCGCCGAGACTGCGGTGCCGCCACCGACGAAGCGCAGGTGGCGCGCGTGTGACAGCTCGTTGCGCCAGCGCTCGAGCAGCACTTGATTGGCCTGCTGCGCGAAGTCCATGCGGGGGCCGAGATCGGAGAACCGGCGGTCGCTGCGATAGGCGATGAAGCCGCGCTTGTAGACCAGGAGCGAGAACTCGGTGACCCGCATACCGGAGGGGATCGCGCCGAACGCCGGCACCTGATAGTTGCCACCCGCGTCGGTCGAGCCGACGAACTCGTGCACGCCGGCGGGCTCGGGCAGCGCGCTGCCGCGCTCGAGGGTCCAGGCGGCGTAGACCAGCGCACCCGCGATCGGTGCGTGGGTGGTAAGGTCGACGACGCGGCCGTCGAACGGCCCGCGTAACGAGCCGGCATCCGCCGAATCGGGGCGCACCCGGAACGGTGCGGTCCGGACGTTCCCGGTCATGCACGCCGTGGCCAGGAGGGCCGCTGCGGCGGCAAATAACGCGAGTTTTGGCAGGGGCTTATGCGTCACTGAGCGGGCCGGTCTTAGCAAGGCTGGCGCAGCGTTGCAAACCGGCCCGACGCCATTCCCGTCGGCCGTGCTTTTCGAGAGACTCGACGAAACCACGTTAGATCCCGTAAAGGGGCCAGGGGTGCGATGCGTTGTTCTGTTTGTGGCCACGAAAGCCCGCCCGGTTCGTCGTTCTGCCTGAACTGCGGCAGCGCGCTCGCGCCAGCCGTCCAACTGACTCCCGCACCGCCTGCCGGGTTGCCCGCGCCGGCGACCTGCAATGTCTGCCACGGTGAGAACCCGCCGGGGATGAAGTTCTGCCGCTCGTGCGGCGCGGCGCTCGCCACCACGCAGCCGGCGGCGCCGGCCTATGGCGCACCGGGGATGGGCCCGGGCTTGCCCGTGCGGCCGAGCAGCACGATCACGTGCCCGCGCTGTGGGACGTCGACCCCGATCGGCTTCGCGTTTTGCCAGCAGTGCGGCCTGCATCTCCAGCCGGTCGCGCCGACCGATCCGGGCCAGGCCCAGCCGCGCGCGCGCCCGCCGACCAGCCAGCCGGTCGGGCCGGCCGCCATCGACGCGCACGGCGCGACCCTCGCCCAGCCCGAGGCGATGCGCGCGCTCGCGGGGCCCGGTGCCGCGGCACCGGTCGCGGTCCGGCTCAGCGAACCGAACGAGCGTGCGAGTGCAGCGTGGGGCACCGCCGTGCTCGTCAACCGCGACGGCACCGATGGCCAGCGCTTCGCCCTGAGCTCCGACGACACGGTGATCGGCCGTGCCGGCGCCGATATCGCGTTCGACGAGGATCGCTTCCTCGCGAAGCAGCACGCGCGGCTGGAGCGCGGCGCCGATGGCAGCGTGCAGATCCACGCGCTCGACACGCTCAACGGCGTGTTCCGCAAGGCCGACGGTCCGATCGAGCTCGTCGACGGCGCGACGGTGCTGGTCGGCCGCGAGGTGCTGGTGTTCGAGACGGTCGCGCCCGAGGAGCAGGCGGTGCATCCGCTCGTGCGCCACGGCGTGTCGTTGTTCGGCTCGCCGCCGCGCGAGCCGTTCGCGCGCCTCGTCCAGCTCGTGCCATCGGGTGGCTATCGCGACGTCCGGCACCTGATCGGCGAGGAGACCGTGCTCGGGCGCGAAGAGGGCGACATCGTGTTTCGCGACGACGCGTTCATGTCGCGCCGTCATGCCGCGGTGACCTGGGACGGCAAGCGCGCGCAGATCACCGATCTGGGCAGCTCGAACGGCACGTTCGTACGGATCCTGGCGCCGACCGTGCTCAAGCACGGCGATCACGTGCGCATGGGCGACCAGTTGTTGAGGCTCGAGATCGCCCGGTGACCCGATCGCGCGCGAGACCCGCTCGACCGGGCGAAGCCGCGCCCGAGGTGGTGCGGTGTTGATCGACATCGCCGTGGCAGCGGCGAGCGATGTCGGCTCGGTGCGCGAACACAACGAGGACAGCTTCATCGTGGGCGATCTCGATCACGGCACGCTCGTGGTCTACTCCTCACCGGCGCAAGCTCGGATCGTCGAGACGGTCGCCGAACCGTGGCGCGTCACCGCGGAGCGCGGCCCGTTGCTCGTCGTGTGTGACGGGATGGGCGGCGTCGAAGGCGGCGAGGTCGCGAGCGATCTCGCCGCTCAGGTGATCTGGCGGGAGATGAAGGCCACGCCTGCGACGCGCGATCCGGAGGTGTTCGCGCGCCTGCTCCGGCGCGCGACCCGCGTCGCGAACCACGATGTCCACGCGATGTCCAAGCGCGAGCCCGGGCTCAAGGGGATGGGCACCACGGTGTCGGCCGCGGGCATCGTCGACGATCGCCTCGTGATCGCGACCGTCGGGGATTCGCGCGCGTACGTGCAGCGCGGGGGCGTGCTCGTCCAGGTCACGCAGGATCAGTCGCTGTCGTCGGCGCTGCTCGACGCCGGCCACGACGAGATCGAAGCGGCCAACGCCGGCTCCGCGATCCTGCAGGCGCTCGGAGTCGGAGACGACGTCGAGCCCTCGCTCTCGATCATCGAGCTGCGCCGCGGCGATCGCGTGCTGCTGTGCAGCGATGGCCTCCACGGCCTGGTCGGCGATCCCGCGCTCGCGGTGTTGATGTCCGAGCCGCACACCGTCGGCGAATCGGTGATGCTGCTCGTCACCGCGGCGCGCGCCGCGGGAGGCAGCGATAACATCACCGCGATCGTGCTCGACGTCGCCGGCGAGCGGCTCGTCCCTCCCAAGGACGACGACGACCTGCCGACGTTCCGCGAGTTCGATCCGCAAAAGGAAGGCGGGCCCGCGCTCACCGATACGTCGTACGTGGCGCGCCGCCTGGCGGCGCGGATCGGGCTGCCCGCACAAGCGGTGCCTCCGTCGATCCCGGTCACCGGCCAGCACGCGATCCTGGTGTCACGGGTCGGAATTCGCCTCCCGGCCACCGCGCTGCCGATCGAGGACATCGAAGGGCCGGCGCGCCGCCACCTCGCTCGGTCCGGGACCCGCACCTGGCTGGTGGTCACGATCGCCCTCGCGGCGTGCGTGATCGCGTGGGTGCTCGGCGGGCGGTAGCGCGGCTCGTGTAGAATGATCGGGTGCGGGTCGTCATCGACCACGTCGCAGGTGTGCGTCGTGGCCAGCGTCAGGAGCTCGATGCGAGCTCACGCATTCGCTTCGGGCGCCATCCCGATTGCGAAGTCTCGTTCGATCCCTACCGCGACATCGACGCCAGCTCGCGCCACGCCGAGTTGCGTGCGCTCGACGCCGGCCACTGGGTGCTCGTCGATCTCGGCAGCTCGAACGGCACCTACGTCGACGGACACCGCGTCACCGAAGCAGCGGTGTCGGCCAACGTGGCGCTAGACCTCGTGTTCGGCCCGGGCGGCCCGCGGGTCCGGCTGTTCATCGGGGATGATGCGGCGATCGCGAGCCTCCAGCCACCGATCCTGGAGCGCACCCGCCCACCGTGGCTGCTGCCGGCGGTGATCGGAACCGCGTTCGTGGTCCTGATCGCGCTGCTGGTCGGCCACTGTTAGGGGCCACGGTCAGCGCCGAAAAGGTGGGAACCGGCGTGCGTGCTCTCCCAACATCTGCGAAAATTCGAGTTGGATGAACTGCCCTTCGTGTAGTTCGCCGCTCGAGTCGAATGCTCGGTTCTGCGGTGTTTGTGGCTACCGGTTACAGCTACCGCAAGCCGCGCCGGCGCCGTCCGGTCAAGGCCACAGCAACGCGACGGTGCTGAAGGCATCGCCGTCGTCGCCGGTGCGTGCGGCCAAGCCCAAGCCGAAGGCCAAGCCGGTCGGCGACGAGATCTATCTCGACCAGGTCCTCAACAATCGCTTCAAGGTCGAATCCAAGATCGGCGAGGGCGGTTTCGGTGCGGTCTATCGCGGCGTCCAGCTCGCGACCGGGCGCAAGGTCGCGCTCAAGCTCCTGCATCCCGAGATGACGAAGGACGAGAACCTCGTCGCGCGATTTCGCCGCGAGGGCATGGTGCTGTGCAACCTGCGCGACGCACACACGATCACGACGTACGACTTCGATCAGACCCAGGACGGCACGCTCTACATCGCGATGGAGCTGCTCGAGGGCAAGAGCCTCCACGAGGTGTTCCACGAGCAGCAACCGCTCGAGTGGAAGCGCGTGTTCAAGATCCTGATCGAGATGTGCAGCTCGTTGGCCGAGGCCCATGCCCAGGGCATCGTGCACCGCGATCTCAAGCCCGAGAACGTGTACCTCGAGACCCGGCCCGGCAATCCCGAGTTCGTGAAGATCCTCGACTTTGGCATCGCGAAGGTGATGCGCGGTGACTCGATCGATCCGCAATCGCCGCAGCTGACCGCGACCGGCCAGACGCTCGGCACGCTCGAGTACATGTCGCCCGAGCAGCTGATGGGCAAGCAGCTCGATGGCCGCAGCGACGTGTATGCGCTCGGCGTCGTCGCGTACGAGATGATCACCGGTGGCCTGCCGTTCCCCGACGCGAAGGGCCCAGCCGGCCTGATCACCGCGCAGCTCAAGCAGACCCCGCTGCCCCCGTCGGTGCGCGTGCCCAAGGCGATCCTGCCCGCCGATGCCGATCTCGCGATCCTCAAGGCGCTCGAGAAGCTCAAGGAGAACCGCCACGCCAACGTGACCGCGCTGGCCGAGGCGCTTCAAGCGGCGCTCGATCGCGCGAAGGAGCAGTCGAACCCGTCGATGCAAGCGGTCAACGCGAGCCAGCGCCAGGGCGGCCCGGTCGCGTTCGACATGCTCGAGACCCGCAAAGGCGAGCTGCCGAACGTGATGCCGCCGGCGGTTCCGCCCGGTACCAACGCGATGGGCCAGCAGATCGGGCCGGGTGCGAGTTATCCGGTGATGCCACCGGCCGGTACGCCGAACCCCAATCCCTCGCTGCGCACCACGCCAGGCCCGGGCGCACCGATCGGTCCCGCGCCGTTCGGGTCGGCGCCGTTCGGTCCGCCGCCGTCGTACGGACTGCCGAGCCCCTATCCGCAAGCGCAGGGCCTCGGCGCGCCGATGTACCCCCATGCCCCGCCGGCGCTCTACGGCGAGACCTTGCGTACCCGCGAGCCGCGCAGGACGCGCTGGGTGTGGTGGCTCGTCGGGCTGCTCGTGCTGGGTGCGGGCGCGGGGGCCGTGATCGCGCTGCTGATGAATCGCTAACGCGCGAGCAGGCTGCGCACGCGTTGTTCGCCCTGCGGGTCGTCGGCGCCGCCTTCGAGCCAGCGCTCGAACCACTGGCGCGCGTGGGCGTCGTCGCCCCGTGCTTGCGCGATCACCCCGGCGAGCTCGAGCGCCTCCGGTAGCTCCGGGGCACGGGCACGGGCTCGGGCGCACGCCTCCGCCGCTGCCGCGCGATCGTCGCGGGCGAGCGCCACCCGCGCCGCGCGCAGGTCCGCGCGCGCCGCGACCAGCGACGCGAGGCGGTCTGGATCGGCGGCCGGATCGGCGGCGACGTCGGCGGGCGGTGCGGCGCGATCGCCTTCGCCGCGCAGCTCGTGGCGCAGATCGAACGCCCGCATCCGGCCGCCGGCCTGCGGATCGCCGACCCAGAGTTGCAGGGAGGCGGGATCGAGGATGACCTGCTGGATCTGGCGGCCGTCGTCGATCACCCCGCGGTGGCCCGGTGGGCGAGGGCTGTCGTCGACGCCGCGTTGATCGCGCAGCACGGTCGCGAGCGCCGCAACATCTGCGAGCGGTGAGCGGACGAGGCGAGCGGCGCGCTCCACACGGCCGGGTGGGAGCATGCGCTTGGCTCGATCATTCTCGGGATCTGACGCCAGCGCGTTCGTCGTCAGCGTGTCGCCGAACACGGGCAGCTTCGGGTTGCGCTCGACGATCGCCTTCTCCGGCGTGCGCTCGACGATCAGCCACTTGCCGGTCGTGCCGTCGACGAGCACGATCACCGCGGAGCCGAGCGAGGGCGTCTGCTCGACCAGCTTGACCGCTTCGTCGAGCGTCTTGGCCTGTTCGAGGATCGCGCGCGCGAGCAGCGCGATCGGGCGCGCCGTGCGGGTCGGACGGATGTCACCGGTGCGCGCTGGATCCACGAACACCGCGATCCCGTCCGCGTTGATCGCGGTGACCGCGCCGAGCTCGCCGGGCCAACCGACGGCGGCCCAGGCAATCCGGCCCTCTGGATGCGCGATCTCGACGATCGGAACCGCGGCCTCGCCGCCATCGGCGAGCCCCGCGAGCGAGAGGGTGCGGCCCACCCACACCCGTCCCGGCGATTGCGCCTGTGGGGCGATCACCGTCAGTGCGTGCGCGAGGCCGACGCGCTCCCCGCTCTGGGGAGCGGGCATACCGACATCGAGCACGGCTTGCATGCGCAGCAGGTCCTCGAACGAGGCGGCGACCCCACTCGCGGCGGCGCCGCGCGTCATGCCTGCGACCATGCGGAGATCGCTCTCTCCAAGGCCGTCGTCGATGAACCGCCACCGCCACGCGAGCCGCATGTTGTGGGTGGCGTGGCCGAGCCACCCGTCGTCGGTGATCGTGCCTTCGATCGATGGCCGGACCGCCGCCACCATGGCCGGGAGCAACGGGGCGAGCAAGCGCCCGTAGGCGGCGCCGATCGCGTGTGCGTCGCCGGTCGCCCGCAGGACGGCCAACCCGCCGTACCACTCCAGGGTCGAGCCGTTATAGGCGAGCACCGGACGCGCTCCCGGCGCGGCCTGCTGTTCGGTGACCTCGCCGGTCACCGAACCCCCCGGAAACTCGTATGCGGTCGAACGCCGGTAGATGAACCACGCGACGACGATCGCGACTCCGACCATCGCGATCGCGATCATCCCGGCCCGCCACGGCTTCGGGAAGTTGGTCTTGCGTGCGCCGATCACGATGTCCGGCATGCGGTGACGTAGTAGCAGAAAGCCGATAGCGGCGCCCCGCTCGGTTCCAATTGACCGTTTGAAATGCGGTTGCTAGCCTTCCTTCACCGCACGGGTTCTTGATGTCGCGAATCGGTCTGCTGGCGAGCACTTTGGCGACCGTGGAACCCATGCTGGTCGCGGTCGTAGGCCTGTTGGTCCTGGTGATCGTGGGGCTGGTCGCGATGGCGTTCCTGGTGCGCCGCCGCGGCAAGGTCGTCGACGATTCCACCGATCAACTGCGCGCACTTCGCGCGCCGGTGTCACCGCCTCCGATCGCGCCGCCGCGTCCGCGCCCGCGCCCGCATCTGGTCCGTGGCGGCGGTGGTGGTGGCCTCGCCGTCGCGACCTCGTCGGCGCGCGTGTGCCCGACCTGCCGCAGCGAGTTTCACGGGATGACGTACTGCACGCGCGACGCGCGCCGGCTGGTGCCGCCCGAGGACATGCTCGGTGGCCCCCTGCGTGCGGCCGGCAGCACCGCCAGGAGCGCCGGGCTGGTGTGCATGGCGTGCCGGCGAGCGTACGAGCCCGGCCTGCGGAGCTGTCCGCACGACGGCAACGAGCTCGTACCGTTTCCGGTCTACAACGCCACGCGGCCGCGCAAGCGCAACGCGACCGAGCCCGCCGGCGTGATCGCTCGGATCTGTCCGGTGTGCGCGACCAAGTACGATCTCAACGCTCGGTTCTGTGGTCACGACGCCGGCGAGCTCGTCGTGATCAACTGAGCCCCCCTGGGACGGGGACGTACTACAGTTTCACAAGTTCGCCGCGCCAAGTCCCTGAAACCAGACGCCCCGAAAAGGGGACGTACTACAGTTTCACAAGTTCGGTTCTGAGAGCGCGAGCTCCGCGGCTGCCACGCGAACGCCGCTCGCCGAAATATCGGCTCGCTTTGAGTTCGGGCGCCGCAGCGCCCGCGAGCTCAGATCGTCTCGCAGAACTCGATGCGCCTTCTGCGTTGATCGCATCGCGCCGCCTTCGCGGCGCGCAGAGCTCGCCGAAATATCGGCTCGCTTCGAGTTCGGGTGCCGCAGCGCCCGCGAGCTCAGATCGTCTCGCAGAACTCGATGCGCCTCGGCACCTTGTAGGGTGCGAGGTTGCGCGCGCAGTGATCGATGATCTCCTCGGCGGAGACCTTCTGCTTCATCACGACCCGCGCGACGACCATCGCGCCGGCCATCGGGTCGGTGACGATCGTCGCCTGCGCGTGCTTGATCTTTGGCATCGCCTCGAGGCAGCCCTCGACTTCACCGAGCGCGACGCGCTTGCCGTCGACCTTCACGACGTCGTCCTCGCGCCCCGTGATCTGGAGGCGGCCGCTCTTGTCGAGCTTGCCGAGGTCGCCCGTGCGCAGCCAGCCGCCCTTGTCGATCGCGCCGATCGCCGCCATGCCAGACGAGCGCGTCACCGCGGGCGAGTCGGCGTCGAACGGGCCGATCGACTTCGGCGACGTCGTCTTGGACTTGATGCAGATGATGCCCTCTTTGCCAGTCGCGGCAGGCTTGCCGTCCTGGCCGACGACCTTCACGTCGACGCCGCTGATCGGCTTGCCGACGGTGGTTGGATACTTGCCGGTATTCTCGAGCGCGACGATCGCCGCTTCGGTCGAGTGATAACAGTTCATGACCCGTATGCCGTACTCGTTGAAGAACGCGTCGGCGACGGATTGTTCGAACCGCGAGCCTGCCGCGAGGTAGCGCGGATGGTCGAGCACCAGCTGCTTCGCGGTCGGCAGCTTCGCCAGCTCCGCGTACAGCGTGGGCGTGCCGGGCAGGACGTCGATGTCGTGCTCGCGGATCAGCTTGCCGATCCGGCGCGCCGAAACCTCTTCTTCGAGGAACATCGTCGCACCGAGCTTGAGCGTCGGCAGAAAGCCGAGGTCCCAGCCGTACGCGTGGAACAGCGGCACCGCGACCAGGAGCTTGGTCTTGGCGGTCATGTCGAGCGCGTCGATGACATGGTCGACCGCCGCGATCGTGTTCTTGTCGGTGCGTAGCACGCCCTTCGGATCGCCGAGCGAATCGGCGGTGAACAGCACCGCGATCGGATCGACGCCGTGCTGCGGTGGGCTCCGCTTGTAGACCGCGCAGGTCAGCAGGGTGCCCTGGAGGCGGCGGCGAACTTCGGCGGCGTCGGCGGCGGCGGGCAGCGGTGCGGCGGTGCCATCTCGCGGCGGGGTCGTCGGGCGTTGCACGCGCGAGCGGGGCAGGGTGCTCGGAGGCACCGGTGCGCTCGTCCCGTTCGCGCTGATCGAGCCTTCGCTGCCGCGAGGCCGCGTGACCAGCGCGCGCAGGGGAGCGGCCGCGAGGATCAGCTCGAGCTCGCGACCGCCCGTGGTCGGATCGATCGGTACGATCGCGGCTTCGAGCTTGGACAGCGCGAGCGCGAGGATCACGAAGTCGGGCACGTTGCCGAGCATCAGGCCGACCCACGCGCCCTCCTTGATGCCCATGCTCTTGAACTCCTGCGCGCGCCGATCGACGCGGTGGAGCAGGCCGCGCCACGACAAGTAGTTGTCGCGATACACGACGGCCTTGTTGTTGCCTTGGACCTTCGCGGCCTTCTTCAGCCAGTCGTATAGGAGTGTCATACCCAGCCCAGCACACAGACCTGGACCGCCCGTACTGTACCCTACGAAATCCCGGGGCTCAACGAGCGCGACACCCTTGATTTGCCGGCGGATCCGGGGCACGAACGCAGGCCATGAGCGCGACCAACGCGGGCCGGCGATGACCACGGCGTCCCGCCCCCAGACCGACGACGCCGAGCCCGACCACGGGCCGGGCGATGCCGAGGGCTGGGCGCTGCTCGACGCGCTCCGTCGCAAGCTCGACGACCAGGCGGCGCAGACCCGGAAGACCTCGACCCAGGTCCAGCAGCTCGCCGACTCGATCGCTGCCCTCGTCGGGGAGCAGCGCAAGCGGTCGCGCTGGCTCAACGTCAACTCGTTCGCCGCGTACTTGATGTTCACGCTGCTCTGCGTGGGGGCGTTCTACTTCGTGTACCAGAGCCGGTCGCACGAGGTCGTGAGCGCACGGGATCGCGCCGCGGCCGATCGCGATGACGCGGTCCGTCGCGCGGACAAGGCGACCGCGAAGCTCGCCGCCCGCGACGCCGCCGATGCGAAGGCGTGGGACACCTGGCAGGCCCTGGAGGCCGGCAAGAAGGACCTCGCGCTCAAGAAGCTCGCGGAGCTCGCAACGGCGCCGCTGTCCAGGCTCGATCACGAGGTGCTCGCCGCACGCGCCAAGCAAGCCGAGATGATGCAGGTCGATGCGGCGATGAAAGCCGCGAACACCGCGTTCAAGGCCGGCCGCTACGGCGAGGTCGTCGTGACGCTCGAGACCGCGTCGAGCTTGCAAGGCGCGACCGCGCGCGTCCCCGAGATGCACTACCTGATCGGGCTCGCGCACCTGCGCGCGAACGAGATCGAGAAGGCCGTACCGCAGCTCGAGTCCGCCGTCGCCGGTGACGTCGCCGAGGAGGATGCGCGCTTCCAGCTCGCGTCGGCGCTCGATCGCATCGGTCAGTGGAGCAAGGCGCGCGCCGAGTACGACCGGTTCGCGACCGCGCATCCACAGAACCCGTCCGCCGTGGTCGCGATGCGGCGCAGCGCGACGCTCGCCCGCATGCCCGCGCAAGCCCCGTGGGTCACGCAGGCCAAGGCGGCCGCGCCGAACCCCGTCGCACCGAAGCCCGCCACACCCGACGCCGTCGCGCCGAAGCCTGCGACCCCGAACCCTGCGGCGCCGACCCACGCAGCACCGAGCCCGGCGATCCCTGCCGCGAAGCTTCCCGGCGCCGCGCCCGGAATCAAGCCGGCGCCGAACGCCGCGCCGCCGTCCGCAGCACCCGCGCCCTGAACCGCCTGTCCCCCGGCGTGATTGCGCGGGTCAGGCCAGCGAACTTGTGAAACTGTAGTACGTCCCCGGTTTGCGGCGGCGTGATTACGCAGGGTTAGCCGGTCGAACTTGTGAAACTGTAGTACGTCCCCGACATGGTCGCCCTGTTACCGCCCCCCCGCGCTCCGTTCGGCGCCGAGGTCCACGCACTCGACGACGCGGTGCGCGACCGGATCACGAACGGATCCTGGCGCGATGATCCTCGGTGCCCGCGCTTCGACGAGCTCGCGTACCTGCGGCTCGCGCACGTCACGTTCGACGGTGGCGTCGCGCACGGCGAGTTGCTCGTCGCGGCCGCGATCGCGGCACGCACGGTCGAGCTGTTCCGCCGGCTCTACGTGCTCGGCTTTCCGATCCGCCAGATGAAGCTCGTCGATGACTATGATGCCGACGACGAACGCTCGATGAGCGCCGACAACACGTCCGCGTTCAACTTCCGCTTCGTGGCCGGCACCCAGATCCTGTCGCAGCACGCGCGCGGCCTGGCGATCGATATCAACCCCGTCGAGAACCCGTGGCGCAAACCCGATCGCCTCGTCCCGCCGGAGGGCGCCGCGTTCGCCGACCGTTCGATCATCCGGCCCGGCATGTTCGTGCGCCCGGGGCCCGTGGTCGCGGCGATCGACGAGCTCGGCTTCGAGTGGGGCGGGGACTGGAACCACGCGTGGGACGATCACCACCTCGTGTGGTCGCGTCCGACGTAGCGGCGCGGTGGAAGCGCGGAGGTCGCGCGGAGGTCGCTGATGTCCGTAACCTCGGACCTCGAGCACCCGACGCGCCGCGTTCGGTAAGTACGGTTGTTACCGGTTCGGATCGAAGGAGGGACACCCTCGAGCTCGGTCCGACAGGTCCCGGTCGGTTGCTACTCGAGCCGGCGGATCCGCGACCACGCGTAGCCGTCGGGCCCCTCGGCGAGCCAGATTGCGAACACGCGGCCGGTGACGAGTCCCTCGGCGACCGGCCCGAACACGCGCGAGTCACTCGAGTTGTTGCGGTTGTCGCCCATCACGAAGTACGTGCCGGCCGGCACGACGTAGTGCAACTGCGGCTCGCACGCCGTCGCAACGCGCTTGGTCTCGACGATCGCGGGGCTCGGCGGGCGAAACGGCTCGGTGCTGCGCGCGCAGCTCGGTTCGAACGGCCGGAGCCGGGTCGGGAAGTCGCGCGGGTCACCTTCGTTGCGGTTCGGCTCGTGCTCGCGCGCCGGGCGGCCCGCATCGCCAAACACGTCGTAGTCGTGGCCCGCGACCCGTTCGTGGTAGCGGCTGCACGCGAGCCGGGTCCACACGCCGGTGGTCTCGTCGCGATCCTGGTACGTGCACGCGCCGGGGATCGCGGTGACCTGCACCGCGGCGCCGTCGACGTAGACGATGCCGCAGCGGACCTCGACCGTGTCGCCGCCGCGTGCGATCACGCGCTTGACGTACTCGCGCTCCGGATCGCACGGATAGTCGAACGTGATGATGTCGCCGCGCTCGATCGCGCGCGGGTGCGTCGCGACGAAGAAGTGATCGCCGATCGCGATCGTGGGGTACATCGAGCCCGAGTGGGTGACGCCGTTGCGGATCAGCAGGCGCATGGTCGCGAACAGCGTGACCCCGATCGCCAGGACGAGCGCCGGCAGCCGTGCGAACCACACCGGATGGTGCGTGGCGCGTACGAACCAACCGCCTTGCATGGCGCCGAGCAAGCGAGCGACGAACGCGACGTAGAACAGCCACGGCGTCGTCACCATCACCGCGAGCTGGCACAGCGGCACGAACAGCGCCCAGCCGATCGCCCACCGCGTGCGCCCGGCGAACGCGTGGCCCAAGCCCGGGACCAGCAAACCTCCGACGACCGCGACGAACGTCATCGCCACAACTCCACCACGCCGACTCCCGGCACACAACTCGGGGTGTTACCGTTACCGCGATGCCTCAGGTCGTCGAGTTCCCTCCGATCGGCCAGGACCAGCGCGGTGCGCTGGCCGCGCTGGTCCGCGTCGCCAAGGAGACGCCCGCCAAAGGCGAGTCATTCCGTGAGCTGCGGACCCGGCTGCGCGCCGCGAAGCTGTGGAACCGCGATCGTCCGGCCACGATCCTGCGCTTCCTCGGCGTCGGCGGCGCGACGATCACGCCCTCGATGTTCATGCAGGCGCTCGCCGCCGCGCCCAACGAGGAGGACACCGCGATCGTCGTGCTCGATCGGCTGTGGAGCCTCAACCCCGTGCTCGGCAAGACCGTCGTCGAGCTGATCACGCAGCGCGCGTATCACAAGGACGAGATCTACAAGCTGCTCAACTCCGCGGCGTTCACCGGCAACCTGCCGTCACGACCCGCGCTCGAGATCTGGATCCAGATCGCGATCGCGTGTGGCCTCGTGCGCACCGTCGGGGTCGCCGTGGCCGCGGGGCCGCGCGCCGAGCGCTACACGCAGCTCGCCGCGGCGCTCGATCTCGAGGAGTACCTCGCCGAGGACAAGCCCGAGCCCGAGCCCGTGATCCCCGTCGTCGTCGACGAAGAAGCCACCGCCACCCCCACCGAGGCCACGCCCGCCGGCGATACCTCGATCCCGGTCACCGCCGCCGCCGCGCCGACCGGCTCGCCGCTTCCCCCGCCGCTGCGGCACCTCTCGTCCGAGCACATCCCGACGCCGCGCAATCGCGACCGCCCCGTTCCGACCTCGCGGTTCGCCACCGGCTTCGCCGACGACGTGCTCGCCGAAACCACCGCGAGAATAGCCGCGTGGCATGGCTCGCTCGAGCTCGCCTCTACCGCCTATCAACCCTCGGACTTCGGCATCGATGCCGAGCAATGGGTCGAAGGCGCCGACGAAGTGCTCTACCGGGTCGCCGTCGCCGCCGCGCTCGCGTTCCGGCTCGATCGCGATCGCGCCGGCGTGATCGCCGCGTACAGCGCGCTCGACAAGGCGAGCGTGCTCGCCGATCTCTACCAGGGCACCGTCCCCGAGAACCTCCCCGCGCAGATCGACGCGCGCGCGCTCATGCTCGCCTCGCTCGCCGCCCGCCGCTGCGCCGAGGTGCCCGAGCTCGCCGCGAGCCTCGACGGCCGCGGCTCCGCCGCCGAGGTGTTCGCCTCGCTCGACGCCGCGCTCGGCCGCGGCCTGTTCCGCACAGAGCTGTTCTGGATCCTCGCCATGCTCTCGCAGCTCGGCGTGATCCGCTACGACGACCTCGCCGACTACACCGTCACGCCGCACCGGATCGTGCGCGACAACCTGTTCCGCCTCGGCTTCCTCGCGACACCGTACGCGACCGACGCCGCCGCGCTCGCCGCCGCCGCCAAGGCCGCCCGCAAGGCCGTACCCGTCGGCCCCGCCGACGAGATCCTCACGCTGTTCGCGCTCGCCGGCGGCTGCGCGTACGACTGCCCGCATCGCAAGACCTGCGACTTCCCGTGCCGCGAGCGGCTCGAGTAAGTCCGAACCGCTGGTGTTACCAGTGCATACGGCACGGCCAGGTAGCTCTCGATAACTTCCGACTTTTACGCAACCGGGGGGCGCTTGGGTCGAAACGCCCGCCATGCCTCCTCGATCGACTGCGCGTTGGTACGTGTTGTTCAGCCTGCTCGTCACGAGCGTCACGCTCGTCCTGCTCGCGGGCACGTTCGACGAGGTCCGCAGTCCGGGCCGCGTCTCGGCGATGCCGCCGATCACGGTGGCGATCCTCGCGACCGCCGCGAGCACGCTGCTGTTGACGATCGTGTTCCAGGCCGTGTGCCTGTTCGGAACGCGAGTCGACGCGGTGCCGAAGCTGATGCTCGGCTTCGTCGCCATGCTCGCGACCGCGTGCGCGCTGTTGACCGTCGGCGAGATGATCGGCATCGGGCGCGGCGATTTTATCCGCGTCGGCCATCCCGCCATGCTGGTCGTCGCCGGGGTCACGTACACCTGCCTCGCGATCTGGCTGGCGTGGATCTTCGACGTCGAGGCTCGAGCGGCGGCGCTCCGCGAGATGTTCCGCGATGCTCACGAACGCGAGCAGTTGCACCGCGAGCAGCGGCGAGAGCAGTGGGTCTCACCCCGGCAGACGATGGAGATGTAGACGGTGTAGACTGTTCGCGCGCAACCCGGGCGGGCTGCAGTCGATAGGAAGGTCCATGCGCTTCATCGTCATCGTTCTGTGTCTTTCCGCGTGCACGAAGCACAACACCGATTCCTGCTGCACCACCGCGGATCAGTGTCTGTCGTTGGGGCTCTCGGAGATGTACGGCTGCGACGCCGGCAAGACGTGCGACATGGATGGCACGTGTGTGCCCACTGAGTGCTCGACGTCTGCCGATTGCACCTCGCCGGACGCACCGATCTGCGAGAACCAGCTCTGCATCGCTCACTGCGTGGGCGACGCCGAGTGCGATGGCACGCCGGGCCGTGCGTTCTGCTCGAGCGACGGGGCGTGCGTCGCGTGCACGATGGACGATCAATGCTCGGCGGATGTGCCCGTGTGCGACACGACGGCGCGTAGCTGCCGTACGTGTGCTCAGGACTCGGAGTGCGCGAGCGGCGTCTGCCTCGAAGATCTCGGCACCTGCGCCGACGCGAGCCGTCTGATCTTCGTCGCGTCGGCGATGCCGGACACAGGCGAGTGCACGAATGCAGCCCCGTGCGGAACGCTGACGTACGCACTGTCGAAGATGACCACGCTACGAGATATCATTCACATCAACACCGCGACGCTCTCCCCGGCCCCAGTCACGCTCGACGGCCATTCTGGTAGGATCGACGGCTCGAGTACGCTCCTGACGCGTGGCGACGCAGGAAATGTCATCTCGATGGCATCGGGACAAATGACGTTGACCGGGTTGCGCATCGGGAGTGGGATCGGAACGATCATTCCGCTCACTGTCTCCGGCGGGCACATCGAGACGTACGGCGTCGAGTTTCTCGGTTCCGTGACGAGCACGGGTGGCACGATCGAGATCCTCTCGTCGACGTTGGATAGTGGCGTAAATTGCAGCGCCGGCGGGCACCTTTCGATAGACCGCACGGTGCTGGAGGGCGGGTACTTCATCAATCAATGCCAGCTAGACCTCACCAGCTCACGGATGGAGAACGGCGCGTTTCTGAGCGCGATCAGTGCGACTCTCCACGTTTCGAACAACCTGATCTTGAGCTCGAATGGAGACACGGATCCCGCGAACCTGGGTTCCGTACCAGGGAGCTACTTCATCTTCAACACGATGGTGAACGTTGGACCGGCGAACTCGGCCACGGCACTCAACTGTGACAGCACCCTCGATGCGCGAGATAACATCATCGCGTGGAACACCATCAATCAACCGAGTTGCGAGACGCAGTACACGCTGTTCGACTCCGCCGTCG
>JBDTEH010000106.1:0-24290 GCA_039922635.1 Kofleriaceae bacterium | reverse complement strand
AGATCCGGATCCCGAACCATTTCCGGAATCGGTGGTGTTGTTATCGCTGCTGCCGCAGGCGGCGAGCGACGTGAGGAGGAGCACGCAGGCAAGACGAAGAGTCATGCCTCCTTGTATACGATCGCGGACGCGAGGTGGCTCGCGATCAGCGGGTGCAACGCGAGGCGAGGTTTGTAGGTGGCGAGCAGACCCGCGACCGAGGCGAGCACCCGGCCGAGCAGGACGAACGAGCGTGGGATCTGCAACCCACCGAGAGTCTTGGCGTGTGCGATCTGATCGGCGAACGCGTGCTGCCAATCGAGCTCCGAGACGTTCGTATCGGGCTTGAGCGCGGCGACCAGCGAGGAGGCGAGCGCGACGAGGGCGTCGGGATCATCACAGGTGAAACCGAGGTGAGTCAGCTCACGTGCGGCGGCGGCGTGGTTCGCCCCGGCGATCGCGAGCACGAGCCGTGCGTAGGTGGCGCGATCGGCGGGCGCGAGCTCGAGCATGCAGCCGAAATCGAGGAGGGCCAGTTTACCGTCGCGGCCGACCAGGAAATTGCCGGGATGCGGATCGGCGTGGACCTGGCCGCGCACGAGGATCTGGGCGGCGACCTCGCCGACCAGCTCGCCGAGCAGGCGATCGCGATCGGCCGGAGACGCGCGATCGAGCCACGAGGTCAGGCGCTCGCCATCGAGCCGCGTCATCGTGAGCACGCGTGCGGTCGAGGCCGACGTGATCGGGCGCGGCACGGTGACCGGCCCGCGGTACGCGGCGAGCGCGGCGGCCTCCGCGGTGTAGTCGAGCTCGATCGCGAGCGCGCGGGCGAGCTCCGATGCGAGCGTCGCGAGATCGATGCCGGGCAGCTCGCCGAGCGAGCTCGCGACCGTGCGGAGCGCGGCGATGTCGGCGGCGATCACGTCCTCGATGCCGGGGACCTGGACCTTGACGACGACGCGTGTGCCGTCGAGCAGGGTCGCGGCGTGGACCTGCGCGAGCGAGGCGGCCGCGAGCGGCACGTCGTCGAACGTGGCGAACACGCCGGCGAGCGGCGCCTGCACCGGTTCGCCGCCGGGCGCGGCCACGGTCGCGTGCGTCGAGCTCGCGGCCGGATCGTTGCCACCGAGCTCCGCCACGATGCGCGCGCGGATCAGCGCCGCGTCGATCGGCGGGACTTCGTCCTGGAGCTTCGCGAGCTCGCTCGCCCAGATCGGGCCCACGAGATCGGGGCGGCACGAGGCGAGCTGGCCGAGCTTGGCGATCCCGCCGCGTAGCTCGGCGGCGTAGTCGGCGGTGCGGCGCGCGAGATCGCGATGATCGTCGGGCGTGAGCCGCGCGTCGCCGGTCTTCGCGGCGTTCGCGAGCCCGAGCCAGCGCTGGCGCGCGAACAGCGCCGCTGCGACCTGCGCGAGCTTGGTCATGCGCGGGGTCGCGCGCACGAACGTCGTGACGTGATCGTGCGCGGCGCCACCGAGCGCCTGCGCGTGGCGGACGAGCTCGCCGCCGTCGCGCGCGAGGTCGAGCGCCATCGCATCGAGCCGCGTCCCGACATGCTTGACGAGGCGCGCGGCCTCGCGCACGGGCGCCAGGAGTTGCTCTTTAAGCTCGGTGTTGGTCATCGGCGTAGCTCCTCGAGACAAGGGGAACAGACGATCACTCGACCGCCGCCGGACTCGGCGAGCCCGATCGCGGCATCCGCGCCTTTGGGGAGGATCTCGTTGCAGCGCGCGCACACGGCGTTCTTGCCGAGCACGATGCTCTGCCAGGCCAGCACATCGGAGGTCGCCACCGCCACGCCACCCGCGGCTCCAGCGTTCGCCAGCGGCGCTGCGGCCGCACCGCCCTTCGCGGCGCGCGCGATCGCGTGCGAATCGGCGACGACATCGCCGACCAGGCCGAACGCGTGGCCGAGCACGTTACGCACGAGGTTCGACACCGACATGCCCAACGCCTGCGCTCGCTCGCGCAGCTCGGCCTCGAGCGACTCGGGCACCCGCGTGTGGATCACGCGGTCTTTGTTCTCCGGCTCGTCGGCAGCTGGTCGCTTGCGTGTCACGATGTGATACACTATGTGTCACAACGTGACACGACGCAAGCATTTTGTTTGCGTCGTAGTACCTTCGCCGCGCCATGGACGTCATCGAGGCAATCGGCAACACGCCGCTGATCGAGCTCAAGCGGGTCTCGCGCGGCCTGCCGAATCGCGTGTTCGTGAAGTGCGAGCACCTCAACCCCGGGGGGTCGATCAAGGATCGCACCGCGCGCGCGCTGATCCTCGACGCCGAGGCACGCGGCGCGCTGGTGCCGCACTCCGATCCGCCGATGACGATCATCGAGGGCACCGCCGGCAACACCGGCGTCGGGCTCGCGCTGCTCGCCGGATCACGTGGCTACCGCTGCGTGTGCGTGATCCCCGAGCGGGTCGCCGCGGACAAGCGCGCGCAGCTCAGTCAGCTCGGCGCGCAGGTGATGATCGCCAAGCCCGGGGGCATCAAGAGTCCCGACAACTTTCGCAACGTCGCCGCGCGGCTCGCAGAGGAGCATGGCTGGTTCCTCGCGAACCAGTTCCACAACCCCGCGAACCTCGACGCGCACTACGGCGGCAAGAGCTTCTCGGCGACCGGCCCGGAGATCCGCGCGCAGATGACCGGGCCGATCGGCGCGTTCGTGTCGTCCGCCGGGACCGGCGGCACGATCAGCGGCGCCGGGCGCTACCTCAAGGAACAGGTGCCGGGGGTTCAGGTCGTGCTCGCCGATCCGTATGGCTCGGGGCTCGGCGAATGGATCAACACGGGGACGCTCGGGCCCGATGGTCCGTTCGCGATCGAAGGCATCGGCTCGGGGAGCGTCCCGACGAACCTTCACAAGGACGCGATCGATTACGCCGAGAAGGTCACCGATGCGGACGCGCTCGCGATGGTCGAGCGGCTCGTCAAAGAGGAAGGCCTGACGGTCGGTGGTTCGACCGGTGTGAACGTGGTGGCAGCACTGCGCGTGGCCGCACGAACCGACCTCGGAGGTCCGGTCGTCACGATCGCGGCGGACCAGTGGGACCGCTATCGATCGACCCCCTGGATGAAAGAGTGGGAGGCACGTGAGCTCCAGAAACTGGTGTTCCTGGCGCCCCATCAGGCACGCTGAGGCGGCACCATCCGGCAATTGAACGGCCTGTCCCAGGCTGACCCGGTCCAACTGTTGGATCTGCCTGTATTGTCCAGATCATCGACACTTGACGCGGCCCGCGATTCCGATACGGTGCGCGCACTAGCTCATGGTTTTGCCTAACCGACGCCCAGCTTCCGCAGTCGAGAGCGCACCGTCGGTCAAGCCGACATGGCGGGAGCCGCTCCGGGTCTGCATGATGGTCACGTACGACCTCGCCTCGCCCTGCGGCGGGGTGAAGCACCACGCCCAGCAGCTCGCGAACGCGCTGCGGCGCCGCGGCGACGAGGTCACGATCGTCGGCCCCGCCTCCGGTCCGGTCAAGGACGAGGATACGAAGACGTTTCCGGGCGTCGTCAACATCCCCGCCAACGGCTCGGACAACCAGCTCGGCATCTTCGTGCGGCCGTGGCAGGTCGCGAAGTTCTTCCGCCAGAACAAGTTCGACGTCATCCACGTCCACGAGCCCGCGCAGCCGTCGCTGTCGTACTGGTCGGTGTGGATGACCCGCAAGATCCCGCACGTGGCGACGTTCCACGCCTACGCCGAGTCGGAGTCGCCCGTGTTCACCTTCGCGCGCCGGATGTGGGGCTACACGATGTTCCCGTTGTTCCAGCGCGCGATCGCGGTCAGTGACGCCGCCGCGCGCTACGCCTCGATGGTGTGGAAGCGGCCGCTGTCGGTGATCCCGAACGGCGTACCGACCGGCATCTTCACCCCCGCACCGACCAAGCTGTACTCGCGGAGCTCCGACGCGCCGGTGCGCCTGTTGTTCGTCGGCCGGATCGGCGACGTCCGCAAGGGCGCGCGTTACATGTTCGACGCGTACCGCCTGCTGCGCGAGCGCGGCGTCAACGTCACCCTCGACGTCGCGGGCGAGCTCGGCCAGGCCGTAGCGCCGCCGGAGCTGCCCGGACTGCGCTACCACGGCGCGGTCAACTTCGATCACCTGGTCCAGCTCTATCGCGACTGTGACGTGTTCGTCGCGCCGTCGACCGGTCAGGAATCGTTCGGCATCGTGCTGCTCGAGGCGATGTCCGCGGCCAAGCCGGTCGTGTGCTCCGACATCGACGGCTATCGCCAGGTCGCGATCGCCGAGGGTTCGTACCTCGTGCCGCCGAGCAACGCGGCCGCCCTCGCCGATCGGATCGCCGAGGTCGCGAAGGTCGATCCGAACACGCGCCGCCGTCAGGGCGAGCTCAACCGCAAGGCCGCGCTCGGCTACGACTGGGACCGCCTCGCGGACCGCGTGCGCGACGAGTACTGCGCCGCGATCGAAGAGCGTGCGCTCGGGCGTGCGGGGCGGCAAAAGGCCGCCCGCGCCGCGCGTATGGCCTGAGCTCGGTGACTCCCCGGCTCCAGCGGATCATCCGCCTCGTCGCGGTCCTCGCGGTCGTGGTGTGCCTGTGGTTCTTCGTCCGCAAGGTCAAGTGGCGCGACCTCGGCGAGGATCTCGCACACGCCAAGGTGTGGCCGCTCGCGGTCGCCGCGGTCCTCAACTACGTGCTGCTGCTCGGCAAGGCCGTGTGCTGGCGGATCATGCTGGCACCGCGCTACCACGTCTCGACGCTGCGCCTGACCCGCTACACGATCGTGGCGTTCGCGGCCTCGGTGCTCGCGCCCGCGCGCGCCGGCGAGCTGTTGCGCGTGTGGCTGCTCAAGAAGCGCGATGGCGTCCCGACCGCGGACATCGCCGCGGTCGCGATCGCGGAGAAGCTGCTCGATGGCGTCACGATCCTGATGTTCGTCGCCCCGCTGCCCTGGCTGCTCCCCGACCTGCCGGCGTGGGTGACCGACTCGATCCTGATCTGCGCGGCCGTCGCGCTCGCGGCGTTCATCGGCCTGTTCGTCGCGGTCGGCAGGGTCAAGGATCCGACGTCGTGGTTCGGCAAGTTCATCGCCGGGATGCACGTGCTGCGCAGCGGCCGGCGGTTGGTCCTGTCGATCCTCACGCTGTCGATCGTGTGGGCCACGGATTGGCTGATGATCTGGCTGGTCGCTCATGCGGTCGGCATCGCGATCCCGATCCCAGCCGGCCTGTTGATCCTGTTCACGCTCAACCTCGCGATCACCGCGCCCTCGACTCCCGCGGGCGTCGGCGCGCTCGAGGTGGGCGTGCTCGCCGCCACGCACTTGCTCGGCATCCCGGATACCGACGCGCTCGCCCTCGCCCTGCTCTATCACGCGATCCAGATCATCCCCCTGGTGGTGATCGGGCTCGCCCTCGAATGGCGGCTCGTGCTCGGCAAGGACGGCCGAGATCTCGCTGCCACTTAGTGCCATAGTCCGCCCGTCGTACCCCATGTTGCAGTCTCCAGAGGCCCTGTCTCGTCGCTATGTCGCCTGGTTGCGCCGCCACCTCGTCGCGGTGATCGTGGGGCACCTCGCGGTGCTCGGCCTCGCCGGCTATCTGATCGCGTTCAAGCTGCCGCTCTACGCGGACTTCTCGTACTTGTTGCCGCAAGACGCCCCGGCGGTCAAAGACCTGCGCCGGCTCGAATCGCGCGTGAAGGCGACCGAGACGATGTTGTACCTGGTCGAAGCGCCGACCCCCGAGGTCCGCGCGCAGGTCGTCCAGGAGCTCGCTACCGAGCTGCGCGCGCTGCCCAAGTCGCTCGTCACCGAGGTCGAGGACGACGATGCCGAGATCCGCGGGTTCTTGCGCGCACACCGCTACCTGTTCGTCCCGCTCGCCGATCTCGACAAGGCGCGCGACGCGCTCGCGGAGCGGATCAAATCGGCGAAGCTCCACGCGAACCCGCTCTACGTCGACCTCGACGACGATCAGGCGGCCGATACCGCCGCGCAGCGGCAACTCGACGAGCTCCGTGCCAAGCGCCGCGATGCGGAGGCACGCCTCGACCGCTCGAGTCACGTCAGCCGTGATGGCAAGGTCGGCATGCTCGAGGTCGGCATCGCGTTCCGGACCACGGATATCGATGAGGGCAAGCAGCTGATCTCGCACCTCGAGACCATGCGCGAGCGGATCACCGCGGAGCATCCGGGCGTCGAGCTCGGCTACACCGGCTCGATCGTGACGGCGGTCTCGGAGCACTCCGCGATCTCCAACGGCATCGTGCTGTCGAGCATCGTGACCGCGCTGCTCGTCGGCATCGTGCTCGCGCTGTACTTCCGGTCGGCGACCCTGCTCGTGCTCCTGGTCACCACGATCGCCGTCGCGACCGCCGCCGCGTTCGGCGCGGCCGCGCTCACCGTCGGTCACCTCAACGCCGCGACCGCGTTCCTCGGTGCGATCATCGCGGGCAATGGGGTCAACTACGGCATCCTGTTGATCGCGCGCTACCAAGAAGAACGGCGCAAGGTCGAGAGCCGCGAGCCCAAGCGGAGCCCGACGCCCGCGGAGCAGCGCGGGGTGGTCGACGAGGCGCTCGCGCAGGCCATCTTGATGACGCTGCGGCCGACCGCCGTCGCCTCGCTCGGTGCCTCGATCGCGTATGGCTCGCTCGCGGCGACCAGCTTCAAGGGCTTCGCCGACTTCGCCGTGATCGGCGCGATCGGCATGCTGCTGTGCTGGATCGCGTCGTACGCGCTGCTGCCTGCGATGCTGATCGCGGTCGGCGGCAAGGCGCGGACCTATCACACCGAGCCGTTCGTCGGCCGCGTGCTCGTGCGCTTGATCGGCTTTCGCGATTCTCGCGCGGTCGTCGCGGTCTCGGCGCTGCTCGGGGTGGCCGCGGCCGTGGTCGTCGTGCGCTACATCGCCGCCGACCCGTTCGAGTACGACATCAAGCAGCTGCGCTCCGAGGGCCACGCCGCGGTCGAGTCGCGGAAGTGGATGAAGATCTCCGACGACAACTTCGGCCGGGGCTTCGCCGGCCGCACGTTCATCGCCGCGGATCGCCCGGATCAGGTCCCCCAGATCGTCGACGCGCTACTCGCGACCAACCACGATAAGGCCCATCAAGTCGTCGGCTCGGTGTCGTCGATCCTCGACGCCGTGCCCCCCCATCAAGCCGAGAAGCTCGCGGTGCTCGCGCAGATCCGCACGCTGCTCGACTCCCCGGATCTCGACGCGCTCGACGACAAGCAGCGCGCCGAGCTCGAAGAGCTCAAGCCTCCTGCCGATCTGCGCGCGATCACGTTCGACCAGCTTCCGCCTTCGATCAAGAACAAGCCCGAGGTCACCGAAGCGGATGGCCGGGTCGGCCTGATGATCTCGATCCACTCCGCGAACGGGCTCGACGAGTGGAACGGCCACGACCTGATCCGGTTCTCGAACGCGGTGCGCGCGCTGCACCTGCGCGATGGCGAGACCGTGACGACCTCGGGGAGCTCGGTGATCTTCGCCGACATCATCGACGCGATCGAATCGGATGGCCCGCGGGTCACGCTGGCCGCCGCGATCGGCCTGATCGTGATGGTGCTCCTCACGGTCGGTCGCAACCGCCGCGCGGTCGCGGTGCTGATCGCGACCATGGCCGGCTCGTTGCTGATGGTCGCGACCTGCGCGCTGCTCCAGCTCAAGGTCAACTTCCTCGACTTCGTCGCACTCCCGATCACGCTCGGGCTCGGCATCGACTACGCGATCAACGTCGCACACCGACAGGACACCGATGCCGTCCACGACCCGATCTCCACGCTGCGCACGAGCGGCAGCGCGGTGTTCGTGTGCTCGCTGACCACGATGATCGGCTACGGCTCGCTGCTGGTGAGCGAGAACCTCGCGATCCGCGGCTTCGGCACGGCTTCGTTGATCGGCGAGATCGCGTGCGTGTTGACCGCGCTCGTGTTGGTGCCGGCATTGCTCGTGGTCGGCCAGCGCCGCAAGCCGCCGACGCTCGAGGTCGCGCGCGAGAACCGGGCGGCGTAGTGAAGATCACGCGCACGTTCGCGCGCAGCATCGTCACGTCGATCCTGTCGACCGCGGTCGACTTTGCCACGCTGATCGGGCTGGCGCAGATCATCGATTACCGGCTCGCCACGGCGATCGGCACCGTGGTCGGCTTTGTCACCAACTTCACGATCAACCGCTACTGGGCGTTCGAGGCCCGCCACGGCGCGCTGCGCTGGCAGTTCGTGCGCGTGCTGCCGGTGCAAGCGGGCTCGACGCTGTTGCAGACGCTCGGCATGTGGCTCGCGGTCGGCACGCTCGGGCTCGGGCTCACGGTGGCGAAGCTGGTCGTGTCGGCGCTGGTCTACCTCGGGTGGAACTACCCGATGAATCGCCATTTCGTGTTCGGCAAGCACCTCGCCGACGCAGCGGCGCCCGAAGCGCCCTGAGCGACGCGGAACCTAGCCGCGGAGCATCGGCAGGTACTGGCCGACCTTGCGCTTCACTTCGATCTTCGCGACCTCGGTGCGGTTCGAGAACGGCAGCGAGGTGTGGATCACGCAGTCGACGCCGCAGTTCTCCTCGCAGCCCTTCTTGCCGCGATAGCCCGCGATCTCCGCGCGCGTCACGTCCATCAAGTCACGGCGCGACGGCACGTGATAGCAGAACTGGAACTTGCCCTCGGCCGAGACGTAGAAGCACTTGTTGCCGGCCTGGCACGTCCACTCCATCGGATTATCGTTGAGCGCGCGCTCGTAATATTCGATCAGGTAGAACGGCGTCGAGATCGGCTTGCCGTCCTGCTTCTGGTTCTTGAGCCACTGCACGCGCTCGAGGAAGCGCGGCGTGTTCGGCACCTTCTTCAAGCGGCCCTTGTCGTGGACGACCGAGAAGTTGATGGCGACACCGAGGTCCCAGCAGGTCTTCGCGACCTCCTCGACCTCGTCGATGGTCTCGTCGCAGATCACGGTGTTGACGCGGAACCAGATCGGGTGGCGCGCGACCATCTCGATCTTCTTGCGTAGCGTCTTCAACGACTTCGGGATCCCGTCCTTGGGCTTCAACGAATCGACCGACATCTGGATCCGGCCCATCCCGGTGTCCATCAGCGCCTTGAGCTTGTCCTCGGTCAGCAGGAAGCCGTTCGTCGTCATGCCGGTCGTCATGCCGTGGTCGACGACGTACTTCATGAGGGGCATCACGTCGGGATGCAGCAGCGGCTCGCCGCCGATCAGGTCGGTGTGAAGCGCGCCCAGCGACTTGATCTTGTCGATCCGCGCCTTCAGATCGGCGGTGGGGACGTGGTCCTTCGAGTTGTCGTACTCGCTGCAGTAGCCACAGTCGAGGTTGCACTTGTACGTGATGTTGAGCTGCGCCCAGATCGGCAGGTCATCGAACGCGCGTGGCAGCGACCGGAGGAGAGCGCCCGGAGAGGTAGGATCGTTTGCGCGTGCCATGGGATGGAGTGGCTTCCCATTCCGGGAAACCCTTGTCAAGTGGCAAGCTTCGGTCACCAGCTACGGCGGGTTTTGGACCGCTGCTGGCCGTACTGACTGAACCGCTTGCGGACCTCTGCGAGCTCCTCGCGGTCGAGCACGTGCGGGGTGCCGAGCTGGGCGGCGTGCCAGTACTGCGAGGCCAGGGTCTCGACCTCGGCGGCCAGGCGGAGCGCGCCGGCGAGCGTCGACCCGAGCGCGACCATGCCGTGGTTTGCCAGCAGACACGCGTTGCCGCCGGCGAGCGACGCCACGGCATTGAGTGCGAGCTTTGCCGATCCGAACGTCGCGTACTCCGCACACGGGACCGCATCGGAGCCGGCGAGCACCACCATGTAGTGCACGGCCGGGATGTCGCGGCGGAGCATCGACAGCGTCGTGCAGAACAACGAGTGGGTGTGGACGATCGCCTGGATGTCCTGGCGCGCGCCGAGGATGTCGCGATGCAGCTGCCACTCGGTGGTCGGCGCGTGCTGGCCGGGCCGGACCTTGCCGTCCATCTGGATCTCGACGCAGTCGTCGGCGACCAGGTCGGGGTACGGCATCCCGCTCGGCGTGACCAGGATGCCGACCGGGCTGCGCACCGAGACGTTGCCCGACATGCCGGGCGTCAGGCCGAGCGAGCTCATCCGCTTGGCGGTCGCGACCAGGTCGTCGCGCAGCCGCATCGTCACGTGGGTGACCTCGCTGCGCGGTGGTCGAACATCGCCATCAGCGTCGCGGGCGTCGCGACGCCGCGCTCGGTGATGAGCCCGGTCATCAAGCGGCGCGGCGTGACATCGAACGCGGGGTTCGCGACGGCGCTGCCGCGCGGGACGATCTCGAGGCGACCGCCATAGCCCGAGACGAAGCGAACCTCGTCGCCGCTGCGCTCCTCGATCGGGATCTCGGCGGGCTCGCCCACGGTCCAGTCGATCGAGCTCGACGGGACCGCGGCATAGAACGGAATGCCGTTGTCGTGCGCGGCGAGGCCCTTCAAGTACGTGCCGATCTTGTTGCACACGTCGCCGTGCCTGGTCGTGCGATCGGTGCCGACGATGCAGAGATCGACCTGGCCATGTTGCATGAGGTGGCCGCCCGCATTATCGGCGATCACGGTGTGCGGCACGCCGTGCTGCAGCAGCTCCCACGCGGTCAGCATGCCCTGGTTGCGCGGCCGGGTCTCCTCGACCCAGACGTGCACCGCGACCCCGGCCTCGTGCGCCTTGTAGACCGGCGCGAGTGCGGTGCCCCAATCCACGGTCGCGAGCCAGCCCGCGTTGCAGTGGGTGAGCACGTTCACGCGCGGCTTGTCGAGCGCCGCGATCAGCTGCTTGCCGTGGTCGCCGATCGCCTCGCACGCGGCGACATCGTCATCGGCGATCTTCGCGGCGGCGGCGAACGGCTCCGCGCCGGCGGCGAGCGCGCGCTGCATCTGGCCGAGCGCCCAGCGCAGGTTGATCGCCGTCGGCCGGGTCGCGGCGAGTTGCTGGTACGCGGCGTCGAGGTTCGCGCCGGTGCGGATCGCGAGGGCGACGCCGTACGCGGCGGTCGCACCGATCAGCGGCGCGCCGCGGATGTGCATGTCGCGGATCGCGCGCGCGACCTCGTCGACGCTGCGCAGGGGCAACCATTGGACCGCGTACGGCAGCTTGGCCTGATCGAGGACGACGACCTCGTCGCCGACGACCTCGATCGTGCGCCGCCAGCGCCCCTCGACGTTCACCTGCCCGACCTCGCTCCGGTCATTCCGCTTCCGAGAACGAGGTCAGCGCGTGGACCCCGATCCCGGCCGCCTCGATCCGCTTGCGCCCCGGCAGACCATCGAGCTCGATCACGAACGCGCACTCGACGATCTGGGCGCCGCTCTGCTGCGCGAGCGCGATCGCCGCGAGCGCCGTGCCGCCGGTGGCGAGCAGATCGTCGACGATCACGACGCGCTCGCCCTTCGCGAGGCCATCGACGTGCATCTCGACCCGGTTCGAGCCGTACTCGAGATCGTAGTCGTGGCCGATCGCCTGGTGCGGCAGCTTGCCGGGCTTGCGGATCGGCACGAACCCGGCCTCGAGCTGGTACGCGAGCGCCGCACCGAAGATGAAGCCGCGCGCCTCGATCCCGACGAACTTGTCGACCTTGCCCGCATACCGCTCGGCGAGCAGGTGGACGACGTGACGAAACCCGGTGCCGCTCGCGAGCAGCGGCGTGATATCGCGAAACCGGATCCCCGGCTTCGGGAAATCGGGGATGGTGCGGATCAGCGACTTGAAGTTCACGTGAACCTCCCGAGGACGCGGCCGGCGACCGCATCGAGCTTGCTCACGAGCTCCGGATCGGCGGCGCTCGGCGCCGTCATGATCGCGTGCTCGAGTGCGCGATCGCAACCGAACGTGCACTCGCCCTCGTGGCGCGCGACGACCGGGATCGCGGTCGCGATCAGCTTCTTCACGTTCGCGCTGTTCGCCTGCATGACCTTGATCACCTGCGCGACATCGACGTGATCGTGCGCCGGATGCCAGCAATCGAAGTCGGTCACCATGGCGACGCTGGCGTAACATAGCTCCGCTTCACGGGCGAGCTTGGCCTCCGGCATGTTCGTCATGCCGATCACGTCGGCGCCCCAGCTGCGATGGAGCTTCGACTCGGCCACGGTCGAGAACTGCGGGCCCTCCATCACGACGTACGTGCCGCCCTCGTGGATCGGCAGGCCGAGCTGCTTCCCGGTCTCGAACAGCCCCTTGATCATGCGTCGGCAGGTCGGATGGCCGACCGAGACGTGCGCGGTCAACCCGGTGCCGAAGAAGGTCTTGGGCCCCCGCAGCGTGCGATCGATGAACTGGTCGACGACCACGAAGTCACCGGGCGGGCGATCGTCGCGCAGCGAGCCGACCGCGCTGACGCTGATCACCTGCTGCACGCCGACGCGCTTGAGCGCGTCGATGTTCGCGGCGTACGGAATCTCGTGCGGTGGGATCCGGTGACCGCGACCGTGGCGCGGCAGGAACACGACGCGGTGCTCGCCGAGCGTGCCGCACAGCAGGTCGTCCGACGGGCGCCCGAACGGCGAGTCGACGCGTTGCCACTTCTGGTCGGTGAGGCCGTCGAGCTCGTAGAGCCCGCTGCCACCGACGATCCCGATGACGGACATGGCATGCGGATTACCACGCTCGCCGCCCGGACCGCTACCGGCTGGGATCGGCTAGGCTCCTGGGGTGGAGTCGAACGCCATCCTTGCCATCGCCGCGACCGCCGTGGGTGTCGCCGGCGTGCTGGGGTCCGTGATCTGGTGCTGGAATCGCCGGATCACGGCGGCGCACGCCGATCCGATCGTGATCAAGCTGGCCCGCGCCGGCAACCTCGAGCGGATCAAGAAGCTCGCCGCGGCGGCGCCGAACAGCTACCTCGACATCTACGCGGTCGCGATCCGCGCCGGCGAGGGCTCGGCGCAGCGCGACCCCGTCTCGATCGCCGCCGCGACCCATCCGGCGTTCGAGGCGCGCGCCGCGCAGCTCCAGCGCGCGTGGAACAAGGCCTCGCTGCGGGGCATCGCCGGCGCGCTGCTCGCCGGCGCCGGGCTCTACATCGGATATCACAGCGGCTTCACGCCGATCGCGCTGCGCACCGCCGGCGGGCTCGGCGCGCTCGGTGGCGTGTGGTTCCTCGTCCACCTGACCGACCTCTATCGCGCCGTCCACCGTGGCCGCGACGAGGTCCTCCCCGAGCTCGATCGAGCCTTCACTCACGCGGCCCCCGACGCAGCCCCCGACGCAGCCCCCGACGCAGCCCCCGACGCGGTAGACTCGAACCCGTGAAGGAGGTCCTCAGCTACCTCTTGTCGATCGGCGGCGCCGGCATCGTCGCGTATGCGGTCAGCGTCGCGATGGCCGTCAACTGCGACTACCCGTCCGCGCGGTTTCGCCTGATCAACTCGCTGCGCACGCAACCGTGGCAGGCCGAGATGATGTCCAAGACCAAGCCCGGCTCGTTCTTTGACGGCATCCACGCCGCGCTCAAGACCGGCGGCATGACCGGCCTCCGCGACCCCGACATGATCGCGCAGGCAACGCGGCCGTCGTACGACGCCGCCGCGATCAGCGTCGGCTTCAAGTGGAAGGCGATCCTCGGCAAGCTCAAGACGGGCGGGATCGGCCTGATCGGCGGGCTCGTGCTCGCGATCGGCACGAGCACGATGCCGGCGCTACACATCATCCTCCTGGTCGGCGGCATCGGCGCCGCGATCTGGGTGTTCGTGACCAAACAGGACTGCGAGCGCTACGTGATGCTCGCGCGGCTCGAGATCTTGCCCGACGTCGATCGCGCGATCGCCGAAGGCCGATACGGCAAGCCGCCCGCGGTCTAGGACGCTAGCGCGCACGAGCTGCGCGCGGCGCAAGACGTCGAGCCGAACCGATCGCGCCCTGAACTGCGGTCGTGCGTGCGGTGATCGCGCACGATCGTGCGTCACGGCGACACGCGCACGCGATGAACAGCATGCGTTGCGCGAAAGCGTTCATCGGATCGGGCCCGTGCCATGCAGTGCGACTGGGCGAGCCGGCCAAGCGTGACAGCGTGCCGGCGCGGCAGCATTCACCGTTTTGCTTGGAGCTTCTGAATATGCATCGTTCGCTCAAGGCCTTCGCGGCCATCTCGATTCTCTCGATCTCGGCGTGCGCCTCGACTGGCGTCGAGGACGAGTCCGCCGGTCAGACCGCCGAAGACGCGTCAGCACTCGACGGCAAGGCCGATAGCGGCGCCGTCGCTGGTTCGTACACGTACTTCGAGATCTGGAAGGATCTGCGCAAGTGCAGCTCGCCGAGCTGCGGCGGGTTCTTCCTGCATCGCCTCAACCGGACGTCGACGGTCTGCGCCGACCACACGAGCCGCTGGGCGTGCTACGTGCCCGATCTCGACTGGTCGGAGGCCGCCCTCGGCGACGTGCAGCAGTCGCAGCTGCTCGATGCGGCGACACGCGACTCGACGTCCTACGGTGCGGTCGCGCTCGTACGCGGCCGGATGGCACCCGCGACGTACTCGGGCTACGGCAACCTCGGTCGCTTCATCGTGACCGAGGGATGGATCGCCGAGAATGATGCGATCTCGTCCGGGGTGTTCGTGCGCGTCCACGATAGCGGCGTCCGCTGCATCACCACGCCGTGCCCGAGCACCCGCGAGAAGGCGCTCAACACCTCGCGTTCGGCGAACGTGGACGCTCTCGACTGGCACCCCTCCGGCCTCGACGACGACCAGGTCTCGAGGCTGTCGAACGAGATCTACGCACAGCCATACGGTGTGATCGTCGCCGGCGATCCGTACACGTACACGGAGCACGGGCAACGTGCGACGGGCCGCACCGTGAATGCGGCATACCACCGGCTCGTCGATCAGACCTGCTACATCGGCGGTTGCTCGAACCAGGTCTGTTCGGACCACGACGGCGTGCTCACGACCTGTCTGTGGAAGGACGAGTACGCGTGCTACCAGAGCGCGACCTGCGAGCGCCAGGGCGACGGTCAGTGCGACTGGACGCCGACGCCCGAGCTCGACGCTTGCCTCGCCGCCGCGAGCTGAGCGCACAGCTCGTGACCAGGATGTCGTGGCACCTCGAGCGCCCCCTAGATTGTTTCGCGCTGTTCGCTCTGTCATGTTGCGGCCATGCGCACCTGCCTCGTCGTCGCGATCTGTAGCGCCTGTCATCTGACGGCGCCGGCGCCGGGCAGCACGCGGAAGCCCGCCGAGCCAACCACCGAACCGGCGCCGGCCGGAGCGGCACCGAAGCAGCCTCTGGCGCCCGGCGATCTCGCGACGTGGGTCCCACTCGATCGCCCGTTCCTCGTCGATCGCCTCGCGGCCGAGTCGAACAATCGCTGCGCGGTGTCGCGCGCGGGTCAGGTCGCGTGCTGGGGGGACCTCACGAACGGCCAGGCGGGCCCCGTCGAGATCAAGGCCGGGTTGTCGACGCCGCGCTTGCTCGCTCGGGTCGACGGCGTGATCGACGTCGCGACGAACTGGTTCTACGTGTGCGTCGCGCAGCGCCCCACCGCGGGCAACGGACGGTGCTTCGCGACGCTCGACGTCGGCTTCCACGTGCCGCAGTTCCCGAGCCCACCGGAGCAGGTCGTGCCGGGGCTCGGCAGCGGCATTTGCGCGCGCATGCGCGACGGCAAGGTCGGCTGCATCGATGCCCACGGCGACTACGCGGCGATCGCCGGCATCGACCACGCGACACAGCTCGCCTGCTCGAACGACATGTCGCCATCGTGCTGCGCGATTACGCGCAGCGGTGTGGCGTGTTTCGGCAGCGCCGACGACCAGCTCGGCATCGCAGCAAGCACCGCGGCCAAGCCGCTCGCGCGCAAGCTCGGAGCAGCGACCGCGCTCGCGCTCGACCGCGGTGGCGCGTGTGCGCGGACCGCGAGCGGAGGCGCGGCGTGCTGGGGCGACGCGGAGAAGTTATCGCGAGCGTCCGGCGTCCGGACCGTCGGCGTCAGCAATGAGGGCATATGCCTCGTTCTCGATAACGGCACGCTCGCGTGCAAGAGCGACCTCGTTCCTGCCGCTTCGCACGCGGTGCAGATCGCGCGCACGTGCACGGTTCACGACGACGGCTCCGTGCACTGTTGGGGCGATAACTCGAACGGCCAGCTCGGCGACGGCGGGTTGAGCGCGTCGGCGACGCCGGTCCGCGTGCAGGGGCTCGATCACGTCGTCGAGCTCCAGGTCGCGCACACGACCGCGTGCGCCGTGCGCGCGAACAAGAGCATGTACTGCTGGGGCACCGCGAGTCCCGCCGAGCTCGGCCCCGTGAGTGGCCCGCTTGTCCCCGGGCAATATGTCGCCGGGTGTCACATCGCCGGCACGAACATCGAATGCGCCACTCCATCACTCGACGGCGCGTGGGAGACGAGCACGATCGCGACGATGGTCCGGGCACTGACGAGCGCGGCGATCCATCGCGACGGCTCGGTGTGTATCGTCGACGGCAGCGGTCACGTCGGATGTCGCCATGGCATGGCCGATGCGGGCATGGATTCGACGTGGCGGCCGCTACCCGCGCCAGGCCTGGTCGACGACATCCAGCCGCTGGGTGTCGGGTTCTGCGCGCGCCAGCGCGATGGACACGTCAGCTGCTTCGTCGATCATCGCTACGACAACGACGACGACTTCCTCGACAAGCCGCCCGCCGGGCAGCTCGTGCTCGTGCCGAAGCTCGACCACGTCGTCCAGCTCGCCACGGGGCAGGACCAAGCATGCGCGATCACCAAGACCGGCGAAGTATGGTGTTGGAGCGAGCACAGGCCGACGCCCGTCGAGCTGCCGGCGTTGCGCGGCGCGACCGCGATCGCCGCGAACCACCTCCACACGTGTGCGATCGTGCACCGCGAGCTGTGGTGCTGGGGCGAGAACATGTTCGGCCAGCTCGGCGACGGCACCCCGACCGGACTCGGCGACGTCGTGGCGGAGCCGGTGCGTGCCAAGCTGCCGTTCGAGCCAGTGAAGGTCGGTGTCGGACGCGACTCGACGTGCGCGCTCGCAACGACCGGCGAGGTGTGGTGCTGGGGCTCGAACGAGTACGGGCAGCTCGGCACGCCGCGCATGCAGCACAGCGAGACGCCGGTTCGCGTCGTCGGGTTCGGCCCCACGCCGTGACGTGAGGTCAACGCGCCCGCCGGCAAGGAGCCGCTCGAGCTGGCGGCAGACCGGTGAGCTTACCGTGGCCTCGACGTGGAGAAGCCGAGCCGCTGGAGAGCTCACGGCGCGCCGACTGGCAGCCTCGCGCGCCCGCAGGGCGAATATCGCCGCATCGCCTGGTCGCCACGGACGTCACGCAGCGAGGCACAGACAAAGTCGACCAGTGCCTGGCCGCGCCCAGCGACCGGTTCGGGCAAGGTACCGTCGAGATACATCACCCCCAGCTCCGCACAGCGTTCGGCGAAGTACTGACAGCCGCGCTCTGCGGCGTCACGCGCACGGGCTAGGTCGCCACGCCCGAGGTAAAGCTTCGCGAGCCCGCCACATGCGCGGCCGAACTCGCACTCGCTCTGGCTCACGGCGAGCTCTAGCACTGGATCCTGCGGCGACGCGTGGAACTGGCAATCGTCGACGACGCCAGCGCGACAGCTCGCCGCAGCGAGCGCATAGGATCGCTTCCGCGCTGCATCGCTCTCGGCCTGCTGCGACGTGCGCGGGTTCGTGAGCGCGTCCATATCGAGCCTCGTCGCGAGGGTGTTGCAGCTGCGCGCGAAACCGATCTCGCACTCCTGCCGAAGGGTCGCCTCGGGGCAGCGATCCGTCTCGGGCTCCGCGCACCCGGGCGAGCGTCCCAGTGCACCCGACGCCGCGGGAAACGTCACACCATGCGCATCCGATTCAGTGGGCAGCGCGGCGCAGCTCATGTGGTCACCTGCGAGGCAGTTTACCTCGACGAGCTTCACCGCTTCGCGCCAGCGTGGCGACGGGTTGCGGGGTGGCCATTCGAGCGGTGTGCGCACGACCGCATCCTGCTCGGCGATCTCCATCGCGAGCCAGCAGGCCGGCTTGTCTCGAGCGCGACAGGCATCGAGGTAGAGGCTGACGGCGGGCGACTCGGCCAGGGCGGCACGCTCGAACGGACGTGCGTAGTCGAGCCGCAGGTGGTCCGCATTCGCGCGCGCAGCCCGCACCGCGAGCGCGCCGCCGGATGCGTGCATGGGTGCGTTGCGCACGACGGGAGCGGTAGGCTGCGGCGAGCCGCAAGCCGCGATAGCGAGGAGTTGCCAAGTAGCACGCATAGCGGCGGCTCAGTGCGCCTTCTTCATCGCCGCGATCTGCTCGTATAGACCGGTCGACTTCGCGTCCATGTAGAGGTTCGGCGAGGTGTCCCCGATCCTCTCGGCCTCCTGCTCGACCTTCTTGATCTCCGCCTTGTATTTATTGCCCTTCTTCGCATCGGTGCTGTTGCTCAATAGCTCCCGCGCCTCGGTCGCACGATGTCCAGCCATGATCATCTGCTTGTGGCCGTTCTCGAGATCACTCTGCGAGTCCATCCGGGCCGCACGTAGGTGCTGGAACAGCGAGTCGAGCGTGGTGTGGATTGCCTCGCCCTCCACCTTGGAGGTACCGCCCTCGATCGCGTGGGTGTCGCGCTGGACGTCCTCGGGCGCTCGACCGAACACCTCGAAGATCTTGAATAGTGCCTCTTGCATCTTCCGTGTCCTCTCGCCGGAGTTCGTCGGGTATTTATGCTTGGACACGAAGCCATCGGCGCCGCCGGCCATCCACCCGAGCAACGTGAAGCCACCCTCGAGCTTGCCGAGGTCGCGCGTGACGAAGCTCTGATAGCCGGACATGTCTCCAGCCGACGCCTCGACGCGTTGCAATAGCTGCGTCATCATCGCGAGCCCGTTGTCGTATGTTGCTACGACGAGCTGCGCCTCGGGCTCGCCGCCAGCCTCGTCGAACTCCCGCTGGCCGAGGATCGATTTGACTGTCGCGGCCATCTCGTGAAACCGCGCCGCGGCGAGCACGATCTGCGATTGGATGGCCCAGTACGCGTGCAGGCCGGCGGTGTCGTGCTGCTCGTGACGCTGCTCCCCCGTCGCGTCCTCGGTTTTCGGCTTCGGCTTCTGCTGCACCGCGGTCGATGACTCGCGCTTGTCGGCGTTCGCCGAACCGAGCAGATCCTCGGCGGATCTGCCCTGGACGACGCGATCGGCGACCGCGTCGGCATTCTGCTCGTATGCGTCGCCCTCCTGGCCGACGCCGCCCTTGAGGTGCACGCCGCCACGCTGCTGGACGACGTGCGCGGTCTCGTGCGCCGCCGTGTGCAGATCGGGCTCTTTGCCGAACACGACGTGATTGCCCGTCGCGTACGCCTCGGCGCCCATCTCGTTCGCGGACTCGCCGCCGACGTGCGCCTGGACATGCGAGATGTCGTGCGCGCCGAACGATGCCTGGATCTTGTCCGCATGGGGCAGCGGACTCGCTGGGGAGGCAACGCCGCGCTGGGCGGCCGGCTGAACGGACTCCGCGCTCGCCTGGCTGTTCGCGCGCATCTGCACGGCCTCGCGCCGGAGTGCCGCATTCGAGGCACGTCGCGCCACGGCCGGATCGTGCTCGGCTTCGGTGTCCGCGGGCTGACGTATCGCGCCAAACTGGGATTGGAGGTTTTCGCGCTGCAGCGGCTCTCTGGGCATCACGGCTCCTTCGCGAGACGTATCGGCGATCACGCGGCCCATGCTGCGAGATTCGGCACGGCCCGCGCATCTTAGATGTGATTGGCTGATGGTGCCACCTCCGTCAGCGGCGGCGCTGTGCGGCTCCACGAGCTCCGAGAGATCGATGACTCTGCGCCGATCAGGTCGGGACGGTTGCCTCGTGACGTGCCCGCGCCTGGTCGCCGATCTAGGGGCGCTCGCGGACATCTCGCATGTGTTCGGTCAGCCACTGCGCGAGCTCCTCCAAGGTTGCGTGTTGGCTGATCAGCCGTTCGATGACGAACGCTTCTGCAGGGTCTGCTGTAACGACAAGCCGGTAGCCGTTGAGGCGAAGGAACACGGCCGTGAGTGCGAATGCGACGCGCTTGTTGCCATCGACGAATGCGTGATTCATCGCGAGGCTCTGCATCAGCGCGGCGGCTTCCAAGGCCAGCGTGTCGTAGTAGCCGGTCTGCGGGCGGAACAGTGCGCTCTCCAAAGCGCCCGGATCGCGAACCCCCTCGGTGCCGCCAAACCGTTCGATCAACACGCGATGCAACTCGAGGGCTTCTTCGAGCGTCGGGTACTTGGTCGTCACCATGGATCAGCGAGCGAGCCGGCGGAGCAACTCGTCGTGATCCTCCAGCACCTCATCCATGGCACGACGAAACGCCGGACGAACGCGCACTCTTTGGATGTGCGCAGCCAGCGCTTCCGTGACCAGCTTGGACAGGGTCTGGTCGGTTTCTTTCGCAACGGCCCTCAGCTCCTTGAGCACCTTGGCGTCTACCTGGGTTGCAAACTTGACCAGCTTCATGGCAACCGCAGTGTTCTTGACGGTTCATGAAACGTCAAGTCAATAGAGCGCCTCGCGCTCTAGCTGCTACTTCCACCACGTCTCGCGCTCGACGAGATCGAACACCTCTTTCAAGATCGCGAGGCCGTTCATCGCGGTCGCCGCGTCGGTCGTGAGCGGCGGCTGGATCCGGAAGTGCGGCGAGTACGCCATCGTGAGCAGGCCGCGGCGCACGCACTCGTTGAAGATCCGATCGCAGACCTTGGCGGTCAGCGCGGTCTTCGCGACCTTGTCGCTGACCAGCTCGAGCGCCATGAACATGCCCGAGCCGCGCGCGGTGCCGACGAACGAATAGCGATCGACCCAGGTCTCGAGCTCCGCCAGCATGAGCGCGCCGACCCGCCTGGAGTTCTCGACGAGGTGCTCGTCCTCGATGATCTTGAGCGAGGCCGCGCCGGCCGCGGCCGCGAGCGGGTTGCCGCCGTAGCTCGACGAGCTGCCCGAGCGATTCGACCACGGCTTGGCCTGGCCGATCTCGTCGGTGGTCGCGAGCGCGGACAGCGGGAACCCACCGCCGACCGCCTTGCCGATCGTGACGATGTCGGGGACGACGCCGGTGTGGTCGACGCCCCACCACGTGCCGGTGCGGCCGAGGCCGGTGATCATCTCGTCGGCGATGAACAGCGCGCCGACCTCCTTCGCGATGCTCGCCATCCCGGGCAGGAATTCCTTCGGCGGGATGATGTTGCCGGCGGTACCCTGCATCGGCTCGACGATCACGCCGGCGACCGCGCCTGCGGTCGCGACCTTGACGTAGTTGCGCGCGACCTCGAGGCACGCCATGCCGCACGTGCCGTACTCGAGCCCGACCGGGCAGCGATAGCAGTCGGCGTACGGCACCTGATGCGAGCCCGGCACCATCGGGCCGAGCTTGTCCTTGAACGTCGACCCCATCAGCGACAGGGCGCCCATGGTCTTGCCGTGGAAGCCGCCCCAGCAGCTCACGAACTCGTACTTGCCGGTATAGCTCTTGGCGAGGCGCAGCGCGCTCTCGACGGCCTCGGTGCCGCCCGAGTACATCTGCAGCCGATGCACGCCGTTGGCCGGCGCGTGCTTGGCGAACCGCTCGAACAGCTCGACGCGCGCCGCGCTGGTCAACGAGCCTACCGCCGCCTTGGCCGCTTGCTGCTGGATCGCCTCGACCCACACCGGATGCGAATGGCCGAGCGCACCGACCGCGATGCCGCCGATGAAGTCGAGGAACGTGTTGCCGTCGACATCGGTGACCGTCGTACCGCTCGCGGTATCGACGACGATGCCCGCCGCGAGCGCGTAGCCCTGGGCCCCTGGCGCGATGTGCTTGTCCTCGCGCGCGCGCAGCGCCGTGCTCTTGGGCCCGGGGATGGCGGTCGTGAGGGAGCGGTTCTGGTTGGCAGGCTGCGGCATGGAAGAGGCGATCTCTTACCGCAAAGCTCGCCCGATTCGTACAAGCCTGACCACGGCAGCGATGTTCCCGATCACGGCAACGACCAGAAGACCTCCGAGCACGAACGTGGTGCCGGGGAGCGCGGGCACGTGGTCGTGGAGGGCCGGACCGAGCATGGCCGTCAGGCCGGCGCCGGTGATCATGTAGACCGCGCGCTCGTGGCGCCTCATGAGGCCCCGCGGTACCTCGACGCCCATCGCCTCGGCCTTGGCGCTGGTGTAGCTCACCATGAAGCAGGCGAGCAGCGCCGCCAGGGAGATGCCCATCGCCCACAGCTCGGCGCGAAACGCGACGATCGCGCCGGCGACGAACGCGAACTCGGTATAGCGATCGGTCGCCGCGTCGAGCACCTCACCCGCGTTGGAGCCGGTGTTCGTGAACCGCGCGATCTGGCCGTCGAGGATGTCGAACAGCACCGACCAGGACGCGAGCAGGCAGGCCAGGCCGGTCATCGCGAAGCCCATCGCGACGCCGGCGCCGAGGCCGAGCGCGAGCGCGAGCCAGGTCGCGCCGTTGGCGGTGATGCCGAGCGCGATGCAGCCCTTGACGATCGGCTCGACCGCCCAGTAGGTCCAGTCCATCGCGCCCTGTCCGATCAGCGCGGTGCCGCCGATCCGGCTCACGCGCTCGCTGTGCGCAGCGCCGCGCAGCGCGAGCCGCACCGCGTAGAGCACGCCCGCGGTCGCCGTGAGGGCGAGCATGAAGTACGCGAAGTAGACGTCCTTCACCACCGCCGGGCTTACCCGGCTTTCGCGGCGCGCTCGGGTGCGAGCTCGAGCTCGCGGCCATCTGCGCGCGCCGATGCGTACGCGGTCTCGATCAACTGCACGCACATCGCGGCGTCGTGGGCCTCGCGGCCCACCCACTCGCCGCGCCGGACCTGATCGACGAAGTCGATCTGGAGCGCCTTGAACCACTCGGCGTGCGAGGCATCCATCCAGTGCGACGCCGCCGACAGCTTCTCGACGTCGATCTTGCCGCCCGCCTTCTTGCGGTGGATCTCGATCTCGTCGTCCTCGACCTTGATCGCGCCGTTGGCGCCGTGGATCGTGTAGATGACCTTGCGGAAGCCCGAGTTCCACGTGAGCTGGGCGACCGCGATGCCGGTGGGGAACGTCACGGTGCAGTTGAAGTTGTCTTCGGTGTCGAACGCCGACAGGTTCGACATCTTCGCGGTGATCGAGGTCGGCTGCGACGCGAGCCAGTCGAACGCGAGGTAGAACGTGTGGCTGCCGTGATCCATCGCGATGCCGCCGCCCGAGGTCTTGCGCTGGCGGCGCCAATCGGGCTGCCACTCGGCGACGCCCTTGGCGTGGGTGGTGCGGAACGTGTCGAGCGTGACCAGGTGGATCGTGCCGAGATCGCCCGACTCGAGCACGCCCCGGATCGCCTTGATCACGGGAGCGTGCTTGTAGTTGTGCGAGGGGAAGAACACCTTCTTCACCTTCTGCGCGTGGTCGAGCATGGACTTGGCGTCGGCGCCCGAGGTCGCGATCGGCTTCTCGCAGAACACGTGCAGACCATGCTCGAACGCGGCGTGTGCGATCGCGGCGTGGTCGCACGGTGGGGTGGCGATGTCGACGAAGTCGAGGTTCTTCGCCTCGGCCTGGAGGAGGGTCTTGAGATCGCTGTAGATCCGCGCCTTGGGCAGGATCTGGCGAGCCTTCTCGCGGCGTGCGGCGCAGATCTCTGCGACCGCGACGATCTCGAACATCTCGGGGGCGGCGAGGTACGCGGGAACGTGCCCCTTCTCGGCAATGAATCCGAATCCGACGAGAGCACCCTGTAATGAGCGGGCCATGCTGAAACCTCGGGCTGTGGAGTAAGTCAATCCCGTGACAGAAGCAAGAACCGGGGCCACCGCTGTCGGCGCTATGTGCCTGCTAGATAGAGGTGTGAGATCAGGCTGTTGACTTCCTGACGATGGATTGTGTGCAACCGCGTCAGGTTTTTGCCGGTTCGACCTGTCGGGCGAACATGCAGTGTGGCACTTTGCCCCTGATAGGCTGTCGCCGTGGACTTCATCGCGCGGGTCGAAGGGACGTATGGCGTCCATTTCGTCCAGGTCGCGCCGTACATGGTCCGGTTCGAGACCAACGTGCGGCCGCGCCCCGGGGTCGGCGAGCTGATCACGATCACGTTCGCCGGCCTGACCCTCGTGAACGCCGAGTCACTCGAGGCGTGGCGTCACCGTCACGCGCGGACCGGCGAGCTCGACCGCCGCCTCTATAAGAAGACGTCGCTCGCCGACCTCATGTCCGCGGCCAACGCCGAGCTCTGGCTCGAGGTTGCCCGCGAGGCGAGCGCCGATGCCCTTGCCGCGTTCGCCCTCGACCGGGGCGGCGCCTTGCTCGCCGAGCTCCGCGCCGCGCTCGCCGCCGGCGATCCGGTCGACCGGATCGCGGGCCACGCGCGGCGGTTCGCCGCG
>JBDTEH010000105.1:0-9756 GCA_039922635.1 Kofleriaceae bacterium | reverse complement strand
CCGAGCGTGATGTAGAGGTAGTCGCGCAACCAGGTCGACAGCGTGATGTGCCAGCGCCGCCAGAAGTCCTGGAGGTTCGCGCTGCGATAGGGCGTGCGAAAGTTCTCCGGCAGATCGAAGCCGATGACCTGCGCCGAACCGATCGCGATGTCGGAGTAGGCGCTGAAGTCGAGATAGATCTGCAACGCGTAGCCGTAGACCCCGGCGAGCACCTCGACCGTGGTGAAGTGTCCCGGGGTCTCGAACACGCGATCGACGATCGCGATCGCGAGCGTGTCGGCGAGCGCGATCTTCTTGAACAGGCCGACGATGATCCGGTACAGGCCGCGCGTCGCCTTCTCGAGCTCCAGCATCGGCAGATCGGCGAGCTGCGGCAACAGGTCCTGCGCGCGCACGATCGGGCCGGCGACGAGCTGCGGGAAGAACAGCACGAACGTCGCGAACTGGATCGGCGAGCGCGTCGCGCGGAGCTGCTTGCGATAGACGTCGATCGTGTACGACAGCGACTGGAAGGTGTGGAACGAGATGCCCGCCGGGAGGATCAACGAGTGCGAGGTCAGCCCGGCGAAGAACGCGTACTTGAAGAAGAACAGGATGCCGAGGTTCGAGCACAGGCTGACGATCACGAGCGCCTTGCGCGCCGCCGGCGCCTCGGCGCGCTCGATCCAGATCGCGAGGTAGTAATCGAGCACGATCGTGAACAACAGCAGCGCGAGCAGGTACTTGTAGGTCCCCGGCATCGCGACCGCCCACGCCTGGTAGAACAGGCACGACACGACGAACAGCACGACGACGCGCCCGAGCGTGCGGTGCGATTCGACCTGCGCCGCACCGATGCCGATGCCGAGGATCGCGAGCACCGCGAGGTGCCCGTGCGCCGCGACCGCATCGCCGAGCTCGGCGAGCGCCCCGGCGTGCCACGCGATCCACACCGTGGCGCCGGTCACGAGCACCGCGATCACGAGGCCACGTGCGACCCGGCGCTGGCCGCGGTCCGATTGCAGCCAACCGCCGGCCCGGATCCCGATCATCACGGCGCCCGCGATCACCGCGAGGCCTACGACCCAGTGCACCGCGAGCGTCGCGAGCGGCCACGCCAGCGTCGCGTCGCTGTAGTAGTTGCCGGCGAGCCGGAACACGACGTTGCCGAGTGGATCCCAGAGCAGATCTGGATCCTTCGCGATCAGCACGAACACCAGATCGCCGAGCAGGATCATGATCGCGATCCGCGTCCATCGACCGGTCGCGCCGCCGAGCCGCGACAGCGCGTACAGGAAGAACACCGCGATCAGGAACAGCGGGTAATCCGGGTTCGAGAACAGCATCGCGCTACGGTGCGACCGGGCCCGGCAGCAAGGGCGCGGCGCTCCCCGGGCTAGGCAAGGTCAGCGGCGGCACGGTCATCGGCCGCACCGGGGGCAGCTCGTGTTCCGCCCGCCACTGCGCGTACTCCGCGAGCAGCGCTCCGGACAGCGCATCCGCCCAGCGCTGGTAGCCGAGGTCGGTGAAGTGGACGCGATCTTTGTACGCGACCTTGGGGTCGGCCTCCACCCACGGCTCCATGTGATCCGGCCCGCCCATCGCGGCGAACGTGTCGAAGAACGCGACGTGGTTGCGCGTCGCGGCGGCGTGCTCGACCGAGATGATCTCCGGCAGGATCGCCGGGGTGCGCCACTCGCATTCCGGAATCATCGGCTGGTCGGGCTTGGGCTTCTTGTGATCGCACGAGCGGCCGGCCTCGCGCGCGCCCATGTCGGGCGGGCCGAGGATCAGGATCGACGCGGTCGGGGCCGCCGCGCGGATCCGCAGGATCGTGTCGTCGTAGTAACGCGCGAGATCGTCGAGGACGAGGTCGGGGTCGTCCGCCTCGTTCGTGCCGTACTGCAGCACCACCAGCTTCGGATCGCGCGTCGCGAGCTGCTCGCCGATGATCGACCAGTCCCACGAGCGCAGGCTCCCCAGCCGGCGTCCGACGACGCCGAGCGAGTCGACGATCACGCCGGGCCTGGCGCGCTCCATCACGACGCCGAACAGATCGAGCACACCGCCACCGCCGTGCTCGAGCGTCAGCTTGTGCGGGCCATCCTCGACGCGGATCACCTGGCGCGCCGGGTGCGGCGGCTCGATCGGCGAGGTCTTGGTCGCGAGCTGCTGCCACGGCTGATCGTCGACGCGGTAGCGCAAGATGCCGTGTTCCGGCGCGGCGTAGTACAGGATCTCGAACTGGCTGACGCTCTTGCCCGTGCCGCACTCGGCGCAGGTCTCGACCCAGAGCTGCGCGCCCTTGCGCTTGCCGGTGACGCGCATGCCATCGATGCCGAACGGCTCGGTATCGCCGCGCGCGCCGCCGACCATCGCGTGCCAGTCGCCTTGTTTGCCGTAGCGCACGTCGCGCTGGTAGTAGTGCCGCGTCGGCACCTTGCCCGCTCCCACGAGGCCGCGTCCCGCGTCGCCGAACCGCGCCTGCCAGCTGATCCGTAGCCGCGAGGTCAACGAATCTCCGGCCGTGTGCGAATCGCCGAAGAACTCCATCGCGACCCGGCTCTCGGCGTCGCCGCGATCCACGGCCGCGAGCCCGGCGAACAAGCCATCGAGCGTCCCGGCCGGCGCGTCGAGGTAGGCCTGCGTCGCCGGCAGCGCGGGCTCGCCGGCCGAGCCGAGCCGCGCGGTCCCGGCGCTGCCCGCGGTGGCGCTGCCCGGTGCGACCGGCGTCTTCACGTTCCTGGCGCGATCGCCATCGCAGCTACCGCACCCGACGAGCGCGACCAGGGTGACCAGGGCGATCGCCGTGAGCTCAGGGATGCGCATGCGCCTTGAATCCGGTGGCGAGCGCGCCATAGAGCCCGTCGGCCATCTTGTCGGCGCCCTTCTTCGACAGGTGCTGGAAGTCGCTCGACACCAGGCCGTGCTTGAACCACTTCACGGCCGAGCCCTTGCCGCCCATCCACGCGTAGGTCGAGTAGAACGCGCAGCCTTGCGCGATCGCCGCCTGCTTCTGTGCCTCGACCAGCACGGGCATCACCGGACGCGATTCGTACCCGTCGTCCTTGGCCTCCGCCTGATCGGTCGGCGAGATCACGACGCACGTGCTGTCGGGTCGTGCCTTGCGGATCACCGCGAGCACCTTCTCGTAGTGCGCCTGATAGTTCTTGGTATCGGTGTCGCGCGGCCCGAGCCATTCGGCCTCGTTCGCGCCGATCATGATGAGGATCAGATCGGCCGCGCGATGGCCGAGCTCGGCCTGCCAGTGGTCGGGGGCGTTGTTCGCGAAGCTCTTGACGTTCGTGCTGACGACGCCGAGGTTGTCGACGACCGCGCCGGACGTGTTCTCGAGATCGATCCCGAACAACCGGACCTGGTGTTCGGTCCTGACCTCGAACGAGGCCGCGCCGGCGACCGTGCCCGCCGCCCAGCCCGGCGCACGCGCGCCGGAGGTGTCGACCTGGACGACCTCGGTGCCATCGGCCGTGACCGTCGCGATGCCGCCCTTGGGCATCGCGAGGTAGTACAGCTCGACGTGCGTGACCTTGCCGCTCGCGAGCTTGATCGTCGAGCTGCCGCCATCGGTCTCGGCGGTGCTCCCGCCGACCCCGTAGAGCCCATCCGGCACCTGCTGCAACGAGATCGAGTGAGGGAACCAGGTACCGCTGGAGCTGCGCTTGATCGAGTTGTTCTCGTTGAAGCGGTGCGGCGGTACGACATAGACGTAGCCGGGGCCACCATCGCCGAGCTCGGCTTGCAGCCGCTCGCGCAGCCGGGTCGCCATCTGATCGTCGGCGACCACGGAGTCGCCGTACCACGACACCCGCACCGGGTGGCCGAGCTTGCCGGCCTGCTCGAGCGCGACGGCCTTGTAGTAGCCGTCCATCGCCCACTGCTTGCAGTGATCCGGCGCGGCACCGAGCGGCTGCACGCAGGTGTCGGCGAGCGCGCCGACGTCGTGGCTGCCGGCGGGCGGCGCCGGCAGCTGCGGCGCCGGCTCGTCGGGGAGCTCGGCCTCGGCGACCACGGTCGGCGGCGCGACGACCGGGCCGGCCTTGGCCGTCTGATCGGTGCGCTTCACGGTCAAGCGGTTGGCCAGCGCCGAAACATCGCCGTCGAACCACCACAGGCCCGCGGCGAGGAACACCCCGAACCACGCCAACGTCGGGGTGATCGTCCAACTGCGATCGGACGCGGCCATTCCCGGTGAAGGTATGCGAAGCCATCGTGGAGTCAAGGGTATGCTCCGTCGGTGGCACTGGCCGATGGCGCAGGGAGCGAGCGCGAGATCGCGGCGATGGCGCAGACCGCGACGCTGCCGGCGCAGGCCCGCGCCAGCGGCTCCGACAGCGGCGAGGCGATCGGCGCCGGCGTGCAACTCGGTCACTTCCGGATCGACCAGCGGCTCGGGGCCGGCGGCATGGGCGAGGTCTACCTGGCGACCGACCTCGCGCTCGACCGCCCGGTCGCGATCAAGGTGCTGCCCACCGGCTCCGCGACCTCCGGCGCCGCGCGCGATCGCCTGATCCGAGAGGCGCGCGCGCAGGCGCGGATCCACCACCCGAACGTCGCGCACATCTACTTCATCGGTGAGGACCACGGGCGCGTGTACTTCGCGATGGAGCACCTCGCCGGCAAGACCCTCGCCGAGCGCGCCGCGGAAGGTCCGCTGCCCGTCGAGGAGGCGATCGCCGCCGTGCGCGCCGCCGCGCTCGGGCTGCGCGAGGCGCAGCGCTCCGGGTTTACCCATCGCGACGTCAAGCCCTCGAACCTGATGGCGGACGCGCACGGGGTCGTCAAGGTGCTCGACTTCGGGCTCGTCGGCGCCACGCCCGAGGCTGCCTCCGGACCGGTCGCGCAGACCAGCCTCGCCGGCACTCCGCTGTACATGGCTCCCGAACAGGCGAAGGGCCAGCCGATCGATCTGCGCGGCGATATCTACGCGCTCGGCGCGACGCTGTTCCACCTGGTCTCGGGGCGCCCGCCGTTCCTCGCCGACACCATCGACGATCTGATGTCGCTCCACGCGACCGCCGCCCGCCCGCACGTGCCGAAGAAGGGCCACGCGCGCACCGCGATCGCCGCGATCGACGGCCTGATCGCGAAGATGATGGCACCGGATCCGGCCGACCGGTTCGCGACGTACGACGACCTGCTCCGCGCGCTCGAGCTGGTGTCGACGCAACACTCCCGCCCCGCCGGCGCGTGGGTGCGTTCGGTCGCGACCTCCATCGACTTCATCCTCGTCGGCCTGGTGCTCGCGATCGCGATGATCCCGTTCGGCGGCGGCGGCCTCGACGGCAACACCGCCGCCGCGATCGTGCTCGCGTGCGCGACGTTCAGCGTCGCGCGCTGGGGCACGACCGCCGGCAAGGCGCTGCTCGAGCTCGAGGTCGTCAGCGTCGTGTCCACGCCGCGCCGCGAACCGGCGGCGCACCACCGTCCGACCCTGACGCAGGCCTTCGTGCGCGAGGTCACGATGCTGGGCCCGATGCTCGCGACCGCGATCCTCAGCCACTACTTCCACCTCGACGGATTCTTCACGCTGCTCGGCGCCGGCCTGACCGTGATCGCCCTGTTCGTCTCGGCGTGGCGCACGCCCGGCAAGCGCGCCCCCTGGGACCGCGCATCGGGCACGCAGGTGCGCTACCGAGCCGCACGCCGGTCGTCCGCCGCGCTGCTACCATAGGGGTGGATGCGTGAGGTGCGGTTGGCTCTCCTCGCAGCAGCGTCGCTGCTGTCCGCCTGCCCGCCTCCGGTCGCGACCACACCGTCCTACGGGCCCGCGACCTACGAGCCGCCGCAGGTCACCGCGCCCGGGCCCGAGGACCTGGCGCAGGCCGGCGTCAGCGTCCAGCGCTCGTACGACTTCGCGTTCGACGGCGGCCGCATCGAGTTCGAGATGCGACGCGACGACGACCGCGTCATCGAGATCGCGCGCAACCACTACGCGGTGCCGCTCGTGATCGCGTGGCACCTCGAGCGCCTCGACAACCTGTCGCCGCTCGAGCCGGTGGCCGGCGTCGCCGTGTTGCCGCCCGCGGCGACGCCGAACGCCACCGGTGCGCCCGTCATCCTGACCACGATGCGGATCATGGACCGGACCGCATCGTTCCACCGCGAGATGCAGTTCCACGCGCGGTTCGGCGACCCCGATGCGCGCCCGTCGGCGTACAGCTATCGGATCCCGTATCGCAGCGGCAAGCGGTTCTCGGTGCTGCAGGGGTTTCATGGCGCGTTCTCGCACCACGGCTCGAACGAGTACGCGGTCGACTTCGATTGCCCCGTTGCGACCCACGTGCTCGCCGCGCGGCCGGGCATCGTCGTCGCCACCAACGCGGCGGCCCAGGGCGGCGGCACGACCCCCGAGTTCCTCGAGTACAAGCGCGTCAACTGGGTCCTCGTCCTGCACGAGGACGGCACGCTCGGCGAGTACATGCACCTCGCGCCGGCCGGCGTCGAGGTCCAGCCCGGCACGCCGGTCCACCGCGGCGACGAGCTCGCGCTGTCGGGGAATACCGGGTTCTCGTCGACCCCACACCTGCACTTTCAGGTCATGACCGCCGGTGAGGACGGGATCTCCGCCCGCTCGTTTCCGTTCGAGCTCGCGGTCAGCGCGACCCGCGACGAGGCGCCGGTCCAAGGCAACACCTACACGTCGTGGGAATGACGCGCCGGGCCTGGTAGGATGGCCGCGGGATGAAGTGTCCGATCTGTCGCGAGCGCGACCCCGAGGTTGGCGTGTTGTGTGAGGAGTGTCGGGACGAGCTGTCGTCCCCGATCCGGATCACACCCGAACAGATCATCTTGCGGATCGTCCGCCCGACCGAGGCGGCGCTGCTCGATCCGTGGGGCCGCGTGCACCGGCTCGAGGCGCGTACGCTGGTCGGTCGCCAGATCGACTCGCAGGGCCTCGCGATCCTCGAACCCAGCGTCTCGCGTCACCACGCGCACCTCACACTCGACAACGGCGTGTGGACGCTGCGCGACCTCGGATCGGCGAACGGCACGTTCCACGACGACAAGCTGATCGAGGGCCCGGTCGTGGTCCAGACCGGCGACCGCGTGAGGTTCGGTCATATCGCGTTCTACATCGTCGCGAACATCGAGCACCTCCCGTCGCCCCGCGCGACCCGCACGGTGACCAGCACGATCAAGCCGCCGAACCTCCCGGCCGAGCTACCGCCCATCGTGAACAAGGTCGCTCCGGACTTCGGCGCGGACGAGGAGATCACGAACGTCGGCCTGCCCGAGATGCGGTTTCAGCTTCACGAGCCAACCGGAGGCGGCGGTGGGCTGATCGAGGTCGACGGCAAGCAGGTCCAGCTGACCACCACCCAGTTCGAGCTGATGGCCCTGATGATCCGGCGGATGGCCTCGGAGGAGCACCAGCCCGAGATCGTGCGTGGCTTCGTACGATCCTCGGAGCTGATCGCAGACCTCTCGTGGGATACGCGCGAGCCCAGCGAGAACCACGTCAAGCAGCTCGTGCGTCGCGTGCGCCGCGCCCTCATCAAGTGCGACATCGGCGACCTGATCGAGAGTCGGCACCGGTTCGGGTACCGGCTGCGCGCGATTCCGACGCCGGACAAGCCGGCCAGCTAGGCTAACCGCGCTGCTTCTGCTTCGCGGAGTCCGACGGGGCGGCCTCGACGGTCGCCGCGAGCTCCTCGAGCAACGCGCGTAGCGACTTCATCTTCTTCGAACCCATCCGGGTCGCCCAGCGCGCCTCGGTCGCGGCGGCGACCCGGCGGACCTCGGCGGCCCACACCCTGCCCTTGGGGCCGAGTCGAACGCGCTTGATCACGCCGTGATCAGGGTCGGGGAAGCGCTCGACCATCCGCATGCTCTCGAGGTCGTCGATCAGGTCGCCGACGGTCTGCTTGGGCAGCGACACGGCGGCGACGAGCTCGGCGAGCCGGCACCCATCGGGGCCGATCGCCGAGAGCAGCTGGATGTGCGCCGGCCGCAGCACCGGAAACCCGAGCCGCTCGAGCCGGGTGGTCACCTGGCTCTGGAGGTCGTGCTGCGGGACGTGCAACAGGCTGCGAAGGTCTCGGCCGGAACGATTGCTACGCGTGGACTTCGTCATGATCACGGCGAGTGCGAGGGAGTGGCTTCATAACAAAACCACTTCGCAAGCGGAACCCCCCAACGCCGTGATCGACGTTGAATGTGCGGACGCCGACTCCGGATGACGGTGTTATTTATTTGCGGAGTACATGTCGACGATGCCGAGCTCGTCGGCGCCGCGATCCGCCGCGGTGATCTTGCTCTTCAACCACGGGAACGCGCGCTCGAGCGCCAGCCCGGCCTTGAAGCCGAGCTTGAAGCCGAACCAGATCGTGAACAGCCCGACGACCGCCCCGATCAACAGCGCGGGCATGCCGATCAGCGGCTTGACCGCGGTCGCGCACACCGCCATGACCACGCCGGCCCCGGCGAACCCGAACACCAGGCCGAGCATCACCCCGATCCACGAGGTCCGCCATAGCCGCGCGAGATCGTCGAACCACGTGTAGATCACGGGGATGGCGACGAGCGTGAGCAACAGCGACAAGGTCTGACCACCGACGACGACCTGCGCCATCGCCTTGGACATGCCCGAGCCGACACCGTTGCTCGTGATCAGCGGCGCCATGCCCGCGACGAACGCGAACGTCGTCATCAGGATCGGGCGCAGGCGGTCGCGGCTCGCCGCGATCACGGCCTCGGTGCGCGGCAGGCCCTGACGGCGCAGCCCGTTCGCGTGGTCGACCTGGAGGATCGCGTTCTTCTTGACCATCGCGAACAGCACGATGATGCCGAGCATCGAGAAGATGTTGAGGCTGCCGCCGGTGATCGTCAGCGACATCACCGCGAACGGCACGGTCAGCGGCAGCGCCAGCATGATCACCAGCGGATAGAGCAGCGATTCGAACTGCGCCGCGAGCGTCAGGTACATGAACACGACCGCGAGCAAGATCGCGAACCCGAACGCCTTGGCCATCTTCTTGAACTCCTTCGACTGGCCGAACGGCTCCGCGGTGTAGCCCGGCGGCATGTCGAGGCCCTTGAGCGTCGCCTCCATCGCGGACGCGACCGAGGACTGCGAGAACCCGGGGGCGACGTTCATCGTCAACGTCACGGCGCGCTCGCGCGCCTGGCGCGTGATCTTCGAGATCGCGACGCCGGGGCTGACGTGGATCACGTCGCTCAGCGGGACCTGACCGAGCGTGCGCGAAGGCACCTGGATCAGCTGGAGCGCGCCGGGGTCGTCGCGGAACTGCTGTGCGGCGCGCAGCCACACCACGTACTGGTCGCCCTTGTCCTCGAACTGGGAGGCCTCGACGCCACCGACCATGACCGCGAGCGTGTTGGTGATGTCGGCCGGGTCGACGCCGAGCATCGCGGCGCGATCGAGGTCCGGCCGCACCGAGGTCTCGGCGACCGGATCGAGCAAGCTCGAGTCGAGGTCGACCACGCCGGGCACCTTGCGCATCTCGGCGAGCACCTGCTTGCCAAACTTCTCGAGCTTGTCGAGATCCGGGCCCGAGATCACGTACGACACCATCGCGTTCTGGCCGCCGAGCGAGAAGTCGTTGACCGGCTGCGCGGCGACGCGCACGCCCTTGGGCACGCTCGGGAGGATGTCCTTGCGGACCTCCTGCATGACGTCCATCTGGCTGCGCTTGCGCGTGCCCGGATCGGTCATGTGGACGTAGATGCTGCCGACGTTCGACTGGCGCTGATCGCCGCCGGCGACGGTGACCAGCGTCGCGTCGACCTCGGGGA
>JBDTEH010000104.1:0-39893 GCA_039922635.1 Kofleriaceae bacterium | reverse complement strand
GATCGAGCGCTCGCTCGAGCGCATCGCGCGTACGACACGCATCGCCGAGCCTGCGCTCGGCCACGAGCCGGTGCTGCATCGCCGGGACGAGCGCGGACAGGACGCGGTAGTGGCGGGGCACCACCGGCCCCGGCGTGATCGCGCCGAACCAGCCGAGCATCTCGTTGTCGTTGCAGACCAGCGCGCGCAGTTGCTTGTGGTGCTCCATGTGCGAGGGCTCGAACACGTCGCGACACAGCCGCGACTGCAGCCAGGTCTCCGGGACCTTGCGATCGATCCACGCGGTCGACTCGACGACGCGGTTGCGCATCTCCACGGCCGGTGAACGCGGGTCGTAGAACAGCGTGTCGACACTCGTGAACGCCCAGGCCACGGCCTCCCAGAACCGACTGGACCGACCGAGCTGTCCGTCCTGGACCAAGCGCTCGAACAGCCAGCCCGTGGACGACTCGACGAGCGAGTACACCGACATGATCTCGACATCGAGCAGGCGGCGCGCCGCCGGGAGGACGTCATCGATCGCGGAGCGAGCGCCGATCCGGATCGTATCGAGCTCGGCCGAGATCTCTGCAACCTGCCGCGCATCCTCGCGCGAGAGACCAACCACAGGTCATCATACCAAAGACAAGAAGAGCTGCGCGGGTGTTCCAGCCAACCCCTTGGGCCCTGCGATCCGCCGCCCCGATCAGCCCCACTACGACGCGCTCGCCGCCTGTCTGTCAACGATGAACCACTGACCCGCTCCTCGCGTGACTCGTGGACCTTCGGTTTGCCGAACTATGCGTCGGTGTTCGCGTTTGCGACCATGGCATCGATGTCGAAAGAGAGTCGGGACGTTTCCGCCGTGCTGATGAAACTCCGTACGCAGCGGGGACGACCATCGACGCTGTATCCATGCGTGGCGGTAGAGACCGGGGTCGTGGTCGCTGACGCTCGAGAGCACGCGTTCGTGATCGTCGCTGATTCGCTGATCGAGAGCGGCGTCGCGCCCGCGATCTGCGATGTCCTCCAGATCGGCACGGAGCACTACGTGATCGTCGGAGTCGCGCGCGGCTCGACCGGGTATCTGTGTCGATGCCAGCGAGCCTCGCAAGTCGCGCTCGCGCGCGCATCGACGCAATCCATGTGACGCGATTCGTCGTAGCCTCACCTTCGGATTCCCGCACCGAAACGCTGCACGAACGTGACGGCGCCGCAGCACGGATCGGTCAGGCCCAGCCACCGCGCTCGGCGGCGTTGTTAGCAGCCCGGCGGCAGGCGCGCGAGCGCGTCGGCGATCGCCTGGCGATGCGGCTCGGCGTCGAGCAAGGACGCGGTGACGTGGCCGGTGTCGAACATGCGCAGCTCCGAGCCCGCCCAGTGGGCGTGAAGCGCGCGGGCCTCCGCCACCGGCACGAAGCCGTCGTGGCGGGACGCGACGATCACGGCGCCGGCCGGCGCCAGCGGGGGCGCATGCCGCGACACGCAGACCGGGGCGAGACAGCGCGCGAACTGGTCCCGGGCGGCGCTCTCGCTGCCCGCGTCGCGAGCCAACCTGCGCCAGTCCACGCTGCTGGCGAGCGCCGAATCGAGGAAGATCGGCAGGGCGCGATCGCCCGCGCAGCGCGGCACGCACGCCACCGGGAAGTCGGTCAGCGCGCCGGCGAAGGCCGCCATCATGCCGCCCTGGCTAAACCCGGTCACGCCGACCCGCGGAAAGCCCTCGCGGCGCAGCCAGGCGAGCAGCGCCCGCGCTTCGTCGACCGTGGCGAGGTTCATGGCGAACTGATCTTCCACGGTCCGCAGCACGGGCCCGATCTGACCGCGCGGACGACGCACGCCGTAGAACGGGTTCTCGAGGAGCACGGCCGCGATTCCCCGCGACAACAGCGGCGCGGCGAAGCGCCGCCGACGCGCGAAGCCTTGCTCTCCCGTCGCCGCCAGCATCAGGCAGACGGCTGCGGGGGCGGCACCGACGGGCAGCAACAGCTCGGCCTCCATCATGCTGCTCTCCGAGGGCAGGCGATGGGCCGCAGCCGACGTGAACCGAAGGCGGCGCCGCCAGCTCGAGCCCACGCGCTGGGCACGCTCCCCGCGAAGCTCGCGCAGCGCCGGCAATTGCACGCCGCGGTGATACCCGGCGATCTCCTCGACCCACCTCGCGAGGCGCCGCGGGTCTCCGAACCCGCCCGGGTACAGCTTGATGCGCCGCAACATCAGCGTCGCGGCGCGATCGGCCCAGGCGTGGACGATCGTCACGCCCCGCACTCTGTCACGTCAAGCCGGCGGGCAACTCGCTCGGGGCTGGATTCGTCGTGGCGAGCTGCTTCGACACCTCCGCGACCCCGTGGCGACGGGAAGTTGCGGCACAGAAACCAGCCCACGTGCGATCGGACATCAGCGATCGCGATCCGAAGTGGCGCTCGGGCGCGCGCTGTTTACGCGCGACGAGGCTCAGCTCAGACGCTGATCTCCGACGCGCGCATCCCGTCCGATTGCCAGGTGTGGACGGATTCGGTCTGCTTGCAGGGATGCGGCCCGCGGCGGCGAGCGCTGCGCTGGTACGAGCTTGCTACGGACTTGCTACAGTGCCCGCAGCTCCTGAGAAGAGCAGCGAAAATGGTGGAGGCGGCGGGAGTCGAAATCTACCGGGACGCTAACAACATCGAGCGCTTGCTGCACATTCAAGAGCTTGGTGTCCCGGGTGATCCGACCGTCTCCGCCGTGATCTGGTGGCCTCGGGCAGAGCCTGGGCAGAGCGCCACCCCGCCGTGAGTTCAAGCGCGCAGAGCCAGTCGGTCTGGGTGTCGTGCGTGTGGATGCAAGGCAGATCGATGCAGCTCGCGTCTCGTTGCTATCTATGCCGGAAGCGGGTGCATCTTGAGCGGAAGCGAGGACAACGTTCCGTCCCACGCTAGCGCGCTCGGATCCACTCGATTGATCGCGCGTGCCGTCAGTGCGTCCGGGTCCTGACGTCCCGAAACGATCTCTGACTCGGGAACGATGCGAAACTCGTCGGGTGAAAGTCTCGCCAGGCAATCGGCCGGCGGCTTGAGAAACCGAAGCGCGAAGATCTGAGCGGTATAGATCGTCGGTTCGTCGCCAGCGGATTTCGATGCGAGCGGTCCCCATCGAAGCGGTTGGTCGAGCAATGGCAGCAACATGAAGTCATCGCCGAATCTCAAGGGAGCGAGTTCCTCGTTGCATTCGCGGACCGCAGCACGCGCCCAGTCGTTCTTCTCATCGGGCTCGACGTGTCCCCCCACGAATGACCAGTCGCCCCACTTGCTGTGTCGGATGAGGACGTGGTGCGGCTCGGAGTTGATCTTCAACCTGATGACGACGAGAGCAAGTTCGGAGTACCTCATGCGTTGTGTCCTTCAATGGGCGGTCGACGAACGTCGACGGATTTGGCCGCTTCAATAGGGCCGTCGACGAACGTCGACGGAGTTCTCTCGAGTCCTAGGTAGGGTTACGGCTCTCCTGTGTGAGCTTGATGTTCCGCGCCATGTGCGCTGACCAGGGTTCGAGGTCAAGCTCATCGAGTGAGCGAACGATCTCCTCCTGAGTCATGAAGACGCTCTTGATCCGACCGGCACGTCCCATCTTCTTGAACTGTTTGTTCTTCAAGTGATCGGCGACGTAGTCGCTCACCACGGGAACTCGGAACATGACGCCGAAGTGTTGGCTCTCTGTCTGATTCCTGTCCCAGGCCAACCCGAGCAGCTCCGTCTGTGGATGCGTCGATAGATGCAACTCTTGCTGGATGCGGCGATCGAGGCAGGACATCGCTCCGGCCAGGAGATCGCCATCCTTGTCGACGTGACAACCGATCCACAGCATCCGGCGTCCGTAGTCGGTCGACTTCTTGTCGCGCAGTTCACGCTCTAGGACCATGATCCGATCCTGGTGCGCGTGAACACCAGCCGCGATCACCTGGACGATGTCCGTGTCCTTCTCGGCGTCGGAACGCTTACGAAACGAGACTTGACTCGCGAGCTGGACGAGCGCTGCTCGCGCCTCGTCGCCATGAAGGAATGGACGTTCGCCGAACACATCGACCACGGCCTGTCGGGGCAACACCGCGATTGGCGGGTCCGCCCATTGCTCGATGAGCGGCAAGAGCTCTTCGAGCAGGTCGAGGTTCGTCTTCACCACACCCGCCGCGTTAGTCGTGTCGATCTCGATCAACTTGAAGCGATCTTCGTACTCGCGCGCGACCTGAGCCAAGGCATCGTTAAACTCACCGAGCGCCTGCGGGTTCATCATGCTTCCAACGCGATGAACGATCTGGTTCTGGTGCTCCCGCTCCAGCGCCTTCACCGGATCGACCTTCATGATGACCGTGACATCGACGAGCGAACGCCAGCGCTCCAGCGTCACGAAGTCCGCGAATGTCTTCTTCTCATCCGCCGTCACCTGATCGCGCCGCGCCTGAAGCTCTAGCCAGACCAACGCGTCGAAGAAACCGCGGTCGAGGATCAGCAGATCGACGTTGGTCTCGTGCGTCTCCAAGACCTCGGACAGCATCGTCGCCATGGTCCACGCGTTGAAGAAGAAGTGCCCCTTCATCGGGAGGGGACAATCGGCGGCGCGCTCCTTGAGCAGATGGACCTGGAATCCGGCTTCCTTGAAGAACGTCTGGAGCGTGACGACCGACGTGCTCTTGCCCGCCTTCGGAGTCCCGGTCAGCTCGAGAACGAACGCGCGGCGCGCTTGGGTTCGGAGGATGGCGAGGAGCTTCGTGGCACGATCGAGGAGACTCTCTCCTCGATCGGTCACGTCCTGATCGTTGCGCGTCGCCATGTGCTAACCCTAGCCCGAACCGTAACCTGGCGGGCTGACATCGATCTCCGAATTAGCTTGTAACTCCGCGAGAGTACAAGCCTAAGCGACGGCGCAATGCTCGCACGACCTCTCGCGCGACCCGCGCTGGTTCATTGTGGTCATCGTGGCTTGGCGCGCCCACGCGCGGTGAACGTCTTCGCGTTCTCGCGCAGCCACGTGAGATCGCGCGCCCACGTTGCGCGCTCGGCTGTGCCACGCGTGAACAATGCCCGCGTCTTGGTCAGGACCAGCGTGTGAGGGCTTCCGACTCGACGAGTAACGTGGGTGACCGGGAGCTCGTAGCTCGTGATCACGCCATGAACGTGGGCACGTCGATCCTTGGCGAGCGGCCATTCGAGTTGCTGCTGGCTGGTGGCGCGAAGGAACTGACCGAGGCGCGCACATAGGTCGCACTTGCAGCCGAGCTTCGTCGTGATCGACCAGTCTCCCGGCGCGCGGGCCGGTGTCGCCACGAGCGTGGTGAGCGCGCGCGTCCAATCGTCGTGAAGCGGACCAAGGCCGAGCATTGCGGTGCCGTGAGGTGCTCCGGCGCGCAGGACCGCGAGCGCTCCTACGAACGGGTAATCACGCTCGGCGGTCAGGCTTCCGACGATCGTTCCCTGGAGCTCGTGAGCGCCGGCAAGCGCCGTCGCGGCGAGCAATCCCACGATCGGACGACTCGCCTCCTCGATGCTCTTGAGGGAGTAGCTCGACACCGGCGGCTTGATCCACCCGGCGAGCCGAGCGTCGAGCCACGTCCATTGCGCACGTGCGATCCTGCGAACGAGCTCGGCGCCGTCCTCGCCGCCGCGCGCGCACAGTGGCGCGGCCAGGGCCGGCAGCGAGACGAGCCACGTGAAGCGCGGCTTGGTCTCGCCGTAGCGATCGTCTCGCGTGGTCCAACGCTCGAACACCTGCGAGCACCACGGCAGCCCGTAGCGCCCGAGCAGGTCGGTCCATCGTGCCGCCAGCTTCGGTGTCACCTGTTCGATAGCGATCGGTTCGACGAGCGCGGTCGCGAGCGTGGCGTCGCCGACGGCGTACGCGACGTGGAACACCTGATCGGCGAGCCCAGGCGCCTCCTCGTGAGGAGCGACGCGACTCCAGAACGGAAGCAGATCACAGATGCGCTGCCTCGCGACGTCGAGCTTGCCGCGCGCGAGCGCCTTCGCGATCTCCCGGATGCCCCACGCCGGCGACGCCTTCGCGCGGATCGCAAATGCCCGCGTTCGCGGCCACAGCAACACCGCGGCCCGGTGGTACCAGCGATCGACGGTGTTGCCGGCGTTGCCCGTGTATCCTTCGTACTCGGACTTGAACGGCTCGAGGTCGACGCTGGGCTTCGTGAAGCAGATCTCGTCATCCAAGACCTCACCCGAGATCGCCTGCACGCGCTTGTTCGACGTGCTCACCCAGTGCCTCAGCTCGACGTCGGAGTCGAACAGCTCGATGAGCGTGTAGTCCCCAGCGCCGTCGGTCTCCTCGTCGACGTTGTCCTCATCGTAGCGCGCGTGCCAACCGCGCCGTCGCCGCCCGTAGCCATAGCCGTCGTATCCCCCGTCGTCGTCGCACGACCAGCTCTCGTGCACGTCGGCGAGAGCGAGCACGATCTCGCAGTCGAGCCTTTCGGCGACCTCGCGGAGCACTTCGGCGCGAACCGCGTCGCCGTTCTTCAGCGCGCGCCACGACAGGCCCTTCTGCGTGTACTCGTGATCGAGCAGGTAGACGAGCCGCTCGGGCGGTGACTCGGATCCGCGGGACCATCGCGCCTGGCGTGGCGTCGCGAAGTGCTCGCGCACCAGCTCGACCAGGGTCTCGACGGGCTGCGAGGTCGTTCGCTCGCGGCGGTGCATGACCCCGTCGAGGAACAAGTTGAACGTCAGCGCCGCTCGGTAGCCCGAGGTCACGGGCCGAACCTCGTGGCGGCAGTCGGCGTAGAACGCGACGAGCACGAGCTGGTTGGGAGAGCCGCGATAGCTGACCCGTTCGTCGTGGTGCTCGATGACGAGCGCGCCACCCTTGGTGTCCGAGGGCAACAGGACCACGAGAGAGCCGATCATCCCGTCCGCCTTTTCGGAGTCCTGATGGGGCGCGAAGAACTGGCCGGGTTCGTAGACGAGCAGGTTGTGCAGCTCGGCGCGCAGCATGGCGCCTTCGGGTACGCCGAGATCACGGGCGATCCGCGGGAGCTCGCGATCGAGCGTCCGCTGCCAGTGACGCTCGTCGAGCTTGATCTGTCCCTTGCCGATCTCCCACGTGTCGCGCACCCGCGAATCGAGTAGCGTCTGCTCGCGCAGGCCATAGCGCGCTGGCTTCGCTACGGCGCGCAGCTTGTCGGCCGTGCGACGGGAGAGCGGCAACGGAACCGCGCCGACGCCCACCACGTCCAAGGAGACGGCAGCCCACCCAGCCGTGCGACGGGTGGCGAACGCTCCCGGTGTGTCGGCGCTCGCCAGGATCTGCTGGATGCGATCGATCGCGGGCACTGGCGGTGGCGAGATCGGCAGATCCTTGCGTGCACGCACCCGGCGAAGAGTAGGACGCGGCTCTGACGCTCGGCGCACGGGACGGTCAGTTCACGTGCGGATCGTCGCTGCGCCACGTCCGCTGCATCGCCTCGCGTCGGCTGGCCGCCTCGCGCTCGTCGCGGTCATGCATGTCTTCCCACGACAGGCCCGCGCGCACGTCGAACAGGCAGAACCGGGCGCCCTGGTTGTCGTTCGGGTTGAGCGCGAGGATCCGCTCGAACACCACGCTCGCTTCGTCGATCCGACGGAGGCGCCACAAGCACAGGCCGTAGCCGTGTAGACAACGTAGGTAGGGGCGATTGTAGATCGAGCCCCACAACAGGACGCCCTCGAAGCCGTTTGGCAGGAACGACTCGCCGATGAGCTTCCCGATCTCGTAGTGAACGAGCGCTTGCTTCGGGTTCCGGTCGAACTCGAGGTTGCCGAGGTGCGCGTGGGCGTCCAGGCACCGCAGATCACGGACCAAGGTGTTCATCAACACGTCGTGCGCACCGATGACATCGCCAGCGCGGGCCAGCGCGACCGCCTCGTCGGTCGGGCCGTCCTCCTCCGGTTCATCATCGGGAAAGGCGCACCAGGTGATCGCGTGCATCTCGTAACAGGCGCGCGGCTTCGCCGTGTTGGCGCGCCAGATCGGCGCGTACGGATCGGGCGCGCGCACGTTCTCGTAGGACTCGCGTAGATCCTCGAGCTCGCCGCCGCTGAGCGGCAGAGGATCGAGGCCCAGCCGCGTGACGTCGATGGTCGCCGACTCGATCTTCCCAGAGGCATACGCGTCGCCGCGGAACGTCCACCGCTTCTCGATCTTCACGGTGATGATCTGCCCGGGTGCGACGTGCCATACGTCGCCCGAGCGCAAGGTGATGTTGCCCTGCTCGCCGAGCACGCGGATCCTCGCGGTGCTGTTGTGGCCGACCTTGAGTACGGCGGCCTCGACGCGGAGCGGCGCGGTGGTCGCGTCTGCCGGTTCATCGGGAACTCCGAGGAGGCGCGCTCGCTCGCGTTTCGCGTGGGCGAGCGCGGCCGTGTACGACTCGCCGGTCTTACGCTGGCGGTCGCGGACAATGGACTTGAAGTCTTTCTTCGTGGTCATCGCTTCGTTCCTTTGGATGCGTGACCTTGGCCCCCGCCCTCGGCCACACGGCTGAAGGAACGCACGACGATCCGACCGGAGGAGTTGACTCCCCTTTGCCCTGGTCGAGGGATCCCGCGGGGGTGGATCCATCAGGGTTCGGCGTCGGTGCCGCCGTGCAGCAACCTTGGCGCAGATCCGGCAGAGCTGTCAACGCCCGGTGTGCATGGAGGCCTCGCCCTCAAAGAGCGTGCACACCCACAGCGTCGCGATGATCATCATGGCCGCTTCTTGCCGCGCGGTGTCCGGGACTTCGGGCGCACGCCAGGACGTTCGCCTTCGAGGAGCTTGGCGCTCGCGGCGAGATCCTCGATGTAGCGCTCGGCGCCCTCGGCTTCTGCGTCCTCGCGACGCCGATCGGAGAACGCGGTGTCGGCCCAGTCGAGCGCGTCCTCGTGCGACACGCCGCCCGCGCCTGCGAGCACGGGGAGCTCGTTGTCGGCGAGGAACTTGTCGAGCACGGTGCTCCAGTCCGCCATCTTGATGTCCTTGCGGCGCTGCGCGCGGAACTCGGCTTGGTCGATGAACATCACCGTGATCCGGTTGAGCGTGTCGACCTCGGTCTCGTCGAGGTAGTTCTTCGCGGTCGCCACGTCACGCTTCAGCACACGGCCGCCACTCCAGCTCGTGAGACCCATGTTCGGCTTGGCGGCATCGGCGCGACGGCGGACGATCTCGGCCGCGGTGAGCCCGGTCGCCGCGTAGTGCACCTTGTTCTGCATGAACGCGAAGAACCGCAGCGTCTCTTTCTCGCCCTCGGCGTAGTCCGACGCCAGCGCGAAGATCTCCCGGATGCGCTGGTAGACCCGTGCTTCGCTCGCGCGGATCTCGCGGATGCGCGCGAGCAGTTCGTCGAAGTAGTGATCCCGTCCTCGGTCTGGTAGAGAACCAGCTCGGAATCGTCGCGTGGGCTGGTCATTGTCGGCCCCCCGCGTGATCGGCGGTGCTCCTACGGTCCGCGGTGGTCACGACCTTGTCGGCGGACGCGAGCACGAGCCGCCGCAGTCGTTGCGCCTTGGACACCTGGTGGTCGAGGCCCGCCGCACGAAGCTCGCCAATGATGCGCGCCAGCTCTCGAACCGCGCCGTCGGCTACAGGCTCCGGCAGCCACTCGAGAAACACGTCGAGGTGGTGGAACAGCCCGTAGTCCTCCCAGGTCGCCAGTTCCAGGAGGTCGCGCAGGATCCCGGGACGATCGACGTAGTCGCCGAGGTGCTCCAAGTACGCCAGCTCCGCATCGCGGAAGTGCTGTCCCAACTCGTCGCCCGAGTCATCCGCATGCGCCATCGCCTCGATCGCCGCGCCGACGATGGCACGGCGCACGGCCAGCTCCTCGTCTCTCGTCGCGTTGTCGAGCATGCGTTCACCCTCGATGCGTAGGAGGAGGACCACGGTTCCAATGCCGCGCCAGTCAACGTAGCCGTGCTGATAGATCGGGCGCAGCCGGGCGACGTACACGGCCGGTGATACGGGGAACGCCGACCAGTTTCCGTCTCGCGCGCAGGCTTCGAAGAGGTTCCGCGGCGTTCGCCGGGGCGCAACGACGCGATCGCGGTCGGCGGCGCGCGCCGCGAGGAAGCTCGCATCATCGCCTCGGTGGCGTGGCGGATTGTCGAGTGCCAGACGCGGCGGAACGCCTTGTCGTGAAGCCACTTGCTCGATCGCTCGACCTCATCGAGCACGTCTCTCGGTTCACACCGGAGCTGCGAGAGGCGCAGCTCGAGATCAGCGAGTTGGGCGAGCATTGCCTCCGCGTCGGGGTTCGACCGGCACATGCGGCGACCCTCGAAGGTCTTGGCGATGGAACGAAGTCCGTTCGGCTCATCGAGCGAGAGCCGCAGCAGCCAACGGTCCCAGTGGCAGAAGCGCACGCCGTCGAGGTCGCGCCAATGCTCGGTGCCACTCCGCGGTCCGTCCTCGAGCGGCGCCTCGGTCGGCATTCGTGCACACACGTTCATCTCCGGTGGCCCAAGCTAGCTCGCGTCGGATCCGCCGTTGGCGAGCCAACCTCCCAGCGACCGACGTCCTGAACGGCGCGACGAAGCGCACCCTCGTGGTGTGGCCGAGCAACTGCTGAACTCATGTGCGCCACTTCCGGTAGCCGTAGCGCTCGGATCGCCTGCGGAACGCCTCAGGACCACCTTCCAGAATCGCGCAGACGCCCGTTGCTACGTCTCCAGCCTCAAGACCTCCGCTTCGGTATTCGAAGCTGGGAAGAGAGTTTGCGGACGCGCGAACTGCCTCGGCAATGACTACCTGGTCGGCGTCGGTGTTCACAACCAGATTCGCGTTGTGAGTCACCATGATGATCTGCCGGCGGCGCGCCGCTGTACGGAAGAACGGAACAAGCTCCGAGAACACAGATCTCGGATCGAGATTTTCCTCGGGCTGATCGATGATCAGCGGACGAGTGTCCCACTCGTCGAGGGCGAGATAGAGCGTAAGAAGCACGACGCCTCGTGTGCCAGGCGACAGGTTTGCAATCTCGACGCCCTCATAACGAATGCCGTAGCGGACACGAATGTGTGCGGTGGAGAAGAGCCACTCGCCGAACTCTGCGGGTGTTGCTCCTTGGGCGAGTGCCTCGCTCGCCTTGGTCGCATGTACTTCCAAGAACGACTCCATCGCGCCGCGTGCTGAATCGGGTGTCCCTTCCCGCCACGCACTCAGCAGGGCTTCCTTCGCCGTCGCAGCAAGCCCCCCGCGGCCGAACGGCGATTTCCGGAGATCCATGAGGTTCTCTCCTCGGCTCGCCCACTCATCCACGTCTACATCACGGCGAACAAAGAACTCTAACTTCGCGAGTCGCTCGTCGTTTGCCAGCCGAGCCTGCAGTGGGGTGTAGAGCTTCGTGAGAGCTCGCTCCTCGGCGCCTAGCGCCTCGAAGACGGCTTGGTACAACGTGAGCCGCTCTTCATGTGCGCGCTTCCTCCGCTCTGGAGCCTTCTCGGCGTTCGCGAACAATTCAGCGCAGCGAGTCTCCTCGAGCTTGGACTTCTCCAGCTTCCCAGCAAGCTCGGTACGGTGCTTCTGGTTTGCCTTGTCGAGACCCAACTCCTTCTCAGCTCGCTCAACTTCGGCCTTCAGCGCAGCAAGTCCATTCGTCGATCCTGATGGCTCTTGCACAAGTCCGGACTCGCGAAGTCGCGCCACCTCGTTCTCGGCCTCCTGTTCTGCGCGGTTCAGCGTCGCGGTACCGGTTGGATCGACGCGCAAGCGAAGTTGCTCCCAGACATCTTCCGCCAGGAGGTTTGGGTAACGCGCTCGAAGACCGTTTAGGGCCTGGTCGGCCGCTCGCAGTTGCCGCTGAACATCGGAACGGACATCCACGAGACTCGTCTTGCGTCGCTCAACGCGCTGGATCGCCGTGGTGAGCGCATTCAGCTTGTTAGTGGCGTCACGATGAGTCTTGACCTTCGCATCGCCACCGGGAACGGGGATCTTCGCAATCTCACCCTCCAAGCCGGCTCGGAGGCGACTTGCCTGGGTCGCCTTCTCGCGAAGCTGCGGTAACTGCAACTGGAGCTTGTACTCGGCGGCGATCGTGCGTGTCCGCTCGCGAATTGCCTCTCGGTCCGCGTCGCGCTTGGCCGTTGGTTCGGCGAGCAGCGTTCGGCGCAGCTCGTCGAAGCTTGAACAGAGCTGGCGATCCTCCTCGGGAATGGCTTCGAATACGATGCGCTCGAGTTCTCTCACCAACGTATCTGCCAGCCCGTCAGGAGCGCAAAGACGTTCAACGAACTGTTGAGACAGGTAGCGTGCACGCCCGCTGTCATGAGAGTCCGACGTGGGCTTCGAGAGTGGAAACGAGGCGCGACTCGTCGAGGTGTCCCCCCAGCGCAGTTCAACCTCGGTGCCATCGAGCAAGTCGCCCGCCTTCTTGATGAAGGAAGCAGGCCCCGGATCCGGTTCGCCGGCGCCCGCGGCGACGGCGATGAGATCGGCGAGGGCGGTCTTGCCGGAACCGCGGGCGCCGATGATCGTTACCAGGCCGTCGTTTAGCGAAAAGGTCCGGCCGTTTCCCCAAGCCGTTCCCTTTATCGCGACCTCGCAGATGACGTCCGCGCTGTTCGGGCCTGGCGGCGGGATGTCACCGATGTGAACCCTGCGCTCGGGTTCGAAGAGCGCTTGTCGAAGCGTCGCAAAGTCGGCGCCGCCACGGATCCAGCAGCGCCGATCGTTCTCGGGGGCGAGGACACGCGCGAGTTCATGCGCATCGCTGCCGTGCAGGCATGGCTTGGGGCGTTGTCTGTCGGCCTCGAAGTTAGGGTGGTCGCCAAGCCAGTACTTCCGATGGCTGGGCTGCCCCGAGAAGATGATGTCGGCAAACCGCCCCAATTCTTCACGCCGCGCCTTGAACGCTGCGTCCTGCGACAGCCCGGCGAGTCCGTCGTTGCCTCCGGAGATTGCAACGAGAACGTTGTCTGCGAACCACGTGCTGCTCTTGAAGATGTCGTTTAGCTGCGCCAGGTCGACCTTGAACTGGTTCGAGCCTTCCTTCAGTGCCGCAATCTCGGCGAGGTTCGGCTCGTTCCGATGTTCGCGGCCCAGCCGAATCAGTGATGGGTCATTGAGGAAGTACGGCTCGCCGCGAAAATCAAACTTCAGTGTGCCAAGTTGCTCTTCGGTGCGCTCGACGTGCTGCGGGTCGTCGGGCGAGATGAGGAGGTGGAGGTTGATCGCTTGACCAGTCCGCGTCTCTACCGTGAGCCTGAGTTCGACATTCGCGAACACCAGTGCGATGCCGGGCAGGGCGCCGCTGGCCCGTCGGCGGACGACCTCCTTGTAGCTTCGCAATGTGTGGTAGTCGGTGATGCCAAGGGCATGGACTGCTGGTGATGCCGACTCCAGTGCATGGAGGTATCCGTCCCAATCGCTGTTGAACTGATCGTTTCGCAGCGTGCCTGGTGTGTGGAGATGCGGATCCCAACGCAACCAATGCGATCCGGAACTCCAGCTGCGACCGCTCATGGTGCCCAATCTGCCGCGAGTAGCTCGGCTTGCCTGAGAACGGTCTCGACGGCCTTCTCTGTCTTGTCCGGTGGGTAGCCGTACTTCTTCAGTTGCCGGCGGACGAGCGTGCGCAGCTTGGCGCGCACCGTTTCCTTCACCGTCCAGTCCAGCGTGACCGAATTGCGGATAGTCTGCGTTAGCTCGCGAGCGATCTTGGTGAGCACCGCGTCGCCGAGCACTGCCACGGCGGAGTCGTTCGTCTCCAACGCGTCGTAGAACGCCAGCTCGTCTTCGTTGAGGTCGAGTTGCACGCCCCGCTTGCTCGCGGACTGCACGTCCTTGGCGAGGCCGATCAGCTCCTCGATCACCTGGACGGTCTCGATCGCGCGGTTGCGGTAGCGATGGATCGTCTTCTCGAGCTTGTCCGAGAACGCCTCGGACTGGACGACGTTCTTCTTGCGCCGGACCTTGATGTCATCGTTGAGCAGCTTCTGGAGCAGCTCCACCGCGAGGTGCTTCTGAGGCAGGTCCTTGATCTCGGCGAGGAAGTCCTCTGAGAGGATCGAGACGTCCGGCTTCTTGAGCCCGGCGGCCTCGAATACGTCGATCACGCGATCGGCAATGAGCGCCTTCGAGACGATCTGACGGAGCGCAGTCTCGACTTCGATCCGGGAGCGCCCAGCGGTTGCGACCGAAGACTTGAGCACCGCGGCCTTGATGGTCTGGAAAAACGCGACCTCGTCGCGCGCGATCATCGCTTCGTCCGTGCCGAGCGCCAGGCCGAACGCCTTCTCCAGCGCGGCAACCAGGTCGACGATGCGGTCGCGGCCGTCCTCGCTGGCGTACACGTGTTCCAGCGCGTGCGGGATGATCATCAGCCGCTCGAAGCGGTTCCCGTGGAGGAACTTGCCGTAGTCGAAGCCGTAGAAGAAGTCGCGGCCGGCTTCGAGCTTCTCCAGCATGATCGCGATCGCCTCGGCCTGGCTGACCGCAGTCTCGCCCTTGCCGCCTGCCTGCGTGTAAGTCGCGAGGGCCTTGCGGAGATTGTCGGCGAGGCCGAGGTAGTCGACGACCAGGCCGCCGGGCTTGTCGCCCCACACTCGGTTCACGCGGGCGATCGCCTGCATGAGGCCATGGCCCTGCATCGGCTTGTCAACGTAGAGCGTGTGCATCGAGGGTGCGTCGAACCCGGTGAGCCACATGTCGCGCACGATCACGAGCTTCAGAAGATCGTTCGCATCGCGGAAGCGATCGGCGAGCTTCTCGAGGCGGGTCTTGCTGCGGATGTGCTCCTGCCACTCGAGCGGATCGGCGGCGGAGCCCGTCATGATGACCTTCATCTGCCCGCCGAGGTCATCGGGTGAGTCGCTGCGCGGCGCCATCGGATCGGGCTTGCCCCACTTCGCGGCAGCCTCCGCCGCGCGCGCCTGAGGTGCGTGCACGACCGCGACGGGCTGAGCTGCTGGCGGCGCTTCCTCATCGTCCGGATCGGAGCTCGCGGCCCAGGCTGGACGCAGTGCCTTGATCGCGTCGTACATCGCGACACAGATGCGCCGCGACATGCACACGATCATCGCCTTGCCCTTCATGCCTTCGAGCCGGCGCTCCAGGTGCTGGACGATGTCCTCGGCGATGACCTTCACCCGCTTGTCGTCGCCAACGACCGCTTCGAGAGCGGCCCACCGGGACTTGAGCTTCTCCTTGCGGATGTCTTCTTCCTGCTCGGTGACCTCCTCGAACTCGTCGTCGATCAATGCGCGCTGCTCGGCGTCGAGCGAGAGCCTCGCGAGCCGGCTCTCGTAGTAGATGGGAACCGTGGCGCCGTCCTCGACGGCGCGCTGGATGTCATAGACCGAGATGTAGTCACCGAACACCGCGCGCGTGTTCTTGTCGGTCAGTTCGATCGGAGTCCCGGTGAAGCCAATGAACGATGCGTGGGGAAGCGCGTCTCGCATGTGCTGGGCGAAGCCTGGGACGAGGTAGCCGCCATCCTTGTCCTTTACGAGCTTCGCCTTGAAGCCGTACTGGCTGCGATGTGCTTCGTCGGCGATCACCACGATGTTCCGGCGCGGCGATAGTTCCGGAAACTTGTCACCCTTCTCTTCGGGCAAGAACTTCTGGATCGTCGTGAACACGACGCCGCCAGACGCGACCGCGAGCAACTCGCGTAGGTGGTCACGGTCGCGCGCCTGCACGGGCGTGTTGCGGAGCAACTCAGCGCAGCGCGCGAACGTGCCGAACAGCTGGTCATCGAGATCGTTGCGGTCGGTGATGACCACGATCGTCGGGTTCTCCATCGCCGGCTCGTCGACGACGCGCGCGGCGTAGAACGCCATCGTGAGCGACTTGCCCGAGCCCTGGGTGTGCCAGACAACGCCGACCTTGCGATCGCCGCTCGGCCGGGTCGCGCGCACCGTCTGGTTGATCGCCTCGCGCACCGCGCCGACCTGGTGGTAGGCGGCGAGCTTCTTCACCGTCCCGTTCTTCTCGTCCTCGAACACGATGAAGCTCTTGAGCAGCTCCAGGAAGCGCCGCTTCTCGAAGATGCCGTCGATCAGCGTGTTCTGTTCGAGCGTTGTCTTCGGCGCTACTTCCTGGCCATCGACGGTGCGCCACGGAGCGTAACGCTCCCAGGGCGAAGTGAATGTGCCAACGCGCGCAGCGAAGCCGTCGGAGAGCACCACTAGCTCGTTGAACACGAACAGCGATGGGATCTGCTGCTTGTAGGTCTGGATCTGCTGATAGGCGTCCTGGATGGTGGCGGTCTCGTTCGCGAGGTTCTTCAGCTCGAAGACGACGAGCGGCAACCCGTTAACGAACAAGATGATGTCGGGCCGCCGATTGTGGTGCCACTCGACGATCGTGAACTGGTTGACCGCGAGCCAGTCGTTCTCGTCCGGGTCGTCGAAGTCGACGAGCCGAAGTCGCGGATGCAGTACCTCACCCTTGTTACCTGCGATCTCGACCTCGACGCCGTCGCGGAGCATCCGGTGGAACGTGCGGTTGTTCTGTAGCAGCGAGGCGCCATCGGGCACCGTCACCTTGCGGAGCGCTTCGTCGATCGCGGCCTGAGGAACGTCGGGGTTGAGCCGGCGAAGCGCTTCGTCGAGACGCCCACGGAAAATAACCTCGCCGAAGCTCGCGCGCTCGGCGGCGGGCTCCTCCGGCGCGATGTCCTCGCCGTTGATGCAGTCGTAGCCGAGCGCGGCGAGCTGCGCGAGCGCGAACTCCTCGACGTCGGACTCGTAGATCGCAGGGCTCATACCGTCCCTGGCCGCGTGAGATCCTCGGCTGCCGCGACGACCACTTGAAACGCAATGCGTGCGGTGTGCTTGTCTGGATCAAACCGGTTGGCCAACTGCTCGGAGGGGTGGATGTAGTTCCGAAAGTCTCGAAGTGCCGTCCCGAACTTCACGACGTTCTGCGAGAGCACGCCGATGCGTCCAAAAACTTCGATCCACTGCGCGAGCTTCCAGTCATGGAAGTGGGGAGGCGCCTTGGAGTACTGCGCGAGGTAGCCGCGATTCGCCGATTCTGGATGCCGAGCTCCGTAGCCAAGGCACATCCCCTCCAACACGCTGCCGCAGAGAATAACCGCCGACAGATAGGCCGTGTTGTCGACGCAGCGGCGAGCTTCTTCCATCCGCGCGACCAGGAGCTTGCTCATCGAGCCTTCCACCGCAAGCCGCTCGAACACCTGCGGCTGGAAGATGAGCTTCAATAGCTCGTCTTCGTTCTCAGGTGCCGCGCTCTTCTCGGTCGCAACGCTGCCGCCGAGGCGCCGTGCGATCGCCTCGAACTCCGCGCGATCTGCTTCCGCGGGAGCCGGCTTTCCGTTCAGGGTCCGATGTCGGAGGAGAGCCGCCAACACTCGTCCGCTGAGCGGCGGCGGAGTTGTCCGAAGGAATGCACGGAGCCGTTTACCCTTCGAGTTCCCCTCGCCGGCGTAATGATCTCCGAAGATGTCCACCCCGAAGTCACGGAAGAAGCCACCATAGTCAGCGTCGCTGAAGTCCAACACGTAGCCAGCCCCACGCCCAGTGTCGAGCAAACGCTCGATCACCGTGATGTCGAGCTGTGTGATCGCAGGCGTAGTCATGCGACTGCCTCGACCGCACGCTCCGCGTCGCGGATGCCCAGCTCGCCGGAGAGCAGCTTGGGGAGAAGTAGGTCGCGCAGTTCGGTGAGCGTTCCCGACTGGACTTCGTTGCTGCGTACCATGGTCAACCACGGCCGAACCTCATCGGCGAACCGTCGCTGAAGGTGCTCTGGCGGAATGTCGACGGGCTCCATGTGCACGTGATTCCGGTTAATCCCTGGGACCGCCCCCTTGTCCGAGAACTTTTCAAAGTCCAGCTGTCGAAGGAGGTAGAGCGCGAACAGCGGATCGGCACCCTTGAAGTCGCGAACATAGAGCGCGGTATTCAGCGGCCAGAAGTCATCCCAGACGAGAAACACCTTACCGATGGTGCCGTATCGTCCGGTTACAACACCTGGACCTCGGACCTGTGGCACGTCATGAAAGCCCGAAGGGCCCGATGACGAGATGATCGGAACCCGACCGGACCGGCGCTGAGCGTGTGGCAAGTCGTATCCGCGCTTCAATTCAAGCGCTTCGCCAAGCGGCACTCTGCGCCAGTCATTCGCGCCACCGGAAGCGTCGACAGCGCCAACGGAAGTCTCGACAGCGCCAGCGGGACTCAGGTCGTCCAAACGGTCAACGAACCACGCCTTGAACAACGCGCGAGTCATCCCCTCTAGCGTCTCGCTCATCCGCCGGTTCAGCTCGATCTTGTCGTCAAGCGCACCGAGCACGCTGGCGACTTCTCGTTGCGTCTCGACGTTGGGCCAACGAACGCGAGCTTCGTGCAGGTGGTTGCGGTTGACGCCTGGAACCGCGGCCTTGTCGGAGTAGGCCAGATAGTCAATCGTCCGCAGAAAGTAGGAAATGAATCTGGGGTCGTTTCCCTTGAAGTCGCAAACGTAGAGTGTCGTGTTGAGCGGCCAAAACGGGCCCTCGACGAAGAAGACTTGCCCTAGGGTGCCGTACCGCCCGGTTACCACGCCGGGGCCACGCACCTTTGCTTCCGAGTGTGTGCCTGACGGACCACCCGATGAAACCACGGGAATGGATCCTTCAAGGCGATCGTGCGCCGGGAGATCGAAGCCGCGCTTCAGTTCGAGGACGTCACCAAGGACGCCATGTCGCCACTCACTCGGCAAGTTTCAGCCTCGATAGGTTTGCCAGAAGTTGATCGTCGAGAGCATGAGCCGCAGCGATCTGCGTACGCAGCGTAGAGTTCAGCCTTGCGAAAGTGTCAGCAAACGGCTCGTCTGCAGCTTCGACTTCGGCGGCTCCCACGTAGCGTCCTGGCGTGAGCGCGAAGCCCGCCGCGCGAATCTCGTCGAGCGTGGTGCGCTTGCAGAAGCCCAACTCGTCCTTGTACTTCACCGCGCGCTTGTCGCCGCGCCACCCCTGATACGCACCCGCGACCCTGGCGATATCCTCATCGCTCAACTCGCGTTGTGTACGATCGAGCATCCGGCCGAGCTTGCGCGCGTCGATGAACAGCGTCTCGCCGCGACGATCGCGAAACTTGCCGCCGCCCTTCTTGTCCCGCGCGAGGAACCACAGGCATACCGGAATCTGCGTCGAGTAAAATAGCTGCCCCGGTAGTGCCACCATGCAGTCGACAAGGTCGGCCTCGACGATCGCCTTACGGATCTCTGCCTCGCCGGACTGGCTGGACGACATCGAGCCGTTCGCGAGCACGAACCCGGCGAAGCCACCCGGTGCGAGGTGGCGGATGAAGTGCTGCACCCACGCGAAGTTCGCGTTGCCCGTTGGCGGGACACCGAACTTCCAGCGCACATCGTCGAGGAGGCGATCGCCGCCCCAATCACTGTCGTTGAACGGTGGGTTCGAAATGACGTAGTCGGCCTTGAGATCCTTGTGCTGGTCGCGATGGAAAGAGTCGCCGTGTTCCGCGCCGAGGTTGGCCTCGATGCCACGAATCGCCAGGTTCATCTTCGCGAGGCGCCAGGTCGTCTCGTTCGACTCCTGGCCATACACGCTGACGTCACCGATGCGTCCGCCATGCTCTGCGACGAACTTCTCCGACTGGACGAACATGCCGCCCGAGCCGCAGCACGGATCGAACACGCGCCCCTTGTACGGCGCGAGCATATCGACCAGCACACGCACGACTGAGCGCGGTGTGTAGAACTGCCCGCCTTTCTTGCCCTCGGACAGCGCGAACTCTGAGAGGAAGTACTCGTAGACGCGGCCGAGGATGTCCTTGGACTGGTGTTCCTTCGTTCCGAGCCCGATCGTGCCGAGCAGATCAACGAGTCCGCCGAGACGCTGCTTGTCGAGCCCGGGACGCCCGTAGTTCTTGGGCAGTACTCCCTTGAGGGATGGGTTGTCCTTCTCGATCGCCACCATCGCGTGGTCGATCAACTGACCGATCCTCGGATCCTTGGCCTTCGCTTGAATGCCCGACCAGCGCGCGGCCTTCGGGACCCAGAACACGCGCTCGGCGCGGTACTCGTCCGGATCCTCGGCATCGGCGCCTTCATCCTTGAGCGCGACGAGTTGCGCGTGGCGCTCGTCGAATGCGTCGGAGATGTACTTCAGAAAGATCAGGCCGAGGACGACGTGTTTGTACTCCGCAGCGTCCATGTTGTTGCGGAGCTTGTCGGCGGCCTGCCAGAGCGTACGCTCGAAGCCGAGGTCACCGCCGCCATTCGTCGTACTGCCCTGCTGGGTGGCCTTGGTCGCGGTGATGGCCGACGTTGTGGTTGTGACGGCCTTCGCGGCACGTCCACGGCGCGGCTTTTCGCCGGGCTCGCTGTTCGTGTTCGTCGTGCGTTTCGCGGCCATGGAGTTCTCCGAGTACAGGCAGGCTTCCATCATCGCGTACGCGTATGACGGTCGAATTTGGGCGCTCTCGCGACCCCGGGGCCACAAACGCCCCACCAGATCGGTACGAGATTATCAGGGCTTGGGCGCGTAGCGGGCCGCGGTGCGCCGAGCTTCGTCGGCGATCGCATCCACGAGCTTGCTCGGCGCGAGCGCGCGGGCCGCGACACCCCATTCGAGCACCCACGAACGCACCGGGCCGAGCGCAGGGAGCCGCAACGATACGCGCACGGCACCGTCGGGCATGACCTCGATGCGCTGCGAGTCGTGCCACGTGCGCGAGGTGACGTAGCCGGCCTTGTCGGCGGCGAACTCGATGAGGATCTCGTGCGGACCGTCTTCGTCGGGGAGGTGCGGGCCGAACGAGCCGTGGAGGACGGTGGCGAGCTGGAAGTCGGCGGGCATCGCGAAGGTGTGGGCACGCAGGTGCTCGGCCTCGGTGAAGCGCTCGATCGCGAAGATGCCAACGTTCGCAGCGCTCGCGGGTTCGTCCGGTTCCTTGAGACGCGCGGCGATCACGTACAGGCCGTGGCGATAGAGGGCGATCGCGAGCGGGGCGAGGTGACCGGAGCGAGCCCGACCCTTCGCGTCGGCGTAGCGGTAGCGGACAACCTTGCTCGACAGGATGCCGGTCTGGATCGCGTCGATGATGTCCTCCTTGCCGGCGTAGGACTTGGTGCCGTGGTCGGGCATGTACACGAAGCGTTCGCCAAACGAGGCCAGCTCTGCGCGCTCCTTGTCGCTCATGCGCTGCTCCAGCTTGGCGAATACCGATCGCACATCCTCGAGGAACGGTGTTCCCTGCAGGACGTCGAACACGCGGCGGACGGCGAGCAGACTGAACCGCTCGCGCTTGGTGATCGCGATCGGTGTAGCGGTGCGCTCGTCGATCAGCGTCGCGATGACGCGACCGTCCCGGCGCATGACCTCGATGTCGAAGCCGGCGTCTTGGAGCTCCCCGAGGTCGCGACGCACGGTCCGCTCGCTCACGCCGATCTCGGTCCCAACCTCGGTCACCCAGCGTCCACGCTTGTACCCGCGGAGGGCATCGAGCACCCGCAACGCGCGCGCGACCTGGCCGTACTCACCGCGCTTGTACACGCGATGCCCCCGTGAAAAGGCGCTTCGATTCACGACGAGAAGTCGGCCAGGAAGACTTCCAGAAGGCTTCCGGCAGGACTTTCTGAAAGGCTTCCGCGAAGGTTCTGACCGGGCTTTCCACCATGTCTCACGGTCGCCGGGATCTGCTCGGTCCGCAAGGGTTGCGGACCGAGTGCGTAGGCTTGGGATTCATGAAGGTCAGCACCGCCGAACTCGAAGCCGAGAACGTCCATCCTCCACTTGCGCGTGACGCGCTCGGGCACCTTCTGGCGCTGCCCGAAGGCACCGCGAGCTGGCGGATCAGTCGCAACACCGCGGGTCGACCACGCGTGCTCACCGGCCCGGACGGTACAGCGATGCGATTCCCGCTCTCGACGACGGCGGCGGAGCTGGTCGACTTGTGCGGGCCCGATACGTACCGGGTCTACGCACTCGACGAGCTGGGCGAGGTGCTCGACTTTGTCACGACGATCCAGGCTTCGCGTCCGCGCAACGCAAATGTGCCCGACGTGCCGTTCGCCGCGCTGAAAGCGGCGAACGACGCGACCCCGACGACGGATCTCCGCTTCGCGCTCCAGGCGCTGACCGAGATCGCGCGCATCAACGGCGAGGCGCTGCGGGCGATCAGCGACTCGCAGGCGGACTGGATCAAGACGCTCGCGATGAACAAGGGCCTGCCACGCAACGTGGCGTTCCCAGTGTTGCCGCCGCCGCCGCGCGAGGAGCCCGACGACGAGAGCGATGACGATCACGGCGACGCCGAGGACGAAGCGGATCCGAACGCGAGTCCGATGATGCAGTTCCTCTCGACCGTGACCCCGCTGATCCCTGGCCTCGTCGCCACATGGCAGGGCAAGAAGGACGAGCCTGGAGAGCCCGAACCACCCGGCGAGCCGCCTGCGCCCGTCACGGTGAACGGGATGGCGCACCTCGCGCGTGTCCAGCAGCAGCTCACGCCCCGCGAGCGTGCATTCCTCGCGGCGCTGCTCGCCGACGAGCGCGGGGACAGTGTCGCCACCGAGTTGTCGGTGATGCCCGTCGAGCAGGTGGTCGCGCTCGTTCGCGAGCACTGCTCGAAGCCGCCCGCGCGTCCGCAGAGCGGCGAGCCGACCAGCAAGCAGCTTCGCGATCGCGTCTTGGTGCTACTGCCGCGGCTGTCGCCGGCAACGCAGATGCGGTTGATGGCGCTCGCACCCAAGGTGAGCGTGACGTCGCAGGTGCCGCCCGAGCTGCGGCGCATGCTCGCCGAGCTGGCACGGCTCGACGACGCGGCCGCGATCGCGTGGCTCGAAGCGAACCTCGACGACCTCGAGAAGGCGTTCGCGTCGTGAAGCAACCAACCCCGAAGGAGAGGATGATGGCGGACGACCAGACGAAGGAGGCCGCAACGGCGGCGATGGTCGAGGTGCTGCGCGTGCAGTCGGCGCAACTCCAGACGATGGTCGATGCCTACGCGGACATCGGACACGCCACCGCGGAGGTGCTGCGCAGCAGGGCGCGCCAGATCGCTGCGCCGCCGCCGGTGTCGGCGCAGCTCCGCGGCTTCGGCGCGATGCTCGCCGCCAAGGCCGCCGCGACCATGTCGCTCCTCACGAACGAGCAAAGTCGGCGTCTGGCCGTACTCGTCCCGAGCTTCACGCGGGCCGCGCTCGCGAACGATCCGGACGTGATCGCGATGGTCATGATGTGGCTCGACCTCGAGCCGTGCGAGCTGGCGCGTGTGCTGGTGGCGAGCCTGCTCGATCTGGAGCGGAGGTTCGCGTCGTGACGGTCGCGCTCGTGAAGGCGACCGCGAACACGAACGCGCCCACGGCGCGCACCGCACGATCGCGCGAGTTCCTGGAGCGGCAGGCGTTCGAGGCGTTCAAGGCATTCCTGTGCGCGATGCAGGAGTGCGTGGCGGCGCCGCAGTCGACGTCACCCGCGCCCGAGCCAGCGAGCGACGTGATGACGGTCGACGAGGCCGCCGCGTTCCTCGGTGTCGATCGCAACACCGTGTACGAGTACACGACCCGCGGCGTGATCCCGCACCAGCGCCTCGGTAAGCGCATCCTGCTGCGGCGAGGTGCGCTGATCGCGTGGCTCGATGTGTCGCTGTGCGCGCCATCGTCGGCGACGCGATGATCGAGGCGATCGCGCTGCCGATCTTCGCCGCGCGTCGTGGTCGCGCGTTCGCCTCGTCGTGGCATCATCGCGTTCGTGCAGCGAGCGCTCATCAAGGAGATCGAGATGAGTGTTCGACGTGATACGCGGTTCGGAACCTGGTTCTACCGCAAGTGGGTGCGCACCCCGGATGGATGCAAGGTGCGCATCTTCGGAACTCCGAAGGCCGAGGGCCTGCCCGAGACCCGGGCAGGTGCCGAGGAGGCGGAGCGCCGAGCGATTACGCGCGTCCTCGAAACCGGCGAGCCGAAGAAGCTCGTCACCAACAAGGAGGTCCCGACGGTTCGCGAGTTCCATACGGTGTTTCTGGACGCCTCGCGGATCAAGAACAAACCGTCGTCGGTCGAGAGCAAGGAGGTCATCCTCCGTATGCACATCCTGCCGCGCCTCGGTGATCTGCGGCTCGATCGCGTCACGTATGCCGTGATCGAGGACTTCAAGATCGCCCTGTCCAAGACGCCGATCCACAACGTGGAGAAGGCGTACGGGATCAAGAAGGCGCAGGTGAGAGGCAAGGCGACGGATGCCAAGGGTCAACCGCTCGACGCCAAGCCGGTGCGGTACCTGTCGGCCAAGACGATCAACAACGTGTTGACGGTGTTGCGCCGAATGCTCGTGGTCGCGCGCAAGCGCGGTCTCATCGAGGCGGTGCCCGACGTCGAGTGGTTGAAGAACGAGAAGCCCGAGTTCGACTTCTTCACGTTCGACGAAGCGAAGCGGCTCGTCGCTGCCGCGGACGGTGAGTGGCAGACGATGATCCTCGTCGCGCTGCGCACCGGCATGCGGATCGGCGAGCTGCTCGCGTTGCAGTGGCAGGACGTCGATCTCGTCGCCGGCCGGATCATGGTCCGGCGCAACGTCGTGTGGGGCCACCTCGGCACGCCGAAGTCGGGCAAGTCACGCGAGATCCCGTTGTCCAACGACGCCCAGAAGGCGCTGAAGGACCACCGGCATCTCCGCGGCGCGCTCGTGTTCTGCGATGCCGGCGGCCACATGCTGACCGAGGGCGAGGTCCGCCACCCACTGTGGCGTGCGTGCAAGCGGGCCGGGTTGCGGCTCATCACGTGGCATGTGTGTCGGCATTCGTTCGCCTCGCACCTCGTGATGCGCGGCGCGCCGATCAAGGCCGTGCAGGAGCTGTTGGGCCACTCCACGATCTTGATGACGATGCGGTACGCGCACCTCGCGCCGGAGGTCGCACGGGAGACCGTGCAGCTCCTCGATCTGGAGGGACCGCTCGTGGTTGGGCAGAGTTTGGGCAGAGCGACGCCGAAATCGGCGTAACGCTGCGAAATAATGGTGGAGGCGGCGGGAGTCGAACCCGCGTCCGAAGATGCATCAGGACTGACTTCTACGCGTGTAGGTACGCCATTTGAGGTCTCGAGCCCGCCGGCGGCGACCGGTCTGCGTGCCCGACAAGCCAACTTTTCTCGACCTCACGCCGTCGGCGCCTCGTGAGATCCAGCCTGATTGTGTCAATGCATCGCGGCTCCAGACGGAAGCTGCGAGCACCGTCGTCACCTAATTTTGGTTAGGCGGCGAGGGCAACAGCGTTATCGTTCGCAGTTGCATTTTTTGCCCATTTTTACGTGGCCTTGGGCGCCACGACGCGCGATCCGAGCGTCAACATCCTCGTCGAATCCGATACGCCCCCATGTCAAAGAACGCTCCCACTATGGGGTCGGCGTGGCGACCGGTCAAGCCGGGATCAAACTGGATACGGTGCCACGGTGGTGCCACCCCAGGATTCGGGCTCGGTATCGGCGATCGTCTGCGAGAACGTCCAGCGGTGGCCGGCGAGATCGCGCACGGTGTACTGGCGCTCGCCGTACGGCATGTCGATCGGCTCCATCACGACCTCGGCGCGCCCGCGTGCCCGTGCGAAGTGCGCGTCGACGTCGTCGACCCGCACCATCAGTGCGTGCGTCACGCCGCTGCCCGACGGTGCGGTTCGATCGTGCGTCGCATCGGCCGCGATGATCGCGCCGGTGCCGAACATGAGCTGCGCGCGGTGGTTGGGACCGATCCAGACGTGCTCGGTGGCGCCGAAGGTCTCGCGTAGCCAATCGACGGCAACCCGGACGTCGGGATACGTGAGCACGGGAATCACGTGCGCCGGCGGAATCGAACGGTTGCGCTTCATCGCGACGGGTTGTACCGCGACCGAGCGCACAGCGCTCGCGGTCGCGAAGCAGCGGGAGCGCGCAGCGAGCGCCAGAGCACGGTGAGCGCGTGTTCGACGAGGCTGGTCACGCGCTCGGTGCCGATTTCGCTGGTCGCCGGTATCGAGCTCTGCGATAGTTTGTGTTCAAACTAATTCGGGTGCGACCGTGACGGTTGCAGGAACACGAGCCGGTCGGGCCGCCAGCTCTCGAGGACAGAACGTTGTTCCACCTCTGCGCCCGGTTCCTGATGATCGCGATGATTTCGGTTGCGTTCGTGCCCTCCGCGGTCGCGGGCGGGGCCACTCACCTGCGGTTTCGCACCGACCATGGCGCGATCCACGTGTGGACGCCCGAGGGCTACGACGCCGAGACCGCCGCCCTGTTGGTCTACGTCCACGGCTACTTCGCGAACGTCGACGACGCGTGGCGCGCGTATCAGCTCGGGACCCAGTTCGCCGAATCGGGAGTCAACGCGATGTTCGTCGCGTGCGAGGCGCCGCAGTCCCCCGGCGACGACGTGAGCTGGACCTCGTATGCCGAGCTGATCGCCGCGGTGGGGGAGCGGGTCGACTTGCCGGACGGCAAGCGGGTCGTGATGGGGCACTCCGGCGCGCATCGCACGATCTCGGAGTGGCTCGACGATGACAGCATCGACACGCTCGCGCTGCTCGATGCCGGCTACGGCCCGCTCGATGCGTACGCCACGTGGCTCGATGCGCGTCCGGATCGCCGGTTGATCGACGTCGGCGACCTCACCCGCGAGTGGACCGATCCGTTTCACGCCGCGCTGCCTTCGACGTTCACGATCGAACACTTCCCACCGCCGGAGCGAGGCGAGCTCGCGGCCAAGGCCCTCGACGCGCGAATCGTCTACGTGCGCTCGAAGATGGGGCACATGCCGCTGGTCACGCGCGGGATCGCGATCCCGATGGTCCTGCGGGCGCTGGCGATCCCGCTAGTCGCGAACGCGAATCGCGCGGATCCGATCAAGCCGCTGGGCTAGGCGCTCGCTTCGACGTCGGTCCGGCGCTACCGATCGGCCGCCGGTGGTGACATCCTGTGCGCATGCAACTGGTGGGCATGTTCGATTCGCCGTACGTGCGGCGCGTCGCGATCTCGATGCGTCTCCTGGACCTGCCGTTCGAGCACCGCAACTGGTCGATCGGCAAGGATCAGGAGCGCGTGAAGCAGCTCAACCCCCTCGGTCAGGTGCCCATCCTCGTGCTCGAGGATGGCGAGGCGCTCGTCGACTCGGCCACGATCCTCGACTTTCTCGACGATCGCGTCGGTCCCGAGCGGGCCCTGGTGCCGCGCTCCGGGGAGTCGCGCCGGCACGTGCTGGCGGCGACCACCCTCGCGATCGGGCTCGCCGACAAGGCGCGCTTGCAGCTCTACGAGCTGCTGTTTCGTCCGGCGGCGCTGCGCCATCCACCGTTGCTCGCGCGCCTGCACGGTCAGATGCTCGCGGCCGCGGAGGAGCTCGAGACCTTGTGCGCCGCCCGGACCACGCCGTATCTGTTCGGCGATCGGATCACGCAGGCGGACATCACGCTCGGCTGCGCGATCACGTACGCGAGCGAGACCGTGAAGCTCGAGGCGCCGCTGCCGGCCCTGCGCGCGCGGTGCGCCCGGCTCGCGGAGCTGCCGGCGTTCCGCGAGATCTACCTGCCGTTCGACGCACCGGCCTTCTGAGCCGGGGGCCTGAGCCGGGCGTCTACTTGTCAGCCCGATCCTTCAGCTCACCCTTGTGCCGGAGGATGTGAATGTCGACGCGCCGATTCTGCGCGCGACCCTCGTCGGTGTTGTTGTCTCCGATCGGCCGCGTCTGACCGTAGCCTTTCGAGGCGAGGCGATCCGCGGCGATGCCGTGGTCGACCAGGTAGGCCTTGACCGCCGCTGCGCGATCGTCGGACAGCTTCAGGTTGTGGGCCGGGTTGCCGGTCGAGTCGGTGTGGCCACCGACGCGGACGTGCACGATCTCGGGGTGTGCGTTCATGACGTTGACGACCTCGTCGAGCAACGGCGTCGACGCCGGCAAGAGCGTCGCGGAGTCGGTCTCGAACTGGACCTTCTGCTTGAGCTTGATCTCGTCTTGCGTGACCTCGGTCATCGGCGGGGGCGGGGCTTCGACGACGGGGGCCGGCGCGGGTGCAGGTTCCGGAGCTGGCAGCGGTGCCGGCGCGACATCGGCGCAGTGATAGACCGGCGAGCCCCAGCTCGTGACGATCGGCGTGCAGGTCTGCGGACCGGTCGCCTTGTAGCAACCGAACCATGTCAAGGGTGCGAGCAAGAGCAACTTAGAACGCATAGGTGCCTCCGAGCGTGAGCGTCCGGACATCCGCGGTGCTGTTGCCGCCGATCAGGTCGGGGAACGAGAACGCGAGACCGAGGCCGAAGTTCGGCGAGAGCGCGTACCGGCCCGCGATCGCGAGTGGGATCGCCCACGCATTGCTGGTGTCGGTGAACGGCAACACCAGGCCGGTCTGGAACGCAAGGTCGGCCCTGGGCGCGACGCGGTAGGCGAGGGTCGCGGGAATGTAGAGGTACTCGCTGTTGCCCGTACCGACGGCCATGCCCATCACCGTCGCGGGTGACCGGTTCGTGAGGCCGATCAGCAGGCTCGGCTGGAGCTCGAGCGAGACCTTGTCCCAGCTCCAGCGGCCATCGATGCCGACCTTGAGGTCGAGCATGAACGGATCGGAGATCGAGTTGATGTAGAGGCCGGCATCGAGCGCGAAGGGCTTGGCCAGCCGATAGCGACCGTCGAGGCCGACCTTGTTGTAGACGTGCGCACAACCGTTGCTGCTGCCGGTGAAGCACAGCGAATCCCCGACGGCACCGATGAAACCCGTCTCGGCGAGCCCGCTGTGCACCAGGCCGAGCGAGAGATCATCGTTGACGCCGTACCAGAGATCCGGTGCGAGCGAGACCGGCTTGAAGGCCGCACCACTGGTCAGGTTGAGCTCGAGCTGGGCATCGAGCAGCAGCTTCCCCGCGGGAAGCACGAACGAATCGCCAGCGGTGGCGCTCGCGGCCGCAGGTGCGGCTGCGGGCACGGGCTGATCGGCGTCTTCGGCGCGCGCGGTCGACGCGCGGGCTGCAAGGACGGCGAGCGCGAACACGAGAACGTGAAGTCTAAACATGATTACCTATCCGGCTACGTGCGTGGTTCGAACCAAGCGTGATCGCGATGCGCGCAGGCCTTGCCTACGGGGTCTGATTCACCGGCGTCGGCGTCGGGGCCGGCGGCGTGGGCTGCGTCGTATCGATTGGCGCGGGCGTCGTGGTCGACGGAGGCGCCTCGTTCAACTTGTTCTCCGCGTCCTGCAACTTCTTCTCGGCCTCGTCGGCGCGGTGGATCGCTTCCTCGAGCTGGATCTGCTCTGCGGTCTTCGGCTTCGGCGCTTCCTTCTTCTTGACCAGGTTGAGCTGGAACGTCAGGAGCAGCGAGTTCTGGACCTGGACCTCGTCCTTGTGATCGGGGAACAGCTGCGGATCGCGGATCACCGACATCGCGTAGACCGCCGACAACCACGACGCCAGCGTGTACGTCATCGTGCCCTCGAACGCGACGCGCGTGAGCCTGGTCGCGCTGCGATCGGCCGCGTCGTTGTTGACGTACGGCAACAGGATGGCGAGGCCTGCCTTGTAGTTGAACGCGCCCTTCTGGAGCTTGCCGACGGCCCCGGCGAACGCCTCGACCCCGAGCTGGTGGACGTCCGAGAGCTCGAGGAGCTCGGCCTGGGGCGTCGTCGGATCGTCGTGGTTGACGAACACGCCGCTCGCGAACGTGCTGCGACCGCCGACGCCGAGGCGCAGCGATAGCGCGATCGCGTCCTTCTTGATCGGATCGATGAAGCCACCCGCCGACTCGGAGACCGTGAATGGCTTGAAGGCGTCGGCGAGGTGCTGTTCGGTCCCCATCGTGGTGAGCGGGATGGGCGTCGGCCCGGTCGCGTCCACCCACGAGGTCGGCGTGCCGCGAATATCGTCGCTCGAGAAGAACGACGTCGCGAGGCTCAGCCGTGCGTAGCCGCCGCTGATGTCGTTGATGAAGTAGTTGTAGATGCCTTCGGCCTTCGCGGCATCGCTCGACTTGATGAAGCGACCGATCGCGGGTGTCCGGGCGAACGCTTCGTTGATGGTCAGGCTCGTCGACAGGAAGTGCTTACCGTGGGTGTAGTCGGCGCCGCCGAGCAGCCCGAGCCCCAGCACCGTGGCGGTACCATCGACCTGGCCGATCACGTTCGAGTTCGACACCAGGTTGAACGTCGACGTGATCGCGAGGAACGGATTCCAGCCGTCGACCACGGTCTTGGCATCGACCGGCTTGGGAGCGTCGGTCGGGACGAGCTCGGCTTGAGCGTGCGCGACGCCGCCGCCGCACAGGCCAGCCCCGAGCAGCGTGGCAGCGAGCATGCGAGGTCTCGCGCGCGAGGTCCCCGATCCGGTGCGGGTTGGTTCACTCGAGAAGTCGGTCGCTTGGTCGAGCCCTGTAGGTGGTTGGTCGCTAGGCATGAGTCCTCCGTGACGGACTTGCACGCTAAGCCGCCGCGCGCGGAGCCGCTATCGGACGACTCACGATCGCTTTGTCGGACGTTTCCGATCGTCGCGTCGGTGTCTGTCCTACGACGTGGCTATCCGCTGCGGCCGGCGAGCTGTCCCGCCGGGAACCGCAACGCGATCGAGACCGCGACGACCGTTCCCCGCGGCGTTCGCCGCTTGACCGTGCAAGCGCCGCCGAGTCGTCGTGCGCGTTCACCCATGCCGAGGATCCCGAGGGTCTGACCGCGCGGACCGACCTCGGGGATGCCGATCCCGTCATCCGCGACCTCGAGCTCGATCCGGCCTTGCTCGAGCTGGATCCGGACCTCGACGCGATGGGCGCTCGCGTGGCGCGTGATGTTGGTCAGCGCTTCCTGGAAGATCCGAAAGATCGCCGTCGCGAGGTCGCGCTCGAGCACGAGCGGGCCGAGGCCCGAGGTGAGCTCGCACGGCGTACCGGTGCGGCGCGTGAACTCCTCGGCCTGCCATTCGATCGCGGCGTGCAGCCCGAGTTGATCGAGGATCCCCGGGCGCAGATCGGTCGAGATCCGCCGCACCGAACGGATCACGTCGTCGGTCGCACGCGACATCTCGCCGAGCTTCTGATCGAGTGGTTCGTCGTGGACGCGGCGCGCGAGCCAGCCGATGTCGAGCTTGAGCGCGGTCAGCGCCTGACCGAGCTCGTCGTGAATCTCTCGTGCGATCGTGGTGCGCTCGTCCTCGCGGATCGCCTCGATCCGCGACGCCAGTGCCCGCAGTTGTTCGTCGAGCGCGCGGCGTTCGAGTACGAGCGCCGCGACGTGAGCGGCGCGGCTCATCAGCGCGCGGGTCGCATCGTCGGGCACGCCCGGCTCGCGCCGATACAGCGCGAACGTGCCGAGCACGCCACCGTCGGTGGCGAGGATCGGCGAGGACCAGCACGCGCGCAGGTCGAGCTCGACGACGAGCTCGCGATAGCCGGCCCACAGCGGATCGACCATCGTGTCGGCGACGTACACCGGTTCGCGCCGAAACGCGGCCGTGCCGCACGAGCCGGCGGCCGGCCCGATCACCGTGCCGTCGACCGCATCTTGATAGCTCCTGGGCAGGCGAGGCGCGGCGCCGTGACGCAGCCGGGTGCCGGTCTCGTCGATCACGAGGATCGAGGCGATGATGCCGTCGGTCGCCTGCTCGATCGCCTCGACCACCACCGCGAGGGTGTCGGCGATCGGTGCGCCGGCCGCGAGCATCTCCAACGCGCGCTGTTCGCCGCGCGCGACCAGCCGGGCGCGCGCCACGGTCGTGACGTCTTCGAGCGCGAGGCCGATTCGCCCGTTCGGGAGGCCGAACAGCGTCACCGACAGCGTGCGCGTACCCGAGCTCGTCGTGATCGGGACTTCGGGGAGGTGATCGACGCGGTTGTCGAGGATGTCGAAGATCCGGCAGGCGAGGGCGGCGAGCGCGACGCCCGCAAACTCCGGAAACAGCTCCGTGATCGGATCGCCGATGCGGTGCGCGAGCGCGACCCGGGTGATCGACTCCGTCGCCGCGTTGAACGCCGCGAGGCGGAGCTGCGGCGGGTCGTGCAGGCGGTCGAACTCCCACGCGGACAGGCCGATCTGGACGTGCGCGAACACGTCGGCGTAGAACTGGAGGGCCTCGTCGCGATGGGCCTCCTCGGTGACATCGCGGCACGTACCGAGCAGATACGCCGGGTTACCGGCGTCGTCGAGGTGGACCTCGCCCATCGTATCGAGGGTGCGCACGCTGCCGTCGGGCCGGACGATCAGCTCGCGATACGCGAAGCGGCCGCGGTGGGCGAGCGCGGCGTCGAGCTCGCCCTGGATCCGGTCGCGTTCGCCGGGATGAATGCGGCCGAGCACGAACTCGAGGGTGATCGTGGCGGACCGGGGCGCCAACCCGTAGATCCGGTAGAGCTCGTCCGTCCACGTGACGACCCCGGTCGCGAGCTCCCAGCGCCAGGTCCCGATGTGGGTGATCGCTTGGGCCTCTTCGAACTGACTGCGCAGCTCGTGGTCCGTCTCGCCCATTCCCCGGCGACGCTACCACGTCGCCTCGGTTAGGATTCTCCCGAATGCCGAAGGTCCTCCTGGTCGACGACCATGAAGTGGTGCGGAAAGGGATTCGCGCGATCCTCGAGGACCGGATCGGGGCGATCTTGGTGACCGAGGTCGACGGCGGCGACGCGGCGCTCGCGGCGCTCGAGTCACCGTTCGACATCGTCATCCTCGATCTCTCGATGCCCGGCCGCAGCGGCATCGATCTGCTCGCCGAGCTCAAGCACCGCCATCCCGAGACCCCGGTGCTGATCATGAGCCTCTATGCGGAGGAACAATTCGCGGTGCGCGCGCTGCGCGCCGGAGCCGCCGGCTACGTCATGAAGTCCGCGGCATCGGAGCAGCTCGTCAGCGCCTTCGAGAAGGTCGTGCGTGGGGGCCGCTTCGTGAGCGAGTCCCTCGCCGAGCGACTCGCGGCCGAGGTCGGCGGCGCGCAGCCTGCGCCACACGAGCGCCTGTCGGATCGCGAGTTCGAGGTGATGCGCGGCATTGCCTCCGGGGAGGCCGTCGGCGAGATCGCGACGAGGATGAACCTGAGCGTGAAGACGATCAGCACGTACCGCGCGCGGCTGCTCGAGAAGATGGGCATGGACACCAACGCCGATGTGATTCGCTACGCGCTCCAGAACGGGCTCGTGTAGCCGGAGCCAGCCGGAGCCAATCATCTTCGTGTAGGACGAACGCTGACGCGCGAATCATGGGTCCGCCGATGGTGGAAATGCGACGGACGCGGTCCACTCCGCTCGCGAGGTCTCGATGACTCACACTTTCAAGTTCTTCCGCGCCGGTGGTGTTGACCAGGTGGCGTTTGGCAACGGCGACGACATGCTCGCGGTCGGCGAGCTCGATCAGAAGCTGTGGGTGGCGCTCGCCATGCCGGTCAAGGGGGTCGATATCGACGCCGAGACGCTCGCGTTACTCGACCACGATGGCGACGGCAGGATCCGCGTCCAGGACATCGTGGCGGCGGCGGCGTGGGTAAAGACCACGTTCAAGAAGCCGGCGGACCTGCTGACCAGCTCCGACACCGTGCAGCTGTCGGCGATCGCCGATCCGAAGGTGCTGGGTGCGGCGAAGCGGATGCTCGCAGATCTGAAGAAGACCGATCAGGCGCTGACGATCGCGGACACGATCGCGATCAACAAGGCGTTCGCCGATACCGTGCTCAACGGCGACGGCATCGTGATCCCGGCGTCGACCCAGGACGCCGAGCTCCGCAAGGTGATCGAGGATGCGATCGCGGCGGTCGGTTCGGTCGTCGATCTCAGCGGCAAGCCGGGCATCAACAAGGAGCTCGCCACCCTGTTCTTCGCCGGCATCGACGAACGCGCCGCGTGGATCTCGGTGGGCCGCGATCCGGTCCTTGCTCCACTCGGCGCGGGCACCGAGGCGGCCGCGACCGCGTTTGCCGCGGTCCGCGACAAGATCGATGACTACTTCACGCGCTGCCGGATCGCGGCCTACGATCCGCGTGGTGTCGCGGCCCTCGCGGGGACCGAGCCCGAGTTGCTCGCGCTGACCAGCCGCATGCTCAACGACGGTGATGCGCAGCTCGCGCAGTTGCCGCTCTCGAAGATCGATCCGATCGGCAAGCTCGGGTTCGGCACCGGGCTCAACCCGGCGTGGGCAGATCGAATGGAGGCGTTCTTGACGTCGACCGTCAAGCCGATCCTCGGCGCACGCGACTCGCTGACCCGCCAGGATCTCGCGGTGATCGACTCGAAGCTCGCGGAGTATCGTCTGTGGCGCGGCGAGCAGCCGGCGACGAAGGTCGACGCGCTCGACCCCGGTTGGGTCGAGACGCTCGCGAAGCCGGAGCTCCGGGCCAAGCTCGACGCGCTGATCGCCGACGACTTCGCACTCGCCGACGACTACGCGCAGATCACCGCGGTCACCAAGACCGTGCGGCTGCAGCGCGACTTCCTCAAGATCCTGCGCAACTTCGTCAACTTCTCGGACTTCTACTCGAAACAGGACGGCGTATTTCAGGCCGGCACGTTGTATCTCGACGCCCGCGCGTTGCACCTGTGCGTGCCGGTCTCGGATGCGGGCAAGCACGGCTTGCTCGCCTCGGCTTCCGATGCGTGCTTGCTCTACTGCGATATTACCCGGCGTGGCGTGACCAAGCAGATCGCGGCCGCGCTGACCAACGGCGACACCGACAGTGTGTTCGTTGGCCGCAACGGCATCTTCTACGATCGCGAAGGCAACGACTGGGACGCGACGATCGTCAAGATCATCAGCAATCCGATCAGCGTGCGCGCTGCGTTCTGGGCGCCGTACAAGAAGCTGATCCGCACGATCGAAGAGGGCGTTCAGAAGCGCGCGCAGGCGGCGGAGTCCGCGTCGAACGCGAAGATGGAGGCGACCGGAAATACGGTCGCGGTCGCCGACAAGAAGGCGCTCGACGAGGCAGAGCAGCCCGAGAAGCCCGACAAGCCCGACAAGCCCGACAAAACCGAGGCGCCCACGAAGATCGATCTCGGCACCGTCGCCGCGATCGGCGTCGCGATCGGTGGCATCGGCACGCTGTTCGGTGCGCTGTTCGGGCTGCTGTTCGGGCTCGGGTTCTGGCTGCCGATCGGCATCGTCGCGCTGATCTTGATGATCTCCGGACCCTCGATGTTGCTCGCGTGGCTCAAGCTACGCCGCCGCAACCTCGGCCCGATCCTCGATGCCAACGGTTGGGCGATCAATGGTCGCGCGAGGATCAACGTCGCGTTTGGCGCCGCGATGACCGAGCTCGCGAAGTTGCCCCCCGGCGCCAAGCGGTCCCTCGACGATCCGTTCGCCGACAAGAAGACGCCGTGGAGGCGCTGGGTGTTCTTGATCATCGTGCTCGGCCTCGGCGGCGGCTGGTACCTCGGCAAGTTCGACAAGTACCTCCCCGCATCGGCGACCTCGATCGGCGTCCTGGGCGAGAACGCACCTGCCGCCAAGAAGCTGAAAGCGCAGGCCGAGCCTGCAGCGCCGGCTCCTGCAGCGCCGGCTCCCGCATCCCCGGCTCCTGCAGCGAAGTAGCTCCGCGGCGATCCGGCCGCACTACGCGAGCGACCTGAGCTAGGGTCCGGGGATGAAGCTCGTCCTCGCGCTCGCGTTCGCTGTTGCGTTGATCCCCGGCCGCGTTCACGCGGATGCGCCCAACGACGCGGAGCAAGCCGTCGTGATGATGGAACAGCTCGCCACGATCATCGACACCCACAAGGACAACTGCGACTCGATGGGCGACAAGCTCGCGACGTTCATGGACAAGAACGCCGAGCGGCTCAAGCGGCTCAAGGACGCCGGCAAGAAGGTCAGCGCCGAGGACAAGAAGCGGTTCTCCGAGAAGTACAAGGACCGGATGAAGGCGGTCTACGACAAGATGGCGCCGGGTCTGCAGAAGTGCGCGCAGAACGCGAAGGTGTCTGCCGCCATGAAGACCGCGACCGCGAAGTAGGGCGCGGCGGTCGCCTCCACCTCACGCTCGTGGAGGCGTGTAGAGTCGCGGCAATGCGCCGCCTCGTCGTCGTACTCCTGCTCGTCCTCGTGTTCGTGGCCTGCTCGTCGCCGTCGCGCCCCGTGCCGCAGCCGCCACCTCCCGGTGCGTCGGGGACACCGGCGGTGCCGGTCGCGATGCCGCCCGCGGCGGGTGACGTCCCCGCCGAGCTCGCGCAACTCCGCGAGGGCGGGCACGTCCACGGCTTCACGGTCGCCGCGGTCTATCTCGACGCCGCTGATCGACCGGTCGGCGCGAAGCTCGTCCACGACAAGACCGGCTTCCAGCTCGACTACCTGCGGATCGAGAGTGCGCCGCAGGGCTACATCTGGGTCAACACCTATCCGACCTCGGATCGCGGCGAGCCGCACACCCAGGAACACCTCTTGCTCGGCAAGGGCAACCGCGGCCGCCGGCTCGGCTCGAGCGAGGCGATGTCGCTGGCGACCAGCTCGGCGTTCACCGAGCAGTGGCACACCGCGTATCACTTTCACACGGTCGCGAGCCCCGAGGTCTACTGGTCGGTGTTCGAGAACCAGCTCGACGCGCTGCTCCATCCCGACTACACCGACGAGGAGATCCGGCGCGAGGTCCGCAACTTCGGCGTCGACAAGGCCCCGGACGGTTCGCTCCATCTCGAGGAGAAGGGCACGGTCTACAACGAGATGGTCCGCGCGTACGAGGATCCCGAGGCGATCCTGTGGCGCACGCTCCACCAGCTCGCGTACGGCGCGAGTCATCCACTCGCGCTCGAATCGGGAGGCTTTCCCGCCGCGATCCGCACGATGACGCCCCAGGACATCCGCCGGTTTCACGACGATCACTACACGCTCCCGAACATGGGCGTGATCGCCGCGTTCCCGTCGTCGGTGTCGCTCGCGACCGTGCTCGATCGGACCGCCCAGATCCTCGGCAAGGAGGCCGGCCGCGCCGGCAAGGCGTATACCGAGGCGCAGCTGCCCAGGCCGGCACCGGCGCCGCGCGGCACGCTCTCGGTCGTCGAGTATCCGTACGCCCAGACCACGAACCCGGGCCCGATCGCGTTGATCTGGCCGGCGACCCGCCACCTCGATACGACCGACCTCGTGCTCGCGCGGCTGTTCCTCGACGCGTTCGCGGGCGACGAATCGACGCCGGTCTACAAGCAGCTGATCGATGGCAAGACTCACGTGATCGACCTCGGCGCGACCGCGATCTCGACCGATGTCTCGAGCGATCTCGGCCAGCCGGTGGTGATCGAGCTCGCGGGCGTCAAGGCCGACAAGCTCGACGACCACACGCTCGGCGCGGTTCGTGCGTTGATCGTCGCGGATCTCGAGCACCTGGCGAAGCTCCCCGATCACGATCCCGAGCTGGTCGCGTTCGATGCCGGCGTCCACAGCCGACTCGTCGACCTGCGCCGGGAGCTCGCGAAGTTCCTCGATTCGCCGCCGCGGTTCGGCTACCGCGGCACGACCGCGACGTGGCACAGCCAGCTCGATCTGCTCGGCAAGACGCCGGGCTTCACGAAGTCGCTGACGCTCGAGCCGGAGCTCGCGGCGATCGACCAGCTGCTCGCGTCCGGGATCAATCCATGGCGCGAGCGGATCCCGCGCTGGGGCCTCACCGAGCCACCGTATGGGGTTGCCGCGAAGCCGAGCCCGGCGCTGCGCAAGCAGCTCGACGACGCGCGCGCCCAGCGCAACGGCGCGGAGCTGGCGCGCCTCGAGGCGCAGTACCACCTCAGCGACCCGGCCGCGACGCTCGCTCGCTACAAGGCCGACTACGACGTCGCGACCCACGAGCTCGAGGCGGCGCAGCAGGTCGAGCTACCACCGCTGGTCGCGAGCCCGCCGTTGACGCTCGACGACTCGTTGAAGTACGAGACCGGCGAGCTCGGGCCGGTGCGCACGTTCACCGCGACGTTCGATTCGATGCAGAGCGCCCGCGTCGAGCTCTCGTTCGACCTGGCGCGTGCGGTCGCGCCCGCGGATCAAGTGTTCCTCGCGGGCCTGCCCGAGCTGCTCTCGGAGGCCGGTGTGCTCGATCACGGCACGCCGATCACGCCGGCCGAGATGAAGCAGCGGCTGCGCACCGAGGTGCTGGGCCTCGACGTCCGCTATATCGGCAGCAACCGCACGCTGCGTACCGAGCTCGCGTTCACCGGATCGGGGCTCGGCGTGACCGAGACCCAGGCGGCGCTCGGCTGGATCGAGCGCGTGATGCTCGCGCCCGACTGGCGGATCGAGAACCTGCCACGTCTGCGCGATATCGTGGACCAGACGCTGACCGCGGACCGCGCGCGCATGCTGAACGCCGAGGAGAGCTGGGTCGACGATCCGCGCGACGCGTGGTGGCACCAGGACGCGTTGCAAGCGCACACGTCCTCGTTCCTGACCCAGATCTATGATCTTCATCGCCTGCGCTGGATGCTCGAGGATCCGCGCGATCCGAAGGTCTCCGCGGAGGCGGTCGCGTTCCTGACCAGGCTCGCCGCGGCGAACGGCAAGCGCGCCGAGCTGGTCGCGCTCGCGAACCAGCTCGCGGTGCACCCCGAGCAGACCCGGTTCGGCAAGGCGTTGAGCGCGCCTGCGCAGGCGATCGCGCGCGACGCCGGCAAGGACCTCGGGGTCTTGCTCGGCGATCTGCCCGACGCCACGCTCGCGCGCGACTGGGCGTTCCTGTGTCATCAGATGGCCAAGGACCTCGCGTTCGGGGCTCCCGCCGCGCTCGCCAAGCTCGAGCAGATCCGCACGCACATCGTCCGCGCGCCGCGCGCGCGGATCGTCGAGACCGGCTCGACCGCCGCGCAGCACGGGCTCGCGGCCAACCTCGACCAGCTCGTCGCGGCGATCCCGGCGACGCCGCTACCACCGGCGGCGCCGGCGCCGAAACACGGCATCCGCGACCGGCTCGCGGCGCGGGTCCCGGCCGCGACCAAGGCCATGTTCGTCGGGCTGTTTGCGCCGTCGACCTCGAGCGGTGTGTTCGAGAACCTCGCGCCGGCGCCGAGCTACGCCGATGACACCGACCCCGCGGTGCTCGACTACCTCGCGTCGAACCTCTACACCGGTCACGGTGGCCACTCGATCTTCATGAAGACCTGGGCCGCCGGGCTCGCGTACTCGAACGGGCTCCACCCGAACGCGGAGCTCGGCACGCTCGATTACTATGCCGAGCGCTGTCCGTTGCTGCCGCAGACGTTGCAGTTCGTGATCGATCAGCTGAGGCATGTCCAGCCCGATCCCAACATCGCGCGCTACGCGATCGCGGGCGCGTTCACGTCGCGGATCGCGGACGGCTACGAGCGCCGCGCGGCCGCGATGGCCGCGAACCTCGTCGACGGCCAGCCGCCCGACATGGTGCGGGCGTTCCGCACGCGCGTGCTCGCGCAGGGCCAGCGCGCCGACCTCGCGGCGGAGCTGTTCAAGCGGATGCCCGCGGTCTACGGCAAGGTGCTGCCGGGGTACGGCGCGCCGGATCCCGCGAACGTCTACTTCGTGATCGGGAACGCCAAGCAACTCGCCGCGTATCAGGACTACCTGCACGCGGCGGTCGGCAAGACCACGACGCTGTTCACGCTGTACCCGCGGGACTACTGGCTACCCTGACCGCTGCGGCCCGTCCCCACACACGGCCGCGTGGATGAACTCCGCGAGCCCCGCGGCGGAGTTGTCGCCGAGCCGGGCCTGCCCCGGCGAGGCAGCGCTGCCGAAGGGCAGGGCGTATTTGTCGATGTTCGCGCGGAACCGCGGATCTGTGACGTACATCGCGGCGAGGGCCTGCTGGAGCTCGATCGAGCACGGGTAGAACCAGCGATCGATGTGCGCGCGATGCGCCTCGACGACGCCACGGACGCGTGCGTCGCTCGGCGGCGTCCCCTCGTGCATCAGCTCCGCGAACCGGCGATAGATCGCCTCGGCCTCGCGCTTGATCGCCTCCCACTCGGGCTTACCGTAGCCCTTCGTCCGGCGCGCGGACTCCTTGTATGCATCGGCTTGGCCCCAGCGATCGCGCGCCTCGTCGGCATACGTCGCGGGTTCGAAGCCATCGAACATCGTCTT
>JBDTEH010000103.1:0-31788 GCA_039922635.1 Kofleriaceae bacterium | reverse complement strand
GCTTGACCACGCAGCCGATGCTCTGGAGGTGCCGCGTGATCTCGGTATCGTTCATGTCCGAGCCCGACACGCGATAGCCCATGTTCGCGAGCACCTCGGCGATGCCGCACATGCCCATGCCGCCGATCCCGACGAAGTGAATGTGGGTGTCTGGCTTGCGAAACATCGAGGCTGTTAGCCTAGCGTAGTTACGGGCAGCCGGGGGCACCTGTGGGCTGACCGCCGACGCTGCACGGCACGCACAGTTCGTGCGAATCGCAGTCGCCGTGCTCGAGCGCGAGGTTCGCAGCGCCGAAGTGAAGGCAGTCGGAGAGACACACGCCGGTGTAGTCACCGAGCGCGTAGCTGTTCGCGCTGCACGTGGAGATCGGATCGTGGTCGAGCAGCTGATCGGGGACGCACAGTTGGCCGTCATCGCAACTGTCGTTGTCGAGGAACGTCTGACCGGCGGCCGGGAGGTCGGTCGCGGCGACGCAGTGCGCGCGATCATGGCAGCACGGGTCGAGCGGCGTCGGCGGTGGCGGTGTCATGCCGGCATCCGGGCCGTCGACCGGAGAGTTGCCGTCGTCGCCGCTCCCCGACGGCCCCGACGGCCCCGACGGTACGTCGCTACCGGTCGCGGCACCGCCGCTGCCGGTGAGCTCGCTCGGCGTGCCGAGCTGGGCGCCGCAACCGACGGCGGACGAAACGAGCACGATCATGCACAACCGAAACCGCTGCATTTTCATGACACGTGCTTCATGTATCGAGCCATGACGCGCGCGTGACGCCGCAGCTACTTCGCTTCACGATCGTGGGACTCGCGGTCCCGATCCGGAACGTCGAGTCGCGATCGTGCAAGCGTTTGGTGAGGTGGCCGACCCGTTGGCGACCCGTTGGCGACCCGTTGGCGACCCTTTGGCTACGACGTCGCGGCCTGCGCCCAGTCGATCACCGCGGCGGCGGCGCCGGGCTTCGCGAGGGTCTTCATCGCGGCGCCCATCTCGGCGCGCTTCGCAGGATCGTCGAGCAGCGGTCGGAGGGCGGCGGCGAGCTTGTCGGCGGTGAGCTCGGACTGCCGGAACACCAACGCGGCACCGGCGTCGGCCATCTCCCGGGCGTTGAGCTCCTGATGATTGTCGGCGGCGAACGGGTACGGGATGAACACCGCCGGTTTGCCCGCGATCGCGAGCTCGGCGACGGTCGTCGCACCAGCGCGGCCGATCACGAGATCGGCGGCGAGATACGTCGCGGCCATGTCCACGATGAATGCGCGGCAGTCGGCTTCGACGCCGGCCTCGCGGTAGCGGCGCTGCGTGACCTCGAGATCCTTCTCGCCGGTCTGATGGGTGATCGCGAGCTCGTGGTCGACCGCGAGCGCGATCAGCGCCTGCGCCGCGAGCTCGTTGACCGCGACCGCACCGAGCGAGCCGCCGCTGACCAGGACGTGGACGCGGCCGTCGGCGGCGCGCGCACCCGGCGCCGCCAGCCTCGCCAGCAGATCGCGGCGCACCGGATTTCCGGCCATCACGATCTTGGTCGCCTTGAAGAACTTCTTCGAACCGTCGAACGACAGGAACACCCGCCGCGCGAGCCGGCCGAGGATCTTGTTGGTCAGGCCCGGGATCGAGTTCTGCTCGCAGATCGCGGTCGGAATCCCGCGCAGCTTCGCGGCGAGCACGACCGGCCCCGAGGCGTAGCCGCCGACCCCGATCACGGCATCGGGCCGGAGCCGCTTCAACAGCGCGCGCGCCTGCCACCACGCGCGGGGCAGCCGGAACAACCCCTTGATCGCACCCGCGAGCCCGACCGTCTTCAGGCCGCTGACCTCGATCAGCTCGAGCGACCAGCCGAGATCGGGCAACACGCGCGCCTCGATCCCGCGCGCCGTGCCGACGAACGTGATCTCGGCATCGACCTCACGCGCGCGCAGCTCCTCCGCGATCGCGACGCCGGGGAACAGATGGCCGCCCGTCCCACCGCCGGCGATGACGAGCTTCATGTCGGCGATCATGCAGCAACAACGCGCACGCGCACACGTTTCTTCCGCACCGGCTCGCGCTGCTTGAGCTCGCGCTGCTTCTCGGCGCTGTAGCGCTCGGGGCGGCGGCCGACGTTGAGCAACAGGCCGATCAGGAACATCGTCACGATCAGCGAGCTGCCCCCGTAGCTGACGAGCGGCAGCGTGATGCCCTTGTTCGGGACGACGCCGAGCACGACGCCGACGTTGAACAGCGCCTGCACGCCGAACAGCAGCGTGATGCCGAACGCGAGGTAGCCGCCGAACACATCGCGCGCGCCGAGCGCCGCACGGATGCCGCGCCACAGCAGGATCGCGAACAGCGCGAGCACGACCGCGATGCCGATCCAGCCGAGCTCTTCGCCGATCGGCGCGAGGATGAAGTCGTTGTGCGCCTCCGGCATGTAGCCGAGCGTCTGATGGCCACCGCCGAGCCCGTTGCCGGTCAGCCCGCCCGAGCCCATCGCGAGCAGCGCCTGCGCGCCCTGGTAGCCCTCCTTGTTCGCGAACGCCTCCGGGTTGAAGTACGCGAGGAAGCGCTGCAACCGCCACGGCGTGCCGACGACGAGGTGATAGGCGATCGGCGCGGAGCCGAGCACCGCGATCGTGATGTACGAGACCCGCGCGCCCGCCATGAACAACATGCCGAGCGTGGTCGCGCCGAGCACCACCGACGAGCCGAGGTCGGGCTGCTTGAGCAGCAGCGCCATCATCATGCCGCACACGACGAGGTGCGGAACGAAGCCGATCGTGAACGTCTTGACCTGATCCGCCTTGCGACCGAGCGAGCACGCCAGGTAGGTCACGAGCGCGAGCTTCGCGACCTCGACCGGTTGGAACGTCAGCGGGCCGAGCGGGATCCAGCGCTTCGCGCCGTTCGTCGCGTGCATCAGGAGCGCCGCGCCGAGCAGCACCAGCGAGCCGAACAGCAGCGGGTAGGTCCAGTTCTTGAGCCGGCGGTAGTCGATGCCGGCGCCGATCCACATCGCGAGCCCGCCGCACGCCAGGTAGCCGAGCTGGCGGATCAGGAAGTGCGAGGCATCGCCGTAGTGCGTGAGCGAGAGCGCGGCGGTCGCCGAATAGATCTCGATCGTGCCGATAGCGAGGAGGCCGAGCACCGCGGCGAGTAAGAGTAGATCGTACGAGCGCTCCGGCAGGGTCGCGCTCGGATGCTGGACCGCGACGGTCTGCGCGGCCGCGGGCAGGGCGGCTTCGGCGGCGTGGCCGCGCAGCCGATCAACAAAACGCGACAGGACGCTCATGCCCGAGCCTCCACTCTCGTGGCGGCGCGCGGGCGGCGCCAGTTTTTACTTCGCGCGATACCAGGTCTGGCCGTCGATCTTCGAGCGGTTGGCGCACGGGTCGTCGACCTTCGTGAACCGGATGCCGACCTTCGAGATCACGACCTTGTACGTACCGGTCTCGCCGGGCTTGCACATCTCGCCGCTGTTGTAGGTGAGCGTGAGGCTCTCGCCGTCGAGCTTGTACGAGCCGACCGCGAGGTTCTTGCGATCGAGTGAGGCGGCGTCGTGCGCGAGCGTGATCGTGCCGTCGCCTTGGAACCGCGCGATCGTGGTGCCGTCGGGAGGCCGGCGTTCGAACGTACCGACGATCAGCTCGGTGTTCGGAGCCTTCGGCGGCGGACGATCCGAGGTGGACGAGCCACATGCCGCGAGCAGCATCAGGGTGAGCCAGCGCATCGCTCGACGATATCACTTCTCTTCGGTCACACGTCGAGGCGCTTTGCACCGACCGCCGAAACCGCTTCGCGAAACACCCGGCCGCGATGGCCGAAGTTCTCGAACATGTCGTAGCTCGCGCATGCCGGCGACAGCACGACGGCATCGCCGGGGCCCACGAGCGCGGTCGCCTGGGCGACGGCATCGTGCATGTCGCTCGCGAACACCACGGGGTAGTGCACGCCGTGCTGCTCGGCGGCCGCGTGGATCAACGGCCCGGCCTTGCCGATCAGCACGATGCCTTTGCACGTGCCCTCGAGCGCCTGCAGCATCGGTTCGTACGAGCCGCCCTTGTCGACGCCGCCCGCGATCAGCACGAGCGGCCGCGGAAAGCCGCGCACCGACGCCGCGACCGACGCGACGTTCGTGCCCTTCGAGTCGTCGTAGTAGTAGATGTCGTGGAGATCGCCGACGAGCTCCATGCGGTGCGGCAGCGGGCGATAGCGTTGCGCCCCGGCACGGACGTCCTCGACGGTCACGCCGACCGCGCGCGCGGCCATGTAGGCGCACATCGCGTTCTCCAGGTTGTGGTTGCCGACGATCACGAGATCGTCGACGGGAAACTGCTCGGCCAAGCCCCGCATGCGCAGGATCAGCTCCTTGCGATCGGCGGAGAGATACGCGCCGTGCTCGATCACCGCGCCGCGCCGCGAATCGAACGCGTAGAAGTGCGAGGCGACGCCCGCGGCTTCGCGCATCACCCACGCGTCGGCCGCGTTGCCGATCGCGATGTCATCGGTGCGCTGGAAATCCCAGATCCGGCCCTTGATCGCGGCGTAGCGCTCCATCGTCTCGAACCGATCGAGGTGATCCTCGGTGATGTTGGTGAGCACGCCGACGTGTGCGCGGAACCGCTCGCAGTTCTCGAGCATGAACGCCGCGACCTCGACGACGATGAGCCCGCCGGGCGAATTCGCGGGGTGATCGATCGCCGCGATCATCGGCACGTTGCCGAGGTTGCCGCCGGTGAACGTCGGGCGCCCCGAGGCCTCGCACAGGATGCCGGTCAGCGCGGTCGTCGTCGACTTGCCGTTCGTGCCGGTGATCGCGATGACCTGGGCGTGCGGATCGAGGAACCGATACGCGAGCTCGATCTCGGCGATCACCTCGACGCCGCCCGCGCGCGCGGCGACCATCTCCGGCAACAGCGGCACGCCGGGCGACATCACGACCAGATCCGCCGTGGTGAACGTCCGCACGTCGTGGCCGCCGAGCTCGTAGATGACGCGCGTGCCCTCGAGCAACCGGATCGGCTCGGCGAGCTTCTCGGCCGGGTGCTTATCGGTGACGATCACGTTCGCGCCGCGCGAGACGCAGAACTTCGCGACCGCGACGCCGGTCAGCGCGAGCCCCACGACGACCACGGTCTTGCCTTGCAGGTCCATCGGACTACCTCAGCTTCAGCGTACCCAGAGCCAGCAGCGCGAGCAGCGCCGAGACGAGCCAGAACCGCACGATGATCTTCGGTTCGTCCCAGCCCTTCTTTTCGTAGTGGTGATGGATCGGCGCCATCGCGAACACGCGGGTGCCGACGACCTTGCCGTTCTCGACCCGCTTGGTCGCCTTGAACACGCCCTGCTGGATGATCACGCTGAGCGCCTCGACGACGAACAAGCCACCGACGATCAGCAGCACGAGCTCGTTCTTGGTCAGCACCGCGAGCATGCCGATCGCACCGCCGAGCGACAGCGCGCCGACATCGCCCATGAACACCTGCGCGGGATACGTATTGTACCAGAGGAAGCCGATCCCGGTTCCGAACAGCGCGGCGCAGAACACCGCGAGCTCCTCGACGTTGGGGATGTGCGCGACGTGCAGGTAGTCCGCGATCGTCACCTCCTGTCGGCCGACGACGATCGTCGCGGTCGTCCCCGCGATGTACGCGAACACGAGGAACGTGCCGGCGTTCATGGTCGAAGGCCCGATCGCGAGGCCGTCGAGCCCGTCGGTGAAGTTGACCGCGTTCGCGGCACCGACGACGACGACCGAGCCGACGATCACGTACAACCACGCCGGCAGCTCGAGCACGTGCTGGCGGAAGTCGGTGAACGGGAGCTGGAACTGCAGCCGGATATCGGCGGGCATCGTGTTCGAGTAGAACAAGTACGCCATCGCGCCGCCGGCGATCAGGAACTCGAGGCCGAGCCGGATCTTGCCGGACAGGCCCTTCTTGTCGCGCTTCGCGACCTTGATGTAGTCGTCGGCAAAGCCGATCGCGCCGAACGCGACGGTGACGGTCAAGGTGAGCCACACGAACTGGTTGCGGAGGTCGCACCACAACAGCGTCGAGACCGCGAGGCAGAACAAGATCAGCGAGCCGCCCATCGTCGGGGTGCCGGCCTTCTTCTGATGGGACACCGGGCCATCGGCACGGATCGTCTCGCCGATCTGGCGGGCCTTGAGCTTCTCGATGAACCACGGGCCGAGGAAGAACGACAGCAACAGCGCGGTGATCGCGGCGGCGAGGATGCGCGAGGAGGTGTAGCCGAACACGCGCATCCACCGCACGTGCTCGCCGAGGCTGCCGAAGAACAGGTGGTACAGCATGGCTAGAGCGTTTGCTCCTTGATCGCATCGAGCACGCGCTCGAGCCGCATCCCGCGCGAGGCCTTGAGCAAGATCCACCCGCCCGACTCGGTCTTCGCGAGCGCGCGCTCGGCCGCGTGACCCGGATCCTTCGCGAGCTCACCGCCGAACCGCGTGGCGAGCTCGCCCAGGCCGATCACCTTGATGCCGAGGTGCTTGGCCAACGCGCCGATCTCGTCGTGCGCGGCGGGCGCGTGATCGCCGAGCTCGAGCATGTCGCCGAGCACCGCGATCGCGGGCACGCCACGCGCGCGTTCGGCGAGCGTGTGCAGCGCCGCCGCCATCGAGGCGGGGTTCGCGTTGTAGCAATCGACGATCACCTTGCGTCCTCCGATCTCGACGATCTCGCCACGCATCGCGGGTGGGCGCGCGCGCGCGAGCCCGGCGAGCGCCTGATCGATCGAAGCGCCGGCGGCGTGCGCGGCGGCGAGCGCGGCACACGCGTCGAGCGCCGCGTGCTTGCCGACCAGGCCGAGCACGAGCTGCCTGCGCTCGCCGAACACGTCGAGCACGAGCGCGCCGCCCGCGTCGCTCGGCGTGTATTCGACGAGCCGGATGTCGGCGGGGTCGGTGTCTCCAAACGTCACGTGGCGGGCGTGGGGCTGGTATTCGCGCGCCCACCTCTCGAGCCGCGCATCGTCGGCGGGGCGCACGACGGTGCCGCCGCTGCGCAGGCCGAGCCAGATCTCGGCCTTCGCCTTGGCGATGTTGTCGGTCGTGCCGAGCAGCTCGATGTGCGCGGTCCCGGCGTTGACGACGACCGCGACATCGGGCTCGGCGAGCTTCGTCAGATATTCGATCTGGCCGAGCCCGCGCATCCCCATCTCGATCACGCCAAAGCGATGGAACAGGCGCAGCGCGAGCAACGTGAGCGGGACCCCGGTCTCGTTGTTGAGCGAGGCCTCCGCGGCGAGCGTCGTACCCGCCATCGCGAGCGCCGAGCGCGTCAGCTCCTTCGTGGTGGTCTTGCCCGCCGAACCGGTGATCCCGATGATCGTCTTGGCCCACGCGCGGCGGTGCGCCTTCGCGATCTTGCCCAGGCCGATCCGCGTATCGACCACCTCGATCGCCGGCGTGGCGGTCATGCTCGGCTGGCCCTTCGCGAGCTCGGGCGCGAGCGCGGGCGCCCATTGCCGGCCCTCGTGATCGACCATCACCGCGGCCGCACCGGCCTTGATCGCATCGGGCGTGAAGCGATGGCCGTCGAGCTTGTCGCCGCGGATCGCGACGTACAGCGCACCCGGCGCGACGTGGCGCGAATCGATCACGATGCGATCGATCGTCACGTTGCCATCGCCGGCGAGCGTGCCACCCGCGTCGCGCGCGAGGCCGACCAGCAACCGGTGCTCGCGCTCGGCGATCGCGGCGGCCGCCTCCTCGCGGTCATCGAAGTGGTGCTTGGTCTTGCCGATGATCTGATAGTCCTCGTGACCCTTGCCGGCGATCACGACGACGTCACCCGGCGTGGCCTCGGCGATCGCGGCGCGGATCGCGACCCGGCGATCCGGATCGACGAAGAACGGCCTGGGCACCGCCGGCAGGATCATGTCGAGGATCGCGCGGGGATCTTCGGTACGCGGGTTGTCGCTTGTCACGATCGCGAGGTCGGCGAGCTCGGCCACCGCCGCGCCCATCTTCGGCCGCTTCGTCGGATCGCGGTCGCCGCCGCACCCGAACACGCAGATCAGTCGCCGCGCGGTCAGCGGCCGGAGCGCCAGCAACACGTTGCGCAGCGCATCGGGAGTGTGAGCGTAGTCGACGAACACGTCGAGGCCGGCGGCAGTGTCTACCTTCGCGCCGGCTTCGGCGGTGTCTACCTTCGCGCCGTCGACGTCGGTGCTCCGCGTCGGGCGTTCGCCCGACGTGTAGACGCGCTCGACCCGGCCCGGCGGCGCGGTCTCCACGAGCCCGGCGCGGATCGCCTCGTGGGGCAGCTCGAGTGCCTCGGCGATGCCGACCGCGAGCGCGAGGTTGGCCACGTTGTACGCGCCGATCAACGGATGCGAGACGATCTGCAACTCGCCGCGCGGCGTCGCGAACGTCGCTTCGATCCCCTTGACCGACGACGACGACGCGACCACGCGGACGTTCGCGGAGCTCCCGGCGTCCGTCGCTACGGCGATCACGCGCGCGCCGCGAGCGGCGGCGCCCATGTCCTCGCCGACCGGATCGTCGACGTTGACCACCGCGGTCCCGGTCGTCGCGAGGTACTCGGAGAACAGCAGCGCCTTGGCCTGCTGGTACTCCGCCATCGAGCCGTGGACGTCGAGGTGATCCTGCGTGAGGTTCGAGAACGCGGCGACGGCATACTCGAGCCCGACGATGCGGTTCATCGCGAGCGCCGACGACGTCACCTCCATCACGACATGGGTGACCCCCGCGGCCTTCATCTGGGCGAGCGCGCCGTGCAGGATCTCCGGCGTGGGCGTGGTGTAGCTCGCCGGCAGCACGGTCGTCCCGAACCGCATCTCGACCGTCCCGATCACGCCGACCGACTTGCCGGCCGCGCGCAGGATCGCCTCGACGAGGTACGTCGTGGTGGTCTTGCCGTTCGTGCCGGTGACGCCGATCAGGGTCAGGCCCTTCGCCGGATCGCCGAACGATCGCGCGACCAACCGGCCGAGCGCCTTCGCCGTCGAGGGCACCACGACGATCGCCGGGAGCTTCGCGGTCGGATCCGCGCTGCGCTTGAGCCGCGCCGTGCTGGCCTCGACCTCGCGCTCGACGATCACCGCGACCGCGCCGCGCTCGACCGCCGCCTCGATGAACGCGTGGCCATCGCTGGTCAGCCCCTTGACCGCGACGAACACGTCGCCAGGCCCGGAGCGGAGTGGATCGGCTTCGTCCCGATCCGCGGGGAGGATCTCGCGCGAGTCCTCGTGGACCGCCCGAACTTCGACCTCACCGTCGCCGATCAGGCGCGCGCCGGGCGAACCGCCTTCCACCAACGACTCGATGAGCTGGCGCAACTTCATGCCGATAGAACGCGCAGCCTCCCCGATTTCGTGCACGTCCGCAAGCTAGTGTACGCCGCGTGTCTCGTCGGAAAACCGCAGCGTGAGCCTGGTGAAGCTGGCGGCAGGACCGGCGGCAGGATCCTGAGCGATCACGCGGCCCGTGCCGATCAGGTCGACCGGGAGGTGCAGCGCGCGCGCCCGATCGAGCGCCTTGCCGACGCCCATGCCGGTGAAGTCGGGGATGGTCACGGCGGGCACGGCGGGCACGGCGGGCACGGCGGCATCGAGCTCGGCCGGCAACGGCAACGGCGACGGCGACGGGGCAACCGGCGGCGGGGCGACCGGCGCGACCGCTGGCTTCTTGACCGGCTTGGCTTGGCCCGCCGCGACCGGCGGAAGGGGTGGCGCTGCGCCCGGGACTCCCAGGTAGCGCAGGCCCTCGCTCGCGATCCGCGCGAACACCGGACCGGCGACCGAGCCGCCGTAGTGATCGGCGCCGCTCGGATCATCGATCTGGACGACGACCGCGAGCCGCGGATGATCCGCGGGCGCGAGCCCCGCAAACGAGCTCATGTAGTGATCGTGATTGCCGTACGAGTGGGTCACCGGATCGAACTTGTATGCGGTGCCGGTCTTGCCGGCGCACTTGAAGCCGACGACGTCGAGGCCCTTCGCGGTGCCGCCGCCCTTCCCGTTGACGTCCTTGTCGAACACCGCGACCATCATCTTCATCATCTCGGCGGCGGTGCGCTCCGAGACGACGCGATGCTCGGCGCCCTCGCCGCGATACGTGACGTTGCCGTCGCCGTCGCTGACCTGGTCGACGATCCGCGGCTGCTTGTACACGCCGCGGTTGCCGATCGCGGCGATCCCCGCCGCGAGCTGGAGCGGCGTGACCGTGAGGCCGTAGCCGAACGCGATGTGCGCGAGGTCGATATCGCGCCAGTGCTTGCCATTGCGCAGCATGCCGATGCGCTCGCCGGGCAGCTCGATGCCGGTCTTGCCGCCGAACCCGAACGACCGGAGGCCGGCGTATAACTTCTCGCTGCCGAGTCGCAGCGCGATCTTCGCGGCGCCGATGTTCGATGACCGCTTGACGATGCCGGCGACCGTCAGGTACGCGTCGAACTCGTGGTCGGTGATCGCGCGATTACCGACGACCACGCTGTTGCCGATCTGGAACTCGGTGTCGGGCGTGACCACGCCGTTGTCGAGCGCGGTCGCGACCGAGAACACCTTCATCACCGAGCCCGCCTCGAACGCATCGGTCACCGCCAGGTTGCGCGCGCCGTGCGACTCGCCGCTGTTCGGGTCGTACGACGGATAGCTCGCCATCGCGAGCACGCGGCCGGTACCGACCTCGAGCACGACCGCGACCCCGGCCTTCGGCTTGTTCTTCGCGACCGTCTCGGCGAGCGCGCCCTCCGCGATCGCCTGGAGGCTGCGATCGAGCGACAGCCGCACGGTCTCGCCGGGCTGGGCCGGCGCGATGCCATCGGCGAGCATCGCGTGGCCGTGGGCGTCGCGCAGACCCTCGATCTCGGTGCGCTTGCCGGCCAGCTCGTCGTTCATCGCGAGCTCGATGCCGTCGAGGCCCTTGCCGTCGATATCGGCGCGGCCGATCACCGGGCCCGCGATCTCCTTCGCCGGGTACCAGCGCCGCGGCTCCTTCGCGACCTCGATGCCGGGGAGCTTCGCCGCGGCGACCCGCTTCGCGACCTCGCGCTCGACGTGGCGCGCGAGCCACACGAACTTGTGATCGCCGGCGAGCTTGCCCTCGAGCACGCTGGCGTCGATGCCGGTGAGCTTCGCGAGCGTGTCGGCGGTGCTGTCCAGATCGCGGACGTCGTGCGGGTTCGCCCAGATCGAGTCGACGTCGGCGCTGACCGCGAGCGGCGCACCGTGCGCATCGAGCACGTCGCCGCGCGGCGCCGGCAGATCCAGGCGCAGCTCGTGCTGGCGCTCCGCGAGCGCGCGATAGTGCTCGCCGTCGTCGATCTGCAGCGCCCACGCGCGCACCCCGACGCCGCACAACGCGAGGATGACGACGCCGCCGACGAGGTACGCGCGCGTGCGTGCGCCGCTCGACACGCCGGGCGTCATCGGCTTGAGCTTCATGGCCGCACCGCGACCTTGACGGCCGCGACGGCCGAGCCCGGTACGTCGGTGATGACGCGAATGTGATCGGGCGCGACCGGTGTCATGCCGAGCTCGGTCGCCAGCCGGCGGATCCGATCGGGCGCGGTGAGGGTCGCGCGCTCGAGCTCGAGCCGGCGGCGGGCCTCCTTCAGGCTCTTGACGGCGTCGGCTCGCTTCGCGAGCTGATAGCCGAGCCGCAGCACCTCGTGCTGGCGAGAGACGCGGATCACGCCGACGCCAGTCAGCGTCGAGGCCACCACGATCATCGCGATCACCACCGAGCGTACGCTCGCGGCGTTCTCCGCTCGTTTGAACATTCGATAGAGCGAAACCGACCGCGTCATCTAGTCGGTCCACTACAACCCCGCGCGATTCGCGTGGCAATTTTTTGCGTCATCGTTGAGCGTCGTTGAGCGCCGTGCGCTCCCGCGCGGATCGTCGTCGCGGCGACTACCTGTACGCGCGCGCAGTCATCGCGCTCGTCAGCGCTCGCCAGCGTACGTCACCGCTCGCCAGCGCTCGTCAGCGGTGGGCCGGCGCGTTCGGCGCGGCGGTCCGGACGCACGCGCGTAACCGCGCCGACCGTGCGCGGGGGTTGCGCGCGAGCTCGGCCTCGCTCGCCGAGACCGGCTTGCGGGTCAGCACCTCGACGACCGGCGCGACTCGTTCACCGGCCTCGCGCGCGAACCGCTCCGGCAGGGACGAGGTCCACTCGAGATCGCGGAACGCATTCTTGACCAAGCGATCTTCGAGCGAGTGAAAGCTGATCACGACACAGCGGCCGCCAGGCGCGAGCAGCTCGGGGAACGCCGCGAGGAAGGTCTCGAGCTCGTCGAGCTCCTGGTTGACCGCGATCCGCAGCGCCTGGAACGTCCGCGTCGCCGGGTGGATCTTGGATTGGCGTTGCTCGTGGAATGGGATCGCGGTCGAGATCACCGCGGCGAGCTCGGTCGTGGTGTGAACCTGGTCGGCCGCGAGCGCCTCCTTGATCACGCGGGCGACCTTGCGGGCGTGGCGCTCTTCCCCCAGCTCCCTGATCAGATCGGCGAGCGCCTCCTGCTCGAGCTCGCCGATCAGCTCGAGTGCGGTCTGACCACGGGTCGGATCCATCCGCATGTCGAGGGGGCCCTCCTTCATGAAGGAGAACCCGCGATCCGGATGGTCGAGCTGGGGTGATGAAACCCCGATATCCAAAAGGATTCCATCGACTTGGGATAACCCGGCGGCCGCCAGTAGCTGGGGCATCTCGGCGTACCGGCCCTCGAGGATCTGAACCCGATCCCCGAACGATTGCAGCCGATTGGAAGCCGCAGCACGCGCCGCGGGGTCGCGATCGATCCCGACCGCCCGCGTTCCATCGACCGCCAACAGGGCTGCCAGGTGGCCGCCACCACCGGCGGTACCATCGCAGAAAACCTCGTGGTTCCGAGGTGCTAGGTAGTAAAGCACCTCGTCGACCAGCACCGACTCGTGATCGAAGCTCACGACCTGGCTTCGGTACCACGCGACACCGCAAGTTTGCAGAAATCTTGCGATTGATCGGCAATTGGTGTGCAGTTAGATGTAAGGAAGTGTCGTTCTCCCAACTTGACGATCCGGATGGTGTCCACTAGACTCCCTCCGCTCGAAAAAGAAGATCTAAAGGTGCTCAGGTACAAAGAAACCGAAGATATCGACGCTCGCTTCAGCGAGGTCGAACGCACCGTCACGGCGTGGCGCGGAGTCTTGCCGACCGCGAACCAGGTCGCGCGCCAGGAGTTCAACAATCGGCTGCGGATCTCGTTGATCCACCACGATGCCGCGCTCGAAGGCGAGGTGTTGAGCTACAGCGAGATCAAGGCGGCGGTCGATCCGACCATCATCAGCGATCCCTCCCTGATCCCGAGCTACGACGAGATCCGTCGCTTCGATGACGCGTGCAACTACGCCGCGGAGCAGGCCGCGAACAAGAAGAAGCCGTTCAAGCTCGACACGATCCGCGAGCTGTATTCGATCCTCGCGCCGGAAGAGAAGGCCAAGGGCCTACCGTTCCGCAAAGAGAATCCGCTCCACCGGCTCTACTATCACGACATCGCGGCGCCCGAGAAGATCCTCCCCGCGATGCGCAAGCTCGGCGAGTGGATCGACGAGCCCGCGACCAAAGACCTCCACGTGATCGAGAAGGTCGCGACGCTGCACTCGCGGTTCATGGCGATCTTCCCGTGGGCGAAGGAGTCCGGTCGCACGATCCGGATCGCGTCGAACCAGCTGCTCCAGGAGGGCGGCTATCCGATCGCGATCATCCACTCGATCGATCGCCAGCGTTACTACGAGGCCCTGCGCGGTGATCACATCGCGCTGACCTCGCTCTATCTCGAAGCGGTGCAGACCACCGCCGAGACCGAGCTCCGCGTGTACGAAGAGGCGCAGAAGGCGCCGGCGAAGCGCCGCTCGAAGAAATCGGTCACCGGGTGATCGGTCCAGGCGTGTCGTGCACGATCTGGTCGTCCAACCTGGACTGACGATCCCCGGCGTCGAGCTGACCATCGCGTTCGCGCGCTCCGGCGGCGCCGGCGGCCAGAACGTCAACAAGGTGTCGAGCAAGGTCGACCTGCGCTGGCATCCCGGCAGCTCGTCGGCGCTGCATCCCGACGATCGCGCCTGGTTGCTCGCGAAGCTCGGCGCGCGCCTGACCGGCGAGGGCGCGCTGATCGTGACCTCGACCGCGACGCGCGACCAGGTCAAGAACCGCGAGGACGCGCTGGCCAAGCTCGTGCTGATCGTGCGCGCGGCGCTGATCCGGCCCAAGCGCCGGCGCGCGACCAAGGTGTCCAAGGGCGCCAAGCGCCGCCGCGTCGCGGACAAACGCCATCGCTCCGAGATCAAGCGCAACAGACGCGGCGACGAGTAGTACGCTTCGCCCCGATGAGGACCCGATGGCGACCCAGGCCGTGCCGAACCCTATGGCCGAGGTTTGCCGTGGTGTGGGCCTGGCTCGCGCTCGCGGTGGTGGGTGTGGGGTTCGGCGGCTGCGTGTTCGGCGATGACGACACCGGCGGCGGGCCGTACGTCGGCGTCGAAGACATCGTGCACCAGTACGACATCGCGTTGTGCCAGCACCTCGTGACGTGTCACGAGTTTGCGGATCAGGCGACCTGCGTAGCGACCAACGTACAGGGCACGCTGTACATCGATCCGTTCGAGGTCCAGGCCGCGCTCGCGGGGAAGCTTCGTTACAACGGCTCGCTGGTCGCGCAGTGCTTCGCGCAGCTCGCCGCGTCGACGTGCAACCCGGGAGACCTCGCGAATCGCCGGCCGATCGGCCAGTGCTTGCTCGGCATGTTCGTCGGTGCCGGACCGAGCGGTGCGGCGTGCAGCCAGAACGTCGAGTGCGCGTCCGGCTCGTGCGCGACGAGCTGCGAACAGGACCAGCAGTGCTGCCTCGGCACGTGCGTCGGCGACGCGCCGCCGGCGCCCGCGCCACTCGTGATCGGTGACGCGTGTCCGCCGGGGACGGGCGCCTACGACGCCTGCCCGGTCGGCGCCTATTGCGACACCACGACGACGAGCTGCACCGCGGTCAAGCCACAGGGCGCGCACTGCCAGCGCACCGCCGAGTGCGGTGATGGCCTGCAGTGCGACGTGTTCACGACCCTGACCTGCGTCGAGGCCTCGCACGTCAGCGAGCCGTGCACGCCGGCGGGACATTGCGGCGACGAAGGGCTGTACTGCGGCAACGACCAGCTCTGCCACTACGTCGCGCTCGCGGGCGAGCCGTGCGGTGCGGGGCAACAGTGCTCGAGCTACACGATGTGCGATCCGGACCTCGCGACGTGCGTGGCCTATCCGTCGACCGGCGGCGATTGTTCGGTGGCGCAGCGCTGCAACGACGTGGGCACGTACTGCGATGGCAGCGTGTGCCGGGCCCTGAAGGCGAACGGTCAGCCGTGCCAGTCCGACGCGGAGTGCGCGTCGGTGTATTGCGACGCCGGCGTGACCCTCACGTGCGTCCCGGCGCCGACCTGCCCGCTGTCATGATCCGTTCGGCGCCGCGTTCCGTCGCGGCGTGAACGACCGAGACCGTGTCGACGATCAGTAGCGGTAGTGGTCCGGCTTGAACGGGCCGTCCGTCGGCACGCCGAGGTACTCGGCCTGCTCCTTCGTGAGCGTCGTCAGGTGCACGCCGACCTTCGCGAGGTGGAGGCGCGCGACCTTCTCGTCGAGCTTCTTGGGCAGCACGTAGACCTTGCCGGCCTCGAACTTCATGCCGGTCATCTCGTCCTTGCCCTTGGTCGCGTTCGCCCACAGCGCGAGCTGCGCCATCGTCTGGTTCGTGAACGAGTTCGACATCACGAACGACGGGTGGCCGGTCGCGCAGCCGAGGTTGACGAGCCGGCCGCGGGCGAGCAGCGTGATCCGCTTGCCGTTCGGGAAGATGAACTGATCGACCTGCGGCTTGATGTTCTCTTCCTTGATCTCCTTGTTGTTCTCCAACCAGGCGACCTGGATCTCGCTATCGAAGTGGCCGATGTTGGACAGGATCGCCTCGTCCTTCATGACCTGGAAGTGCTCGGCGCGGATCACGTCGAAGCAGCCGGTCGCGGTGACGAAGATGTCGCCGATCGGGGCCGCGGTCTCCATCGTCACGACCTCGAAGCCCTCCATCGCCGCCTGCAGCGCACAGATCGGATCGACCTCGGTGATGAGGACGCGAGCGCCGAGCCCACGCGCGGCGTGCGAGCAGCCCTTGCCGACGTCACCGTAGCCGGCGACGACGACGACCTTGCCCGCGACCATCACGTCGGTCGCGCGCTTGATGCCGTCGAACAGCGACTCGCGACAGCCGTACAGGTTGTCGAACTTCGACTTGGTGACCGAGTCGTTGACGTTGATGCACGGGAACAGCAGCGAGCCGTTCTTCGCCATCTCGTAGAGGCGATGCACACCGGTCGTGGTCTCCTCGGAGACGCCCTTGATCTCGGCGGCCATCGTCGTGAAGCGCGTCTTCGAGACCTTGAGCGATTCGGTGAGCACGTTGAAGATCACGCGCATCTCGTCGCTCGTCGCGGTCTTCGGATCGGGCGCGACGCCCTTCTTCTCGGCCTCGGCACCCTTGTGCACGAGCAGCGTGAGGTCACCACCGTCGTCGAGGATCAGGTTCGGGCCCTTGCCGCCCTGGAACGCGGTGAGCTGGGTCTCGATGTTCTGCCAGTAGTCCTCGAGGGTCTCGCCCTTCCACGCGAACACCGGGATGCCGGCCTTCGCCATCGCGGCCGCGGCCTCGTCCTGGGTCGAGTAGATGTTGCACGACGTCCACGAGACCTCGGCGCCGAGCGAGACGAGCGTCTCCATCAGCACCGCGGTCTCGATCGTCATGTGCAGGCAACCCGCGACGCGGGCACCCTTGAGCGGGTGCTTGCCCTTGTGCTCCTCGCGCAGCGCCATCAGGCCGGGCATCTCCTTCTCGGCCATGCGGATCTTCTTGCGGCCCAGCTCGGCCAGGCTCATGTCGCGGACTTTGAACGCGGGGAACTCGTTGCGGGTTTCCATGTCTCTCTCCAGTGCGGGTTATGCAGTCGCTCGCGAGCTCGGCTTCTTGCCGATCGCGAGCTGAAGCGGTGGGTGGTGCGGAGTCGAAAGCGGTCGAGTGACGAGCGGTGCGAGCTGCGCCGCCAGCAGCCAGTGCTGCAGCTTGTCCGGCTCGAACCCGAGCCAGACGTGGCCGTGCTCGCGCAGGCCCTCGTCGTCGTGCGGCAGATAGTCGACGATCGCGAGGTGACCGCCGGGCCGGAGCAGCCGGGTCGCCGCCGCGATCGCGTCTTGCGGGCGGCCGAGGTGATGCAGCACGCGCGAGACCACCACCAGATCCGCGCCGCCCCGCGGCCCGACATCCTCGGCGAGCGCCGGATCCTCGATCGAGCCCTCGCGCAACCGGACGTTCGTGAGGCCCCAGTGTTCGAGGCGCGCCGCGCAGCGAGCGAGCCGCGCCGCGCTGCGATCGACCGCGACCACGCGCTCGTAGAGCGGCGAGAGCAGCGGCAGCAGGGCGCCTTCGCCGGTGCCGGCATCGATCGCGAGCGCGCGCCCGGGCAACAGCGGGGCGAGGATCGGCAACCAGCCGACCAGCTCCGCGTCGAGGACCGGGGTCGGGCCGTGGGCTGGCCGGTCCGGAGCACTATCGAACAGCTTCTTCGACAGCTCCTCGCGCTGGGCGATCACCCGCGGCACCTTGGCCAGGCTGCCGTCCTTGGTGCACAGCCGGCGGCCCTCGGCGACCCCGGCGACCAGCACGCCCTCGCCCTCGCCGTCATGAGGGAGCTCGGACTTGAGCAGGGTGCGGGTGCCATCGCGTCGCGCGGCGAGCAGGCCGGCCTCGCGCAGCGGCTGGGTCTTCTTGGTGATCTGCGGTTGGCTCTCACCGAGCAACTGCGCGAGCTCGCCGACGGTCAGCTCGTCCTCGGCACACAGCGCGAGCAAGCGCAGCCGATCCTCATCGCCGAGCAGGCGAAACAGATCTGCGCGAACCGACTGCATGAACTATATATATTCCAATATTCGCATGAAGGCAATCGCTAATCGGGTCGGTAAAGACAGGGCCTTTTACGACAACGTAAACCCTGGCAGTGGTTTGACTTAGCGATGCCTCGCTCCTACGATAGAGGGAGCGGCGCGCAGAACATGTCGGCGGAATCTGGCGGCAAGCCACCCTCGGGGTCGTCGCCGGGGCGGCCTGCGGCCGATACCCCGCAACGATTGATCGTGCGTGGAGAGAACGACTCCGTGCACGGTGCGTCCGACACCGCGGTCGCGCTGGCGCACAGCGAGACGCTCGATCCCCGCCTGACGCCGACCGAAGCGGACGGCTCGGACGGCTCGGGCGGCTCGGGCGGCTCGATCGGCTCGGGCGGCTCGAAGTCCGGCCCGCTCGGCACCGGGACGTCCGAGCTGATCGGGACGCTCCTGCTCGAGCGCTTCTTGGTCACCAAGCAGATCGGCCAGGGCGGGATGGGTGCGGTCTACGAGGCGACGCACACGCTGATCAACAAGCGCGTCGCCGTCAAGGTGCTGCTCGAGAAGTACGCGCAGCGCGAGCAGATCGTCACGCGGCTCAAGAAAGAAGCGACGCTCGCGTCGTCGATCCGCAACGAGCACATCATCGACATCACCGACATCGGCAACACCGCCGATGGCCGCACGTTCGTCGTGATGGAGTACCTCGAGGGCGAATCGCTCGCCGAGTGTCTCGCGCGCGAGCACGAGCTGCCGGAGCAGCGCACGCTACGGATCGCTTCGCAGGCCGCGTCCGCGCTCGCGGCCGCCCACGCCAAGGGCATCGTCCACCGCGACATCAAGCCCGAGAATTTGTTTTTGCTGCAGCGCAACCACAAGGACTTCGTGAAGGTCGTGGACTTCGGGATCTCGAAGTCCCTGCGCGCGTCGAGCGAGGAAGAGGCGGCGCAGCGGCTGACCCAGACCGGCATGGTGCTCGGCACGCCGCTCTACATGTCGCCCGAGCAAGCGCGCGGCGACGAGGATCTCGATCACCGCGTCGACATCTACGCGCTCGGCGTGATCATGTACGAGGCGATCGCGGGGCGGGTGCCGTTCGCGGGGACGAACTATCTCTCGGTGATCTCGCAGGTGCTCAACGAGGAGCCCAAGCCGGTCCGCGAGATCCGCCCCGAGGTCAGCGAGGAGCTCGAGGCGATCATCTCGAAGGCGATGGCCAAGGATCGCACGCAGCGCTACGACGACGCCGACGCGATGTTGAAGGATCTCACGTTGCTGCTCGAGGATCCGACGCACTCGACCGAGCGCGCGAAGATCACCGGGCCGCGGCGCCGGCTGGCCAAGGCGCCGACGATCCCGCGGATCGCGTGGGCGATCGGCGGGATCGGCATCGCGATCGGCGGGGTCATGCTCGCGGTCGTGCTGCTGATGGGGCACGACCCCAAGAAGAAGCCACCCGTGGTCGCGCCGAAGCTCGATGCCGCGGTCGCGGTCGTGCCGATCGACGCGGTCGCCGCACCGGTGGTCGAGAAGATCATCTTACACATCGTCACCGATCCGCCACACGCCGCGATCTTTCGCGAGTCCGAGCCGGTGGGTAACTCACCGCTCGACCTCGAGCTGGTCAAGAACAACAAGGAAGTCCACATCACCGCGCAGCTCGATGGGTTCATCGATGGCGACACCGATATCAACCCGCTCGAGCGCGTCGACGGCAGCAACGTGATGATCAAGCTCAAGAAGCTGCCCAAGAACGCGCCGCAGAAGCATCACCTGCCCGCCGGCACGGGTGCGGGCTCCGCGACCGTGCAGCACAACGCCGGCGGCGAGCTGACGGGATATCCGGGCCAAAAGTGAACGTCGGGAACGTCGGGAACGCCGGGGGGCTCGCGCTGGTCGTCGTCCTGTTCGGCGTCGGCAGCGCGGCGGCCGATCCGGGCGGCTCCACGGGCGCCAACTCCGGGTTCATCTCGAAGGACGTGGTCGCGCTCGAGATCGATCAGTGCACGCCCGATACGTCGATCAGCAAGGACGAGCTGCTCCGGCGCGGCGCCGACTACTACCAGCGTGGCGAGGTGCTGTACCTGCAGGGCGACTACTACGGCGCGGTCAAGGAGCTCGTCGAGAGCTACTGCGAGGTCCCGTTCTATTCGATCCTGAAGGACATCGGCCAGGCCTACGAGCGCCAGCTCGAGTACGGCCGCGCGATCGCGTACTTCTCGCGCTACGTGCTCGACGTTCCGGCCAACGCGAAGCCGGTCGGGTCGTGCGCGCCGGATCCGCAGGAAGACAAGAAGAACGTGCTCGCGCGGATCCAGGTGCTCGAGAAGCTCCCCGCGAAGATCCGCGTGCAGGCGACGCCGAGCGATGCGCACGTCACCATCGTCCAGGACTCCGTCGTCGAGGCCCGCGGCACGTCCGGCGACGAGCTCGTCGTGCCGGGCGGGCCCTATCAGCTGGTCGTGGAGCACGACGGCTTCCACACCGCGACGCGCGAGATCCATCCCGAGATCGGAAAGCCGTACACCTACTTCGAGACACTCGCGCCGATCAAGGGCCGCATCAAGATCCAGACGGTCCCCGGCGACGCGCGGATCTTCCTCGCGGGTGGCGCGTCGGCCGCGGAGGGCGGCGGCGGCGCGAATGCGATGGACAAGCGCCTCGTGGCATCCGGGGTCTACGACACCGAGTTGCCGGGCGGCAAGTACACGGTCTCGATCGAGGCGCAGGATCGCCAGACCGTGACCAAGGAGATCGTGGTCTCCCCCGACCGCGATACCAACCTGTCGATCGAGCTGCCGCACCAGCCCGAGTTCGGCCGCAAGCAGCTGCTGGCGTACGCGACGGTCGCCGGTGGAGTCGCGGCGAGCTTGATCTCCGGCACCCAGGATAACGGCACGATCATCGCGGCCAGTGCACTCGGCGGCCTGGGTGCGGGCTTTCTCGGCGTGTACTACGGCACGGATCGCAACCTCGCCCTCGGCACGAGCTCGTTGACCGTGACCTCGTCGCTGATCGGCGGCGTCGGCGGCGGCCTGGTCGCCGCGATGGCGAGCAACAGTGGCGCCGATGTCTACGCGCCGCTGATCGGGAGCGGGCTCGTGATCGGTGGGGTCGCCGGATACCTCGTCGGCGACCACACCCACCCCGAGCCAGGTGACGCCGCCGTGATCAACTCCGGCGCGCTGTGGGGCACCGTTGCGGGAGGGTTGTTCGCGCTGTCGTTCGACCCCAATAGCCAGATCGCCGCCGGCCTCGTGGCGTCGGGGCTCGGCATGGGCACGGTCGCGGGCGTGATGTTGCAACGCTACTTCAAGGTCAGCCGCGGCCGCGCCGCGTTGATCGATGCGAGCGGCGTCGTCGGCATCGTGCTTGGCCTGGCGACCGAGAACCTGGTCGAGCAGGCGGTCAACAACCAGGTGACGTCGTCGCAAGAGCGCACCGCGAACTACGCGCTCGGCGGGCTCGCGGCGGGGCTCGTGCTGGGCGGCGTGCTGACCCGCTCGCTCGACGATCCGAAGCTGGCGATCATCCCGACCGTCAACAAGACCACCGGCCCGACCGGCGTGACGACCATCGGCGTTTCGGGCGCGTTCTGATAAGGTTCCGGCGATGGAGCACAAGTCGAGCGCGTGTCCGTTGGACTGCCCCGACCTGTGCGGTCTGACCGTCACCGTCGAGCACGGGCGCGTGCTCGCCGTCGATGGTGATCACCGCAGCGAGCTCACCAATGGCCTGATCTGCGGCAAGGTTCGCAAGATCGCCGATCACCTCTACGGTCCGGATCGCGTGCTGCACCCGATGATCCGCAAGGGCGCCAAGGGCGCCGGCGCGTGGGAGCGCGTGAGCTGGGACCTCGCGCTCGATCTCGTCACCGCGAAGCTCGAGCGGATCCGCGCGCGCCATGGCGGCCAGGCGATCCTGCCGTTTCACTACGGTGGCTCGAACGGCTGGCTCACCGATGGCGCGCTCGCCGAGCGGTTCTGGCGCCGCATGCGCACGAGCAAGCTCGTCAAGACCTACTGCTCGGCGGCGGCGACCGAGGCATCGCGCGGGCTGTACGGCAAGATGCCGGGGATCGCGCTCGAGGACTACGAGCACGCGAGGCTGATCGTGCTGTGGGGGATCAACCCCTCGGCGACCGGCATCCACCTCGTGCCGGTGCTCGATCGGGCGCGGGCGCGGGGCGCGAAGCTCGTCGTGATCGACCCGCGCGCGACCCCGCTCGGGCGCCAGGCCGATCTCTATCTCCCGATCCGGCCGGGCGCGGACCTTCCGGTCGCGCTCGCGGTGATCGCGGCACTGTTCGCGCGGGGCTACGCCGACGAGCGGTTCCTGACGGAGCACTGCGACCAGGTCGCCGAGCTGCGCGCTCGCGCCTCGCTGTGGACGATCGAGCGCGCCGCGCACGAGGCCCACCTCGATCCCGCCGCGCTCGACCAGTTCGTCGAGCTCTATGCCCGCAGCTCGCCCGCGGTGATCCGGGCGGGCTACGGGCTCGAGCGCAACCGCAACGGCGGCAGCGCGGTCGCGGCGGTGCTCGCGATCCCGGCGATCGCGAACAAGTTCGGCGTGCGCGGCGGCGGCTTCACGATGTCGAACAGCGACGCGCGGTGGACGGTCAGCGCGGACACCGCGATCGGCGCCGCGCAGCCGGCCGCGCGCGCGGTCAACCAGTGCAGCGTCGCCGGAGCGCTCGCGGAGCTGCGCGATCCGCCGATCGAGTGCTTGTTCGTCTACAACGCGAACCCGGCGGCGACCGCGCCCGATCAGCGCGCGCTGGTCGAGCAGCTGCGCCGCGAGGACCTGTTCGTCGTCGTCCACGAGCAGGTGATGACCGACACCGCACAGCTCGCCGACATCGTGCTGCCGGCGACGACGTTCCTCGAGCATCGCGAGCTCCGCCGTGGCTACGGCAACATGCGGATGTACGATTCGCCGGCGGTCGCGACCCCGGCCGGCGAGGCGCGCAGTAACAACCAGTTGTTCGGCGAGCTGCTCCGTCGGTTCGGTCTCGTCGAGCCCGGCGACGCGATGACCGACCAGGAGCTGGTCGATGCGACGTTCGCGGCCGGTCCGCACGGCCCCGAGCTCGTCCGCCAGCTCGCCGAGCGCGGGGTCGCCACGCCGGCGAACGCGCTGCATCCGATCATGTTCGTCGATACGTTTCCGCCGGACGGCAAGATCCAGCTCGTGCCCGCGGCGCTCGATCGCGACGCGCTCGGCGGCCTGTACGTCTACAAGCCCGATCCCGGCAGCGCGGAGTTCCCGCTCGCCTTGATCTCGCCCGCGCTCGCGACTCAGATCAGCTCGACGTTCGGCCAGCTCCGTCACGCGCCCGCCGAGCTCGAGCTCGCGCCCGTCGACGCGGCGGCGCGCGGGATCGTGACCGGCGATACCGTGCGCGCCTGGAACCCGCTGGGCGAGGTGCTGTGCCTCGCGAAGGTGTCCACGCACGTGCGCCCGGGTGTGTGCGTGCTGGCGAAGGGGCTGTGGCGCAAGCACACCGCGAACGGCTACACGGCGAACGCGCTGATCCCCGCCGCGTACGCGGATCTCGGCGGGCAGGGCGCGTTCAACGACGCGCGCATCCAGATCGAAAAGGCGTAGAGCCCGAGCCCGAGCCGATATCAAAGCGTGTCGAGGAACGCGGTCAAGGCGTCACGATCCGCCTGCGACGCGGCCTGGAACTTGTCGTGCGCGGACTGCGCTTCGCCGCCGTGCCACATGATCGCCTCGGCGAACGTCCGCGCGCGTCCATCGTGCATGAACGTGATGTTCGCGCGGATGGTCTGGGCGAGGCCGATGCCCCACAGCGCCGGCGTCCGCCACTCGACGCCGGCGGCCTCGTAGTCGGGCCGCGCGTCGGTCAACGCATCGCCCATGTCGTGCAGCAACAGATCGGTGTACGGGTGGATGGTCTGGTGCGCGAGCGCCGCGACCGCCGCGTCACCGGTCACCAGCGTCGGAACGTGGCAGCTGGAACACTCGAAATCGTCGAACAGTCGCCGGCCGCGATATGCCGCCGCATCCTTCGGAGCCGCCGCTGGAACCGCGACGGTCGAGACCATGAACGCCATGCCCTCCATCTGATCGTCTTGCACGTCGTTGTTCCCGCTCGGATCCGGGAACACGTGGTTCGAGAGGCCCATGTCATTTGCCGCCGCGCCGGCGGCCTGGACGTGGAGCGTCGAGACGTTCGCTTTCCAGCCGAACCGGCCGCGCTCGGCCTGGTTGGTCTCCGGGTTCCACACGAGGTTGAGCCGACCCGAGATCCCATCGCCATCGGCGTCGTCGGGATCGGCCATGGCCTCGAGCGTCGCCTCGTCGACCGCCTCGAGCAGGCCCAGGCCGATGATCGGTGGCGCGATCCGGAACGACTCGCGCATGTCGGCGGGGATCGGGTTGCCGGTGCCATCGCGAATGTCGAGGTGCGGCGCGCGCAGCGAGATCTGGGTGCCGTCGGCGAACGTCTCGGTGTGCTCGATCCACGTCAGCGTCACGCGGGCCTCCGGCGTCCCGATGGTCGCGTGATCCTGGAGCTGGGTGCCGTACCCGGGCACGGGCACCGGGCCACCCGGGAACTCGCCCGTGCCCTCGGGCAAGCTGACGCGGACCAGCGCCTCGGACTGCGGGCCGCTGATATCGATGAAGCCATCGGCGCCGATCTGCGCCATGCCGCGGCCGAACCCGCCGTGACATCCAAAGCACGAGTCGTTGTTGAACGCGGGCCCGAGCTGCGGAATCTCCCAGCGAAAGTCGAACGGGCTGGTGCCGAGCGTGAACTTCGCGAGCTCGTCCTGGGTCAGGTTGGGAGCCGGGTGCATGAACGCCATCTGCGAGCGATCATCGACGGTGGTGCCCCCGCCCTGGCGATCTTCGCCCGGACTGTTATCGCCGCACGCGGCGAGCGCGAGCGGGAGCACGAGCACGCGGAGTCCCCAGGAACCCATGGGGCCGAGGATAACAGGTCGAGCCGTGGTCGGTCCGCTGCGAAGATCACGCGGACCGGGGCGAGCCTCCTCCGGAAGCCCGGTTACGCGAGCTTCTCGCCGGCGACCAGTTGTTCGTAGGTCTCGCGCGAGCGGATCACCGTGTAGGTGTCGCCGTCGACCAGCACCTCGGGGGCCCGCGGGCGCGTGTTGTAGTTCGAGGCCATCGCCGCGCCGTACGCGCCCGCCGCGCCGATCCAGATCAGCTCGCCGGCGTCGAGCGCGGGCAGCTCGCGGTCCCGCGCGAAAAAGTCACCGGTCTCGCAGATCGGCCCGACGACGTCGGTCTTGATCGACGGGCGGCCGGGGTCGCGCACCGGCTGGATCGGATGGAACGAGTTGTACAGCGCCGGCCGCATCAGGTCGTTCATCGCCGCATCGACGATGGTGAAGTGCTTCGCCTCGTTGTGCTTGCGATAGAGCACGCGCGAGATCAACGCGCCGGCGTTGCCGACGATCACCCGGCCGGGCTCGGTCATCACGGTGACGCCGAGCGAGGTCAGCGGCGCGAGCGCGGCCTTGACCGCGGCGCCGTACTCGGCCGGGCTCGGCGGCACGCCCTCGCCATCGCCCTTGCCGTAGTCGATACCGAGCCCGCCGCCGATGTCGACGTGGCGGAGCTCGATGCCATCCTTCGCGAGCGCCTGCACGAGCGCGACGAGCCGCACCATCGCATCGGTGAACGGCGAGGTCTTCGTGAGCTGGCTACCGATGTGGAAGTCGACGCCGATCACCTGCAAACCGGTGCGCTTCGCGGCATCGCGGAACAGCGCCGGCGCCTCGGCCATCGCGACGCCGAACTTGTTCTGCTTGAGGCCGGTCGAGATGTACGGATGGGTCTGGGGATCGACGTCGGGGTTGACGCGGATCGAAATCGGCGCGCGCTTGCCGAGGCCGCGCGCGATCGAGTCGATCACGAGGAGCTCCTCGGCGGACTCGACGTTGAAGCAGCCGATGTTCGCCTCGAGCGCGGTCTTGATCTCCGTCTCGGTCTTGCCGACGCCGGAGAACACGACATGCTCGGCGGAGCCGCCGGCGCGCAACCAGCGATAGAGCTCGCCGACCGAGACGATGTCGGCACCGGCACCGAGCTGGACGAGCACGCCGAGCACACCGAGCGTCGAGCACGCCTTGACCGCGTAGCAGATCTCGTGGGGGATGCCCTCGAGCGCGGCATCGAACGCGTGATACGCCCGCTCGATCTCGCCACGCGAGTAGACGTAGACCGGCGTGCCGACCGCCTCGGTGATGGTCGACAGCGCGACACCCTCGCAGTGCAGCTCGCCGTGCTTGTACTCGAATGGACCGGCCATGCCGGGGTTCTACTCCAGTTCGGCGGTGATGCGTGCGATCTCGGCCAACACTCGGTCGCGCGCCGGCCCACCGACGAGGTCGCGGCGATCGACGGCGCGCTCCGGATCGAGCCACTCGGCGACGTCAGCATCGAACAGCGGGTGCGCCGCGCGCAACGTCGCGAGCTCGAGGCCGGCGAGCTGGAGCTTGCGTTCGTCGGCGACGCGCACGAGGTGGCCCGCGATGTCGTGGGCCTCGCGGAACGGCACCTTCTTCGCGACGAGATAGTCGGCGAGCTCGGTCGCGACGAGGTGACCGGCATCGATCGCGGCGCGCATCCGCTCGACGTCGAACGCCGCCGAAGCGATCATGCCGCGCGCGACCTCGAGGCACGCCGTGACGGTCTCGACCGCATCGTAGAGCGGCTCCTGGGTCTCCTGGAGGTCCTTGTTGTACGCGAGCGGCAGGCCCTTCACGACGGTCGCGAGCGTCACCCACGCGCCGATCACGCGCCCGGCCTTGCCGCGCACGAGCTCGGCGAGATCCGGATTCTTCTTCTGCGGCATCAACGAGCTGCCGGAGCTGTACGCCTCGCCGATCTGGACGAAGCCGAACTCCTGCGATGCCCACAGCACGAGCTCCTCGCCGAGCCGCGACAGGTGGAGCTGGACGAGTGCGCACGCGGCCACGAGCTCGATCGCGAAGTCGCGATCGCCGACCGCGTCGAGCGAGTTGCGCGTGATCGCCGCGAAGCCGAGCGCGCGCGCGGTGTGCTCGCGATCGATCGGCAGCGTGGTGCCGGCGAGCGCGCCGGAGCCGAGCGGAGACTCGTCGGCGCGCCACGCGGCATCGGCGATCCGGCCCCGGTCGCGCGCCAGCATCGCCTCGTACGCGAGCAGGTGATGGGCGAGCCGCACCGGTTGCGCGCGTTGCAGGTGGGTGTAGCCGGGCATCAGCGTATCGATGTGTGCGCGGGCCTGGACGACGAGCGCGCGGCGGAGCTCGTCGATCAGGTCGATGATCTGCTCCGCCGCTCCGATCGCGTACAGCCGTAGATCGGTCGCGACCTGGTCGTTGCGGCTGCGCGCGGTGTGGAGCCTGCGGCCGGCGTCGCCGATCTCGTCGACCAGGCGGGCCTCGACGTTCATGTGGACGTCCTCGAGCGCGTCGTCCCACGCGAGCTTGCCGGCCGCGAGCTGGTGCTGGACGAGCCGGAGCCCCGCGGTGATCGCGTCGCGATCCTCGGCGGTGATCAGGCCGCGCATCGCGAGCATCTCGGCGTGTGCGATCGACCCGGCGACATCGTGGACGAGCAGGCGCCGATCGAACTCGACCGACGCGTTGAGCGCGGCAGCGGTGGGGTCGAGGGGCTCCTCGAACCGGCGACCGCGCGCGCCTTTGGGGCCCTGGGACTCCGACATGGCGCGGCCAGTATCCGCCGCTTCGCGCGTTCTGTCCGTCGACACGGTCGGATTATCCAGTGCAGCCCGGTTTCGATGATGAGGTGCGGTGGCATGCCGATGATGATGATCAGCTAGCCGGTGGCGAAACCACGCCGCCCGTGATCGCCGCGGCGCCGAACAGCCTGATCGCGCCGGCGCCACCACCGCCACCGCCGCCGCCGAACGTGTTGGCGTTGCCACCGTTCCCCGCGCCGGTCACGGCGCCACCGGCGCCACCATCGCCGCCGTTCGACGCGCTCGCGGTCGCCGCGGCCGCGACACCGAGGGTCGACTCGTTGCCGTCGTTGCCCTTGGTCGTGTTGCCGCTGCCCTCCGCGCCGCCGCCGCCGTTCGCGAAGATCGCGCCGCCGTTGGTGACGATCGGTGCATCGAGCCCGATCAGGCCGCCCGCGCCGCCGCCGCCCGCGCCCGCGTTGCCGTTGACGCCGGCGGTGCCCGCCGCGCCCGAGGCGTCGATCGCGCCGGTGACCGCGATCTTGGTCCCCGCGATCAAGTAGGCGACGCCGCCGCCGGCGCCCCTGGTGCCGTTCGTGCCGGACTTGCCGTCCTGGCCCGCGCAGCCCCCGCGCATCGAGTTCGCCGGTTGGAGCGCGCCCGCGGTGCCACCGTTGTTACCGCCGTTGCCCCCCACCGCGCCGAAGCTGCCGCCCGCACCACCGCCGTTGTTGCCGGGCGGCGTGCCCGGATCGCACAGCGTCGCGTCGGTCGCGACCGCGCCGGCGCCGGTCTGGCCGCCGCGATGGCTCGCGACATCGAGCGTGCCGTCGACCTGCAACGTCCCGGTAGCGAGCAGCACGAGCGGCTTGGTGCCGATCGCGGTGACCGTGCCCGAGATCGTGAGCTCCGTCGCGACGACCACGCACCAACCCGGCGTGGTTTGCACGACGGTCGAGCACAGCGGCGAGGTGTCGGTATCGATGGTCTGCGCGGTCAACGTCGCCGGCGTGGCCGGCACGTTCGCGGCATCGAAGCAGATCTTGCCGAAGCCCTGGCCATAACAGACCACGCCGGGCGCCGGCGCATCGAGATCCGTCCTGGCGTCGAGGTCGATCACGCTGGCGTCGCTTCCGGTACCGGTCACGCCGACGCACGAGTTCGCGACCGGGCCGGAGGCATCGCCGAACCGATAGCCCGAAGCACAGCCCGAGTCCGCAAAGCTGCAGTAGCTCGCCGAGCACTTGCCGGGGCCGCATTGGTCGTCGCGCTCGCAGCTGAACGCCCCGCCTCCAAAGGGACTGCATGCCACGACCCCGAGGGCCATGGCACCGACGAGGGCTCGGACCACCATCGTCGAGGATTGTACTGCAGGGCCGGAGGGTTTCGTCTATCCTCGTCTGTGGGGTGATGAAAGCCGCGCCACTCCCACCTCGTCACTTGGGCCCGGGCGGCAAGCTCGGCAAGTACGACCTGATCCGCCAGATCGCGATCGGTGGCATGGCGGAGCTGTACCTCGCGCGGACGGTCGGCATCGAGGGCTTCGAGAAGCTCTCGGTGGTCAAGCGGATCCTGCCGCAGCTCGCGACGGACGCGAAGTTCGTCGCCATGTTCCTCGACGAGGCGCGGCTCGCCGCGACGTTGCACCACCCGAACGTCGCGCAGGTCTACGACATCGGCTTCGAGCACGGCGATTACTTCTTCGCGATGGAGTACGTCCACGGCGAGGATCTCGATCGCATGACCGTGCAATCGGTCGAGCAGGGCGTGCCGATCTCGCTCGATGCGGTGCTCACGTTGATCGCGGGCCTGTGCGCCGGCCTGCACTACGCGCACGAGAAGGCAGGTGCCGACGGCAAGCCGCTGCAGATCGTCCATCGGGACGTCTCGCCGTCGAACGTGCTCGTCAGCTATGACGGCGCGGTCAAGCTCGTCGACTTCGGGATCGCGCGCGGCGCGCGGGCCAAGCCGACCACGCACGGTGGCCTCAAGGGCAAGATCGCCTACATGTCACCGGAGCAATGCCGCGCCGACATCGCGCTCGATCGCCGCAGCGACATCTATTCGGTCGGCACGATGCTCTACGAGCTCTCGACCGGCCGCACCCCGTTCATCGGCGAGAACGAGTACGCGGTGCTCGACCAGATCGTCAACGCCGACGTGCCCGCGCCGACCACGTTCGTCCCGGACTATCCGCCGGAGCTCGAGCGCATCGTGCTGCGCGCGCTCGCCCGCGACCCGATGCTGCGCTACACGACCGCGGTCGAGCTCCAGGGCGACCTCGAGGACTTCGCGCACGACAATCGCCTGCGGGTCTCGCCGCTCGTGCTCGCGCGGTTGATGGGCTCGCTGTTCCCGGCCCGGCTCGAAGAGTGGGATCAGGCCAAGGCGCAAGGCGCCTTCTTCGTCGAGCAGCACGTGGTCCGCACGCTGATCGAGAGCGGCAAGACGCCCGATCCGAACGACCCCGAGGTCCACGCGCAGCTCAAGGCGATGGCGCTGCAGCTCGAGCTCGATGATCCGACCGCGGTCAATCAAGAGCTGGACCAAGAGCTGGACCAGACCGACTCCACGACGACCACGCAGGTCGAGACCCGCGGTTCGCGGCGTACCGAGTTTCCCGAAGGCTCGCGTGGTGAGCCGCCACGCCGCGACTCGTCGTCGCGCCTGCCGCGAGCGCCATCGTCGCGTGGGTCGGCGCCCGAGCTGGCGGTCGAGTTACCGCCGCCTCCCGAGGTCGTGCGGGCGGCGACCCCGCCGCCGATCGCGAGCTACCCGATCGGGCACGGCGGGACCATGGTCAGCCATCCCTCGCCGGACCAGGCGCAGGCGGCACAGGCGACGCAGGCGACACAGGCGACGCAGGCGGAAGTCCTCGCCGCGCTCGCGAGCGACTACGACGGCGGCGTCACCACACCGGCGAGTCAGGTCGATGTCACCGAGCGCGTTCAGGCGCGTCGCCACACGACCCCGACGAACTTCACCCGCGCCGCGCCGCGCCGCAAAGGCCCGATCCTCGTCCTCGCCGTGTGCGTCGCGGTGGCCGTCGGGATCGCGCTGGTGATCGCGTTTGGCGGTTCGCCGCCGCCGGTGTCGATGACGCAGCCTCCCGATGCAGCCGTCGGATCCGATCTCGCCGCCGCGCCGGCGGTTGCCGCCTCGGCGCCGAGCCTTGCCGCGACGTCTGGCGCCACCACGCCGGCGGCGGGAGCCGCGTCCGCCGTGCCTGCCGGTGTGGCTCCGAAGGCCGCGCTCCCGTCGCCGAAGCGCAAACCCGTCGCCGTCAGAACATCCACTCCAGCACCCGTGCGTCCGCATCCCCGCCCGCGCGCCGCCGCGAAACCCAGGCCCGAGGACAAACCCGCGTGGAACGCCGATTCGCCGTTCATGCCGGTGCGCACCGACAGGCACTGACGGCGCTCGCTGCCGTCGTGCTCGCCGCAGCGCCCGCCGCCGCGGCGCCGCGGGGACGAGCCGCCAAGGCGCAGTTCGTCAACGGCGTCGCCGCGTACGGCCGGAGCGACTACGCGGCTGCGAGCACCGCGTTCGGCAAGTCGTATGCGCTCGAAGTCGATGTCGAGACCCTGTTCGCGTGGGCCCAAGCCGAGCGCAAGCAAGGCCATTGCGTGCAAGCGAGCGCGCTCTACGTGAAGTTGCTCGACGCGAAGTTGCCGGCCGAGAACAAGTCCGTCGTGCGGGACCAGCTCGCCGAGTGCAAGCACATCCTCGCCGACCAGGCTCGCGCCGACCAGGCTCGCGCCGACCAGGCTCGCGCCGACCAGGCTCGCGCCGACCAGGCTCGCGCCGATCAGGCTCGCGCCGACCAGGCTCGCGCCGACCAGGCTCGCGCCGACCAGGCCGCCGCACCACCGCGGTCGGCGGCGAGCCTTCACGTTGGCCCCCGCGAGGCAACGGCGCCCTCACCGTGGTTCGAGGATCCCGCGGGCGACACGCTCCTGGGGCTCGGCGTCGCCGGAGTGCTCGGCGGTGGCGTGTGGTTGCTCTCGGCCCACTCGGCTGCCGTCGACTCCACCACCGCGCCGACCTACGACCAGTTCCAGGCCCTCGACGCCAAGGCCAGGTCGCGCGGGATGGTCGGCGTGATCGCGACCGGCGCTGGTGCTGCGTTGATCCTCGGTAGCGTGATCCGCTACGCGACGCGCTCGACCTCCTCCGAGTCGCCGACCGTCACTGGTT
>JBDTEH010000102.1:0-63835 GCA_039922635.1 Kofleriaceae bacterium | reverse complement strand
GCAGCCGCTCATCGAGAAAGATCCAACCGGGTACCCAGTCCTCGTGGCGCTCGGCATGTTGCTCGATGTCCTCGCGATACGTCTGCCAGCGGTCATCGTTCGATGGAAGCGCATCCAGATCGTAGATACGCTGAAGAAACTCGGTCGGAGTAAGCCGTCCGTGCCAGGTCTTCGTGATCAGGTCTCGGAGCTCGCGACGAGTCAACGACGTGATCACGGTTCGCCCACCATCACGAGGTTACCACCTCTTCTCGGGATGGTTCCTAGCCGGTTCCTAGTTCGCGGTTTAATCTCGGTGAGAGTCGCGTCGAGTTTGTTAACGTGGCGGAAGCGCATGGGAATCGAACCCACCATGCCGCTGCTCGCGCAGAGCACCATCGGTTTTGAAGACCGAGCCGCACACCAGTCGCAGACGCGCTTCCAACGGGACGCTAGCACGCGGATTTCTCCCGTGCTCGGACGCTACGCGGCGAACGCCGCGCGCAGCCGCGCATTCGCGGCGGCGGTCGCGTTCATGATGCCGATGCGCAGCGTGATCCGATCGTCGCCGGCCCACGGCCACCACAGTCCGAACAGGGCGGGCGCGGTGAGCGCGTCGCCGCCCAGGACGCGCTGGCGCGAGCGCAGCCCGGTGCGCGCGGCGAGCTCGCGGAACGGCTCGGGGGCGGTGTCGATCGACTTCGCGGTCCAGCCGCGGGGGAAGGCGTTGCGGGCGCTCTCCCGCACCTCGGGTTCGAGCCCGATCGCGAACGAGGACGCGACCGCCTCGAAGCGCGCGTCCCATTCCCATGGCGAGGGTGGCCACGTCTCTCGGAGACGCGCGAGGCTCGCCAGCAGGTGATCCATGCCACACGGTAGCAATGAATTCGTGCGACCGGAGCAGGATTGCCGGCTCTCTCCTCCATGGACGCCACGATGTTCTCCGATCTGCAGTTCATGCTCGCGCGCGTGTTGTGGGCGCCGACCTGCGACCGCGAGCGCGCGCTACAGCTGGCCGAGCTCGCGGCCCGGACCCACCCCGACTCCGAGCAGCGTGCCGCGATCCAGGCGTGGCTCGAGCTCCGGCTCGGGGCGGCGCTCTCGAGCTAGCGGTGGGGTTCGGCCGGCGCGGGCATGGCAAGATACGTGCGTGCGCTACGTCGGCAAGCTCTATCGGCCGCCCTCCGAGGCGGACGCCCTGATCGTCCAGGCGACGATCGGGTGCTCGTGGAATCACTGCACGTACTGCGACATGTATCGCGACAAGCCGGTGTTCCGGATCCGGCCGGTCGACGAGACGCTCGAGGATCTGGCGCACGCGGCACGCGAGGTCGGTGAACGGATCGAGAAGGTGTTCGTCGCGGATGGCGATGCGCTCGTGATGGAGCTCGAGCAGTGGCTACCGATCCTCGACGCGTGTCGCTCGCTGTTCCCGCGGCTGCGCCGGGTCAGCTGCTATGCGACCGCGACCAACGTGCTCGCGAAGACGGCGGGCGAGCTGGAGCGGCTGCGCGCGCACGGACTCGAGTTGATCTACATGGGCCCGGAGTCGGGTGATGATGCGACGCTCAAGAACATCGCGAAGGGCAGCACCGCGGCGGAGCATGTCGAGGCGGCGGCGAGGGCGCACGCGGCGGGGCTGGCGGTCTCCGCGATCTTTCTCCTGGGCGCAGGCGGGGTCGAGCGGTCGGCCGAGCACGCGAGCGCATCGGCGGCGCTCGCGACGGCGATGGATCCGGAGTTCCTCGCGGCGCTCACCCTGACGGTCATTCCGACCACGCCGCTCGCGACCCTGACCGCACGCGGGCAGTTCGTGGTGCCGAGCGTGGACCGGTTGCTCGGCGAGCTGCGCACGTTCGTCGCGGAGGCACGGCCGCGTGATGCCCTGTTTCGCACCAACCACGCCTCGAACTATCTCGCGCTCGGCGGCCGGTTGCCGCGAGATCGGGACCGCATCCTGACCGCGATCGATCGCGCGCTCGGCGGCGAGCTCGCGCTGCGCCCCGAACAGCTACGCGGACTCTAGAGCAGGTCTCGGCGTGGTCCCTACGCGCAGATCGTCTCGACCAGCATCGCGCAGACCTCGTAGGGGTCGGCGTTCGCGGCCGGGCGGCGGTCCTCGAAGTAGCCCATCTTCGCGTTCGCGGTCGCCATCGGGATCCGGATCGACGCGCCGCGATCGCTGACGCCGTAGCGGAACTGATGGATCGAGCAGGTCTCGTGGAGCCCGGTGAGCCGCTCCTCGTTGAACGCGCCGTAGACCTTGATGTGGTCCTCGTGGCGCTTCTTGAGCTTCTCGCACATCGCTTCGATCACGGCGAGGCCGCCGGCGCTGCGGGTCTGTACCGTCGAGACGTTGGTGTGCGCGCCCGCGCCGTTCCAGTCGCCCTTGATCGGCTTGGGGTGGAGCGTCGCGCTGACGCCGAAGTCCTCGCCGATCCTGTAGAGCAGCCAGCGCGCGAGCCACATCTGGTCCGCCATATCGACGGGGCCGAGCGTGCCGAGCTGGAACTCCCACTGCGCGGGCATCACCTCGGCGTTGGTGCCGACGATCGCGAGCCCGGCGCGGATGCAGGCGAGCGCGTGGGTCTCGACGACCTCGCGGCCGAACACCTCGTCGCTGCCGACGCCGCAGTAGTAACCGCCCTGCGGCGCGGGGAAGCCACGGTCGGGCCAGCCGAGCGGCTTGATGCCGTCGAACAACGTGTACTCCTGCTCGATGCCGAACCACACCTCGCTGCTCGCGTACTTGTCGGCGAGCGCGCGAAGGCGAGCGCGCTTGTTGCTGAGGTGGACCGAGCCGTCGGCGTTGAGCACCTCGCACAGGACCAGGCGATCGTCTTCGTCGTGCAGGGGGTCCTGCACCATGAACACGGGCTTGAGCTGGCAATCGCTGAAGTGGCCCTCGGCTTGGCTCGTCGACGAACCGTCAAAGCCCCAATCGGGGAGTTGATCCACCTTCTTGATCGGGCCCTCGACGATCTTCGTCTTGGACCGCAACTTCGCGGTGGGCTTCTGACCATCGATCCAGATGTATTCGGCGCGGATCTTCTTCAAGGGATTTGTCCTCGGTGAAGCCGGCAGACTACCGAATTTGGGGGCCGTCGTGGCGCAGAAGTGTCACGGAGTCGTGCCGAGCGCGACGAACGCCTGATTTTTCATGATCACGTACGGTCGATCGTCGAAGCTGAACCCGCGTCCGTCGAAGCGAACGATCTCCAGGAGGCCCATCCCGTAGCCCATCGGGCCCTGGTTGTAATAGTGAACGCCGAGCTGGTACGGCCCGGCGGTCGGGATCCCGGGGATCTCGAAGCACTCGGGACCGTAGCCGGTGGTGATATCGGCGTAGAGCGCGCCGCCGGACGCGAGGTCCTTGTGCGCGAAGTACGCGTGGTTGCCAAATCGGTCGCGGACGTGGAGATCGACGTCGTTCGCGTCGGTCTCCCAGTACAGGATGAACCGGGTCGAGGGCTCGGTGACCAGCTCGAGATCTCGCTTCGCGAGTGCCCTTAGGATCGGTGCGCGGCGGCCGCCATGCGCGAGGTAGGCCGCCCCGAGCATGCCGGCGTCCCGCGCGAACACCTGCGCGGCGCCGGCGAACCGGCCCTGAGGCGTCTTCTGGTCGGCGCCGGCGAGGATCGCGGCGAACGCGCCGGCGAAGTCGCCGTTGCGGTACAGCGCGTACGCGAGCAAGCGGTGCCCGGTGATCTGGTCGGGGCGATCGACGACCGCGCGGCGATACGAATCGATCGCGAGCGCGCGGGTCGCGGCACCGAGCCGTTCGAGCCGCTCGCCGGCGAATCGCCGGTACTCGGCGCGGCTCGGGTAGAGATCGATGATCGACCCGTACTCGCGCGCGGCCGCGCCGGGATCGTGGTTTGCCTCGTAGGCTTCGCCGAGCCCGACCAGCGCGAGCACGTCGGTCGGTTGCTCGTCGGACCACTGGGTCGCGATCGCGAGGGCCCGAGTGAGCTGGTGCTTGTGGATCGCCGCGATCACCTTCGCCAGGTTGCCGCGGAGCGCGTCGAGCGTCGGCCGGAACTGGACGGCCTCGGCCTCGTCGGGCGGGGCGGCAGCGTCGTCGAACGACGACGGCGCCGCGGTGTGCGGCGATGCGGGGTTCGTCGCTGCGGTCGGTGACGGTGGCCGCGCTACGGCAGCCGTCACCGGCGCGGTCGTCGGTTGCCCGGCCGACGACGGCGTGGATGCACTCAGGGTAGCTGCGGCGGGCGACACCCTGGTGGGCGACGCTGTGATGGACGACGCTGTGATGGACGACGCTGTGATGGGCGGCGCGGTGGTGGACGACGCGGTGGTGGGTGACTCTGCGGGCGACACCGCCGGGGGCGACGATGGCAACGATGCAGGCAACGATGCAGAGCTCGCGGATGCAGGCGCCGGTGCCGCCGATGCCGCGATCCGGGGCGCATCGATCGCCGCCTGTACCGGATCCGGCTCGTCCGGCGTCTCCGACGTGCGGAACACGAACGGATAGTTCACTCGAACGATCCCCGATCCGTGGGTCGCCGGGAACTCGAGTTTCCGGATCACGTCCGCGACGCACGAGGCGACCTCGTCATCGACGCCGGTCGCGCGGGCCTCGCCGACGTGGCCGTCGGGCTGGATCGTGAAGCTCGCCTCGACCGTGCCATGGAGCCGGGGATGCCCGAGCAAGCGGCGCTCGTAGCAATACGTGAACTTCTCGAGGTTGCGATGGATGTAGCGGCGGATCGAGCTGCGGTCGAGCGAGCCCTCGGCGATCGCGGGCGCGGCGAGCCGGATCATCGGCACGCTGGAGGTCACGTGCGCGCGCATGACGTCGCCGTGGACGATCGTCGAAGCGCCGCCCACCGCGATGCCGGCACCGTACCCGATGCCGCCGCCCATCCCCGTGCCGGAGGTTCCCATCGTCCCCATCATCCCGGCGCTGCGCGCCAGCTCGAGGGCCTCCTCGCGCGAGAGCGCGGGGCGCGCGTGATGGCGCTCCTTCGAGGCGATGAAGGTGCGGTGCTGGAGCTCGAGCCCGTGCGCGCCGACCGCGAGGATGTCGACGAGCGCGGCGCGATCGATGCCGTAGTGCGCGTAGTCCTGCTCGCTGTCGAGCACGAGCAGCGAGGTCTGGGACGACACCACGCGCATCGCCACCGACTCCTGCTCGATCTGCTTGCGGAGCGCGGCGCTGGCCTTCGGGTGGGTCGCCGTCGCGAGCTGGGTGTCGAGATCCTCGATCTCGGCACGCGCGGCGGCGCGCTCGACGAGCGCCGGCGTCGCGGCGCGCATCGTCACGGTGTGGGCGACGCCACCGATCGTGACGTCGAGCTTGCCGGCCGGTGCCGGCACCGCGAGACGCGCGAACACCATGACCTGCGTGCCGGGCCGGACCGCGGCGACCAGGTGAGGCGTGAACCAGGTCGCGCCGCGCACGTCGATCGGGACATCGACCTGGACGGCCTGGCCGAGCCCGGTGGTGATCGGTTCGATCGCTTGGTCGAGATCGAACACGTCGCCGGGCCGAACGCCGGTGCGGGTCACGGCCGTGGCGGCGCGCTCGTCGCGGATGCCACCGGCGAGGAGTACATCGACCCGCTCGGGCGCGATCGCGTGGAACGCGCGAGCAAGCGCGGCGCCTTCGGCACCGGCGGTCACCACGCCGTCGGTGACGATCGCGATCCGGCGGCCGTGCTCGAGCTTCTGGATCGCCTGCGCGAGATCCGAGGCGCCAGCCGCGCGCCGCGCGAGCAGCGCGGCGATCGCGGCCTCGCCGAAGCCCTCGACGGCGCCGTGGTAGATCGCCTGCGTGTCTTGATCGAACGCGGTGACGTCGAGCGCGAGCCGCGGGTAGCTGCGGCCGAGCTCGCCGACCAGCTTGTGGACGCGGTCGAGGTAGCGCCGAAATCCCGGCGCGCGCGATGCGCTGGTGTCGATCAGCAAGGTCAGCGCGGTGAGCGGAGCGGCCGCGGCCGGGCCCGCGGGATCGAGCTCGAACGCGGCGGCGACCGCGACCCCGGCGCCGGGCCACGTGCCGGCATCGAGCGGCGCCGTGATCGCGGCGGGTGGATCGACGTTCGCGATGAAGTCGTGATCGGGTTGCCACCGGGCCTCGTGGAGCGCCTGGTGATCGTGGGTGCCATCGGCGCGCGCAGCATCGAGCGTGACCGCGACGCGATCGATCTTCGGAAGCCCCATCAGCGGCAACACGTAGCCGGCACCGGCGAGCTCCTGGCTGTACGCGATCACCAGCTCCTTGGACCCGTTCGCGGGGATCGGGTACACGCGCGCGGTGAACTCGTTGCCGGCGGCTTGCTCGAGGATCGCGGGCGCGATGCCGCGATGGAGCTCGTCGTCGTAGGCCCGGCGCGCGAGCGCCTTCGCGACGACCTCGGCCTCCTTGAAGGCGCCGCCCTCGACCAGCGCGAACCGCGACACCGAGGCGCGCGCCGGCAGCGTGATCGCGAACGTGCCCTCGCGCACGCGCGGCTCGGGGTTGTGAAACACGAGGTGGAGCTCGGTGAACGCCAGCGGGCCTTCGATCACGGCCTTCGCGTCGATGGAGACCAGCTGGAGGCCGCTGCCATCGGACGCGGTCAACGACCACGCCGCGACCGGGTCGCGCGACGGCACGACGACGTGGTGGGTGTGGAACCCAGACGGCGCGGGGACGACGGGCGGTGGGAGCGGCGCGGGCGGCGCGGGCGGCGCCTCGTGCGACGAGCATCCGAGCAGCGCGACCACGGCCATCCAGCGGATCTGCATCGCGCGTCCGACACGTGCGCGAGGCGCGAAGTTCCATGGACCCTTTCGGGACCGGCGTTGTCAGACTACTCAGCCCGCTCGAACGCGAGGAAGCGGTGCTCGAGGTCCCACTGCGCCGACGCGCGCGCGCTGGTCGCGAGGTAGGCGGCGCAGGTCGCGTTGGTCGGATCGCCGAGCGCCATCGTCGCGGTCGGAGCACACGCGTCGACCGCGGTGAACGGTGCGGCGCCGGGTGCGGTCCACAGGCTCGCGCCGGGCAGGAACGCGTGCTCGAGGCTGTTGCGCGCGAGCGTCTTGAGCTCGCGGTAGGCGAGGTGCTGGTCGAGCGCGGCGCGCACGAACTCGCCGGCGATGCTCGAGCGCGAGACACCCTGATCGTCGGTCGCGAGCGCGACGGGCACGCCGGCCGCGAGGTAGGTCGCCAGCGGATGGTTCGCGCCCGAGATGCCGAGGATCTGCACGTTGCTCGACAGGCAGACCTCGACGAGCACGCGCTGCGCCGCCATCTCCGCGAGCAGGCCCGCCGGATCGGTCTCGCTCTCGAGATCGAGGCCGTGGCCGATCCGCTCGGCGTGGCCGGTCTCGACCGCGGCGCGGATGTGGAACGTGTTCGCGGTGCTGCCGGTCGGCAGGTAGACCGGCGACAGCTCGCCCGCGTGGAGCGTGACGTGCAGCGGGCTGGTCGTGGCGTACTGCTGGTGCAGGAAGTCCAGCATCGCCATGTGGAGGTTGTAGTTCGTGATCGAGGCGGAATCGTCCTCGGGCGACGACAGGTTCGCGGCGACGAGCTGGTCGGTCTGCTTCGCGATCTCGAACGCGCCGATCAGCTGGCCGAAGATCTGCGCGGCGGCGCCGGTGCGCGACACCTGCGCGATGAACCGGACGTCGACGTCGCACGCCGGGGGCGTGGTGAGCTCGTCGCAACCGAGCGCGTTGCGATAGCCGGTGCGCGCCGAGGCGATGGTCGCGGCGTCGCTGGTGATCGCGGCCGCGAAGCCGCTGTTCGTGGTGATCGCGGTATACAGCGCGGGCAGATCCGCCGCGGTGACGGTGCCGCTCGACACCGACGAGGCGAGGCTGCCGGTGTTCTTCGCGAGGTTGAACATGGTCTCGACGTAGTAGTCGTTGTTCGCCGCGGCGCGCGTCGCGACGTCGCCGAGCGTCTGATCGCGGTGGGCGCCCGCGACGAGGCCGTACTTGCCGAACGTGGCGAAGAAATGATCGTGGCCGTTCTCGCTGCCGGCGACGAAGCCCTGCATCGACCAGGCGCCGACGATCGCGTCGAAGAACGAGCCGCTCGCCGGCATCGCGAGGTTCGTGGCCGAGCACTGCGAGTGCGCCACGGCGCTGTGGCTCGAGCTGTTGACGCAGTCGCCGTCGCTGGCGCCCCAGGCGAGGTAGGACTCGGCGTAGACCGCGCCGGTCAGGTGGTTGTGGAGGTCGCCGCCCTTGGGCATCGCGGTGAGGAACGTGGCGAGCGCGTCCGGATCACCGAGCACGGTGTCGAACTGGTCCGCGGCCTGCTGCTCCCACATCGCCGCGCACTCGGGCGCGGTCGCCGTGCACACCACCGAGCCATCGGTCGGCTCGCCGCGGGTGCCGTCGGTCGCCGCGTCGACGAGCGCGTTCGGATCGTGGCCACAGCCTAGAACTACCAGCAGCCACAGCGGACGGAGCATGGGGCAGGCTACCCCGGATCGCGGCCAGATCTCGGACAGATCGTCCGGGCAATCGATGCGTTGGTACCGGGATGCGCAGCCTGTTCGTCGTCGTGGCGCTGGTGATCGGCCTCCATCACAGCGCGTTCGCCCAGTACACCCGCGCCGCCGGCCAGAACGCGCCGATGGACGCGGTGCGCCAGACCACCTACGACAAGGACGGCTTTGCCCACACCGCGGTCGTGATGGTCGCACCAGCGGCCGATGCGTTTGGCAACGCGCAGGGCAACGACCACGATCTCGCGGTCGATGGCGCGTTCAAGGGCCAGACCGTCGCGGTGATCCAGCTCTACACCGGCGAGGGCTTCGACTTCGCGCTGCCCCGCGCTGCGCTGGCCGAGAAGGGGTTCTCGGTGTTCCGGTGGTCCAACGGCGTCCCGACCCCGGCGGATCTCGAGAAGGCGCTCGCGAAGTGCAACCAGCTGTGGATCATCTCCGGCTCGGCGCAGCTCCTGACCGAGGCGCACGTCAAGATCATCAAGAAGTTCTTCGACGCGGGCCACGGCGTCTATATCTGGGGCGATAACGAGCCGTACTACGCCGACGCGAACTTCGTCGCGCAGGCGCTGCTCGGCACCACGATGACCGGCGACGTGCCGGGTGATCGGGTCGTCGGCGTCGAGCACGCGGTCGGTGGGGTAGGCCTGCTGCCGAACCACCTGCTCACCACGGGGCTCGAGCACATCTACGAGGGCATCACGATCGCGACGATCGCACCGACGCCCGACTTGAAGCCGCTGATCTATGGCTCGGCCGATAACCTGGTCGCCGCGTACTACGATCACGGCGGCAAGCGCGCGATCCTCGACGGTGGCTTCACGCGGCTCTACCTCAAGTGGGACACCGCGGGCACCGCGCGCTACGTCAAGAACGCGGCGGCGTGGCTCGCCAACGCCGAGCGGTTCGGCGATCAGGTCGTCGCGGTGAACACCGCCGCACCGAAGCTCGCGGTCCCGTCCACGACTCCCGATCCCACCGGGCCCACCGGGCCCACCGGGCCCACCGGGCCCACCAGGCCCGCGGTGACGCCGGCGCACGCGCCCGCCGTGCCGGCCGTCCTCGCGGTGCACGACGACATGCCATCGTCCTCGCTCGGCTTGATCCTGATCGCGGTCGTGCTCGGGCTCGGGCTGGCGTGCCTGATCCCGCTGTGGTGGCGCTCGCGGGTCTAGGCCGGCCGCGCGGTGAGCGCGTGGAGGAGGTGCTCCGCATCGGCGCGGGTCGCCGCGGCGACGTTGCGACACGCGAGCAACGCACGGCAGGCTCCGGCGGCTTCGACGACGTGCTGGAGCCCGATCGCGGTGACGATCGCGAGCTGGAGCGCGATCACGTTGTGCGGATCGAGCGCGAGGCAACGCCGGGCCTCGGCGAGCGCCGCGGGATCGTCGCCGCGCGCGGCGGCGAGCTGCGCGAGCTTCATCCGCGCATCGGCCTCGGCGCTGGGCGAGAGGGCGGCGCGGCCGGCGAGCGCGCGCTCGAGCGATGCGGCCGCGGCCGGATCGCCGAGGGCCTTCTGGGTCGCGCCGAGCTGGTAGTGCAGGTACGCGTCGTCGGGCGCGTCGCGGACAGCCTCGACGAGCAACGCGAGGTTGCGCTGCGCACGGCCGCTGCCCTGCGCCTGCGTGCGCGCATAGCCGTGGTGCAGGAACCACAGATCGCTCGCACCGAGCGCACCGCCGGCGCGCACGATCGAGGGCGAGACCTGCTCGTGGATCCGGCCCTCGTAGCGGACGTGGGGTGCGCGCCGGAACAGCCGCACGATCGGCAGGTCCTGATAGGTCGTGACCTCGCCGGGCGGAGACAGGTTGCGCTGGATCAGCGACACGCCGGAGAGCCCGAGCGCATCGGCCTGCGCGACCTCGGCGCGGAGCTGGGCGCGGGTCTCGGCGGGGAGCTCCTCGTCGGCGTCGATCACGAGGATCCAGTCGCCGGTCGCGGCATCGAGCGCGACGTTGCGCGCCGCGGCGAAGTCGTGCGGCCACGCGAGCTCGATCACGTGCGCACCGGCGGCGCGGGCGATCGTGACGGTGCGGTCCCGCGAGCCCGTATCGACGACCACGAGGTCGTCGCAGTCGAGGCTCGCGAGGCAGCGCGGGAGGTCGCACTCCTCGTCGCGCGCGATCATGCAGACCGAGAGCCGCAGCGGTTAGCCCGCGTTCTTCTTGCCCCAGATCACCCAGCCGAGGCCGGCGCCGAGCATCGTGACGAGCCCGGCGACCAGCGCGATGATCGCAAGCCCCGCCACGGCGCTGCTGTCGTGGATCGACGCGCCGTTGCCGGCGGTCAGGCTGAGCAGCGAGAGCGCGACGACGCCGAACGCGCCGCCGAGGAATGCCGGCCCCATCACGCGCATCCGCGCCGAGGCGCCGATCGCGACGCCGCCGAGCAGCGCACCCGCGACCGTGCCGACGATCACCATCGTGGCGAGCTTGTCCGGGGAGCTATCGCCGCGGACCGCGAGGATCACGAACACGATCGCGGCCATCACCATCGCGCCGAGCGAGGTCAGCGCGGAGTACAGGATCCACGGCACGCCCGAGGTGGTGGCCTCGCCGAACGCCTTCTCCGACACGAACGCGCCGGCGACCGCGCCGATCACCAGCGCGGCGGTCACCTCGGCGACGAACTTGCCGATGCTGCCGCCGCCCGCGTGCCACATCTCGCGCGCGCTCTCTCCGCCCATCACCGAGATCACGAGCGTCGCGACGACGAGCACCGCGCCGATCGCCGGCTCGATGATCGTGGAGCCTCGACTCGCACGTGCGGCGAAGAAGCCGCCGATGAACGACCCGATCGCCCAGCACAGGAGCGCCACCACCTCGCTCGTCGTGTGCAGCTTCGTGATCAGGATCGATCCGGTCAGCAGGCCACCGGCGGTTAGAAAATAACTGAGGATCACCGACGCGAACGAGAATCCACCCATGCCCCCACGCTAGCCTTGTTTTCTCGGCGAAGTCCAACCCGGCGACCTCGGACCGAGTCCGCGAGGTCTCACTAACACCTCGAAACTCGTCGGGAGCTGTGAGCGAACGCGGGGGATCGGGGGTCGAATCGACCTGACAGCCGCCGACCGGAGCCGCATACTCGGGGGAGCCCGGGAGCTCATGCCGATCGCTGCGTTTCGAGGACGACGGGTCCGGCCGGACTGGACCTGGCTCGCGGTCATTGCCGCGATCCTGATCCACGTCGCGCTCGCGCTGCTCGTCAACGCGGCCGCGCTCCGCGGGGATCTCGGCGGCTTCGGGCAGAGCCGGTCGGCCGCCGGCCAGGACGCCGCCATCGTCCCACTCCAGACCGGCTGCATCAGCGACGGCGGGTTCGCCGCGATCGGGCGGGGCGCGCTGTGCTTCGCGCCCTGGATCGGCGACACCGACGACTGCCTCGGGGACGCTCAGATGAGCTTCTGGCTCGACACCAGCTCGTGCTTCGCGCAGAAGGAGAAGAACGTCGCCGAGGTCTCGATGCTCGACAAGCGCAGCGCAGACCAGCTGACGCCGATCGATCCGGAACCGCTGCTCGAGCAGTTCAAGCAGCAACCGCCGCCGCCCAAGCCGCTGGCGGTGCCGCCGCCGCAGCCGCAGAACCAGCCGCCGCCGCCGCCCGCGCCGCCCGCGCCGCCCAAGGTCCACCCGATGCAGGTCGTCGAGACCGCGAAGCCGAGCCAGGAGAAGGCTCCCGATAACGCGCGGTTCCTCGCCGAGTACGACACCAACGTCGAGAAGCAGACCGTCGCGCGCGGCTCCGCGAAGGAGCCGATCGCGGCGAAGAGCAAGCCCGAGGCGCTGCAGGCCAAGGTCAATCCCAAGGAGGCCTCGGTGCAAGCGCACACCGATCGACCCGCGGCGCCGAACCCGAACAAGGCGCCCGACGTGCCCGGCTCGCTCGCGATGCGCACGCCGGGGCCGCAGCAACCATCGCAGGACCAGCAGGACGCGAAGGTGCGGGGCAGCTCCGTCGGTGCGGGCGGTTCGCTCGCGTTCGACGGCTACGTGCCGCGCAAGGGCAACGGCGCGATCGAGCAACAGCAACACGAGCGCAGCGAGCTGCCGCGCGGGCAGAGCGGGGCGGGGGGCGGCGCGCCGGATACGCCGAACCTTAACCCGTCGCAAGACGTGCTCGAGCGCGCGCTCGGCGGCGGCAACGTCGATCACCTGGACGACGTCGATAACGGCGACGAGACCGCGCTGTCGGCCAAGCGCTGGATCTACGCGAGCTTCTTCAACCGGATGAAGCGCCAGGTCGCGCAGAACTGGGATCCCGCGACCGTGTGGCGCAGCAGCGATCCGACCGGCCAGGTCTACGGCTTCAAGACCCGGATCACCGAGGTCCGCGTCAGCCTGTCGGCGACCGGCGCGCTGTCGAAGATCATCGTGACCGCGCCGTGCGGCGTCGGCGACCTCGACGACGAAGCGGTGCGTGCGTTCAAGTCGGCCGCACCGTTCCCGAACCCGCCGAAGGGGCTCGCCGGCAGCGATGGTCAGATCACGTTCGCGTTCTCGTTCTTCTTCGAGATCGGTCAGTCGCACACCTCGTGGCGCTTACCCGGATCCTGATCTCGCTCGCGTTCGTCGGCGCGACGCTGTCCGCGCTGCACCGCGATCCGCTCGACGACGGCTTCCCGATCTCGACGTATCCGATGTTCGCGCAGCCGCGCACCACGTGGTTCACCGAGGACTACGCGCTCGGCGCCGATCGCCACGGCGTGACGCGGCCGCTGCCGGCCGCGACCAGCGGCACCGGCGAGGTGTTGCAGGCGGCGGCCTTGTACGAGGACGCGGTCCACGCCGGCGGCCGCCAGCTCGCGCCGCTGTGCGCCGCGGTCGCGCGCCGGGTCGCCGCCGATCCGGCGCTGCGCGACCTCGTCGCGGTGCGGATCGTCGAAGGTACGCACGACGTGCTCGCGCTGCTCGCGGGCGAACCTCGAGGCGGCGCCGGTCGCGCGCCGCGCGGAGCCGAACACGTGCGGTGGGGCTGCCCGGTGGTGCGCGAGTGATCGCGAAGCTCTCGAAGTGGTGGTTCGCGCCCGCACCCGCGGAGCGGCTCGCCGCGCTGCGGATCGCGATCGGCGCCTACGCGACGATCTACGTGGCCGCGCGGTCCGGCGAGCTGATCGCGAGCGCGCAGCTGCATCGCGGCTCGTTCGCGCCCGTCGGCGTCGCGCGGATCCTGCGGGCACCGCTGCCACCGTGGCTCGCGATCGCGATCGCGGCCGCGTGCGTCGCGCTGATGCTCGCGTTCACGCTCGGGATCGCGTATCGCGTCGTCGCACCGGTCGCGGCGGTCGCGCTGTTGTGGACGTTGACGTATCGCAACGCGTGGGGCCAGGTGTTCCACACCGAGGACCTCGTGGTCCTGCACGTGCTCGCGCTCGCGTGCACGCCGGCGGCGGATGCCTGGACGCTCGGCCGCACGCGCACGACCACGAACCGGGGCGACCCGCGCGACTACGGCTGGGCGATCCGGCTGCTCGTCGCGCTCACCGCCGCGACCTACCTGCTCGCGGGGATCGCGAAGCTGCGGCTCGCTGGCATGGCGTGGCTCGATGGCGAGCAGCTGCGGAACCAGATCGCGGTCGATAACGCGCGCGAGCTGTTGTTCGGCGCGGCGCCGTCGCGGCTCGCGGTGCCGCTGCTCGCGCACCCGAGCTGGTTCACGGCGTTCTCGGTCGGGACGCTGGTGATCGAGCTCGGCGCGCCGCTGGTGTTCTTGCACCGCCGGCTCGCGCACGCGTGGGCGATCACGGCGTGGGCGTTCCACGCCGGCGTGCTCGTGCTGATGCACATCGTGTTTCCGTATCCTTTGCTGGGGTTCGCGTTCTTGCCGCTGTTCGAACCGGAGCGGATCGCGAGGCGAGTTGCCGCGGGCCTGGCTCGGGGAATGCGACGTCTGCGTGGTTCGGTATAGCGACCCGGGTGCAGCTTCGTGCTTGCTCTCGTAACTACGAATGTAGTAATGCTACGGAGGACGTCGTAACCAACCATGCCGCGTTGCCCCGAGATGACCCCCGCCGAGCTCCGCGTCATGAAGGCGCTGTGGCAGCTCGGCCGTGGCTCGGTCGCCGACGTGCGCGGCGAGCTCGCCGGCCGCGGCAACGAGCTCGCGTACACCACCGTGATGACGCTGCTCGGCCGGCTCGCGATCAAGCAAGCGGTCACGGTCGACAAGGCGCGCGAGCCGTTCGTGTACAAGCCGGCGTTCCGCCGCGAGTCGGTGTTGCGCGAGCGGCTGCGCGACTTCGTCAAGGAGGTGTTCGACGGTCGCGCCGATTCGCTCGTGCTCGGCCTGGTCGAGGACGAGTCGCTGTCGCGCGAGGAGCTGCGCGCGATCGAGAAGAAGATCGACGAAGCCGAGGCCAAGCGCGCCGCGCCCGCGCCCCCCACGACGAGGAGCCGCACCAGGTGAGCGGCCGCGCGCCAGCAACGAGCGAGCTCGCGACCCTGGGGGCGCGCGCATGACCGCCGTGATCAGCGCCGGGCTCGCCGCGAAGGCCTGGCTGGCCGTGCTCGCGATGATGATGGTGCAAGGCACCGTGCTCGCGCTCGTCGCGCTCGTCGTGCTCCGCGCGAGCGGCAAGCTGCGCCCGGCGTGGCAGGCCGCGATCTGGCTGGTCGTCGTCGTGAAGTTCGCGCTGCCGTGGGGCCCGGGCCTGCGCGGCTCACTCTCGGACCTGGTCGCGATGCTGATCCACCGCGCGCCCGCGGTGGCTCCGAGCACGAACCTGCCGCCGGCGCTCGCGCCGCTACCACCGGCACCGCACCTCGCGCCCGCGATCCTGTGGCTGCTGCTCGGAGCGGCCTGGGCCGCGGGTGCCGCGGTCGTGATCGTCCGCGCTGTGTGCGCGCATCACCGGGCGGCCATCGCGGCACGCCGCGCGCCGGTCGCGCCACCGTTCGCGCAGCGCCTCGTCGCCACGCTCGCCGGCAAGCTCCGGGTTCGCCCGCCCGCGCTGCACGTCGGTGCGGCCGCGGTCGGCCCGCACGTGATCGGGCTCGTGCACACGATGATCGTGGTGCCGCCCGCGTTGCTGCAGCGGCCCGAGCTGCTGCGTGCCGCGCTGCTCCACGAGCTCGCGCACGTCCGCCGCCGCGACATGCTCGGCCGGATCGCGCAGGTCGCGGCGACGTCGCTGTTGTGGTGGTGGCCGATCGTTCGCCTCGTCGGCCGCCGGCTCGACGCCGCCCGCGAGACCGCGTGTGATGCGTGGGCGCTCGAGACCGGCGAGGTTTCGCGCCCGGCGTACGCGCGTCTGCTCGTGCGGATGGCCGAGCTGCGCCCGACCCCCGATGGGATGGCGGGTGCGATCGCGCTCGCCGCACCGCACGCCCTCGAGGCCCGCGTCCGCGCCGTGCTCGATCGACCGGCGCACGCGCGGATCGGCCGGGTCCAGCGCGTCGCGCTCGCCGGCTGGATCGTGCTCGCGCTCGGCGGCGCGCGCACGGCCGCGGCGCACGAGCGCATCGCCTGCAAGTACACGCCGGCGCTCGCGCAGGCGCTGTACCTGTCGTACCCCGAGGCCGATCTCGATGGCGACGGTCAGCTCTCGCGCGATGAAGCGTGCGGGCTCCAGGCTCAGCTGCGGCGTAGCGAGGCCGAGGCGAAGCCGCCGCTGGTGTCGCATCTCGACCCGGCCGGCGAGGCCGAGCTCCAGACCTGGCTCGAAGAACCCCTGTGTTGCAATTGCGAGACGCCTGAGGCTAACTCCGGCACCTGTCACCTAGAACCTGTAGGAGCGGAACTGTGATCAAGAAGCTTGTCCTTGTTTCGGCATTGTTCGGGTTGGCCGCGTGCCAGCAGGACACCTCGCGCCTCGAGAAGAAGATCGACGACCTGACGGCGCTCGTGAAGGCAGGCGGCGGCGGCGGCGGTCGTGGTGCCGCGCAGCCGCAGCGCCCGTCGCGCCCCGAGCCCGACAAGGCCAAGACCTACGCGATGCCGATCGACGGCGACGCGTTCGATGGCCCGGCCGACGCGAAGGTCACGGTCGTCAAGGCGTACGACTACGCCTGTCCGTACTGTGAGCGCGTTCGCGACACGATGGACCAGCTCCGCCAGAAGTACGGCAACGACCTCCGCATCGTCTACAAGCAGTTCGTCGTCCACCCGCAGGTCGCCACCGCCGGCGCGCTCGCGTTCTGCGCGGCCGCTAAGCAGGGCAAGGCCACCCAGATGGATGCACTCCTCTGGGACAAGGGCTTCAAGGCTCACAACTACGACAAGGACGCGACCGGCGCCGCCGGCGCCCCGTCGCAAAAGTGCTGGGACAGCGACGCAGGCTGCCCGGTCGTGCTCGGCTTCGCGAAGGAGCTCGGGCTCAACGAGGCGCAGTTCAAGGCCGACATGAAGAGCTGCCAGCAGCTCACGCAGAAGGACATGCGCGATCTCCAGCAGCTCGGTGTCGGTGCGACGCCGTCGTTCTTCATCAACGGCCGGTTCATGTCGGGCGCGATGCCGATCGATAACTTCACGGCCCTCATCGACGAGGAGCTCAAGAAGGCGAACGAGCGGATCCAGGCCGGGACGCCCGCGGCGAACTACTACAACGAGTGGGTCATCAACAAGGGCTTGAAGACGCTCGAACCGGCGAAGTAGTCCGCACGGTTCACGTTGCACGGCGGCCCGGTGTCTCGGGCCGTTCGTCGTTTCGGGCCGATCGGAATCCGGGCGCGACGGTGCTACGGTGGGTCCGTGGCGACCGAGCCGATTCCCGAGCGCAACTGGGTCAATATCCAGTGGCTGGCGCGCCTGCGCTGGGCAGAGGTCGCGGGCCAGGCGGTGACCGTGATCGCCGCGCAGTTCTCGCTCGAAGGGAAGCTCCCGATCGGTTCGCTACTCGCGGTGATCGGGATCGGCGTGGTCTCGAACCTGTTCCTCGAGGCCTACTTCTTCGGCGGCCGCCGCGGCCTGCGAGGCAGGCCGGTCGCACCGACGCGTACCGTCGAGGAGTGGCACCTCGCGCTCGTCATGATGGTCGACATCGCGAGCCTCACGGGGCTGCTCTACCTCACCGGCGGACCGCACAACCCGTTCAGCTTCCTCTACCTCGTGCAGATCGCGCTCGCCGCCGTGCTCGTGCGCGCGCTGTGGACGTGGACGCTGGTCGGGCTCTCGTTCGTGGGCTTCGGGATCCTGATCCTCGCGCACCACCCGCTCGCGATCCCCGAGGATAGCCGCGTGATCGGCGCCTGGGTCGCGCTCGGCGTTGCCTCCGCGTTCGTGGTCCACTTCCTGCTGCGGATCACCGGCGCGCTCGCGCAGCGCGAACACGAGCTCACCGAGGCGCGCGGCCTGGCGGCGCGCCAGGAGCGGCTCGCCTCGCTCGCCACGATGGCCGCGGGTGCAGCGCACGAGCTGTCGACGCCGCTCGGCACCGTGGCGCTCGCGGCCAAGGAGCTCGAGCGCGCGCTCGCCGTCGATCGCGACGATCTCGCCGCCGATGCGCGGCTGATCCGCGAACAAGTCGGGCGCTGCCGCACGATCCTCGAACAGATGCAGCAAGGCGCCGGCACGGTCGGCGAGGGCGTCGCCGCGTGCTCGGTCGGCGAGTTGCTCGACGAGACGCTGGTCGGGATTCGCGAGGCGCCGCGCGTCGTGCGCGAGCTCGCCGAGGCGGTCGCGGCATCGAAGTTGCGCGTGCCGCCGCGCGCGGTCAGCCAGGCGCTGCGCTCGCTGGTGACGAACGCGCAGGATGCGTCGCCGCCGACCGCCGCGGTGCGGCTCGCCGTGACGCGCGACGGCGGCGTCCTGACCCTGGTGATCCGCGATCGCGGCACCGGGATCCCGCCGGAGGTGCTCGAGCGGATCGGCGAGCCGTTCTTCACGACGAAGGCTCCGGGCCGAGGCATGGGCCTCGGCCTGTTCCTGGCGCGCGCCGTGATCGAGGGGGTCGGTGGAAGCCTGCAGATCAACTCGAGTTCGAGCGGCACCAGCGTGCACGTGCGGCTGCCGACCGATGTCGGCGGTGCAGGAAAGATCGTCGCACCCGCCGCGGGAGCTGAATCGATCCGCGGCGAAATGGTATCCAAGCTGGCATGACGCAGACCGACAAGCCGGGCGAACGCCCGACGCGTAGCACCGTCGAAGGCGGTACGAAGGTTTACGAGAAGCCTTCGATCTTGATCGTCGACGACGACGAGGTCTACCGTAACCGGCTGGGCCGTGCGTTCGTCGATCGCGGCTACGACGTGCGGACCGCATGCGATCACGATTCGGCCGTGGCCGCGGCGACCGCCGAGTCGCCCGAGTTCGCGGTCGTCGACCTCAAGATGCCGGGCAAGAGCGGGCTCGAGCTCGTCAAGTCGCTGCACGAGATCGATCCCGCGACCAAGACGATCGTGCTGACCGGATACGGCAGCATCGCGACCGCGATCGACGCGGTTCGGCTCGGTGCGACGTACTACCTGTCGAAGCCGGCCGACGCCGATGACATCGTCGCTGCGTTCGCGCGCGGGGAGGCGCCGCCGCTCGATCCACCCGCCGATCACGAATATCGCGCGCCGTCGCTCGCGCGCGCCGAGTGGGAGCACATCAACCGCGTGCTCTCCGACGCCGGCGGCAACATCTCGGAGGCCGCGCGCCGGCTCGGGATCCACCGCCGCAGTCTCCAGCGCAAGCTCCAGAAATATCCGCCGAACAAGTAGGGCCTGCCGGACGAGGCGGACGAGGCGGGCGCTAGCGTCCGCGGAACTCGAGGCCGACCACGAACCGGTTCGCGTCGCGCGCGTGATCGTCGACCGGCACCTCGAGCCGGAGCGTGACCTGGCCGTGCGCCTCGCGACCGATCATGCCGAGCATCAGCGCGTGGACGAAGTTCTCGGGTTGATCGCTCGCGAGCACGAACGAACGGGTCACGAAGCTCGCCGTGAGGTCGAGCCAGCGCTCGACGTGGACGCCGCCCGCGGCGGTCGCGCGTAACACGGGGACGAACTTCATCTCCGGCTGCCACCAGCCGGCGATCCCGGCCTCGACCTGGACCCACGAGGCCTCGCCGTGCCAGCGCCAATCCGCGACCAGCTCCGCGGAGGTCGTGTGCGGCAGAAATAGCTCGGGATCCGCGAGCCGCGGGGTCGCGAGCGCGGTCACGGTCGTCATGCCGTCGCCGAGGCGCGGCGAGGTCGGCGCGGCGATCCGCAGCGCGAGCCCGACCAGCCGCGAGTCGAGCGGGAGCAGCCCGCCGCCGAAGGTGACATTGCCGAGCGCCGCCGCGCCGGCTTGAAAGCCGTAGCCGATCGGCAGCTCGCCCTCGAGAAAGCCGGTCGCGCCGACCCGGATCCGCGCGCCGGGGGTGATCGCGGTTGCATCGCTGCCGTCGGCATGCTCGTACGTCGCGTCGACGAACAGATCCGCGTGGCGCGCGATCGCGAGCACGCCCAGACCATCGAGCACGACCGGCGCCGCAGTCACCGGATCGGGTGAAGTCGCCGGAGCCGGCGCAGCCGCCGGAGGCTCCGCGTAGGCGGGGCACGCGACCGCGACGACCCACGACGTGACGAGAGCTGTCGCGAACCTCGTCACCGGCCGGCGAGGGTGGCACGCCTGCCTTTGCATCGGGAGCGATCGCGTGGTTTGATCGCGCCGATGTTGTCGTCCGCCGGCGGAGCTCGGCCGCCGTGGGCCTGGATCGTCGTGGCACATGTCCTCGGCGGTTGCGCGATCGGCGCCCTCGATGCCGCGCGGCTCCACGCCCTCGGGCTCGCACTCGCGGTCGTCCCGGTGTTCGCCGCGACCGGCCTGTTCGCCGCGCTGGTGATCGGTGCGAGCGAACGCGCCGCGGCGGGGCGCGCGTGGTGGCTCGCGGCGGCGATCCGCGCGCTGCCGGCGTTGCTCGTGCTCGTGCCCGTCGGTGCGACGCTGTTCGACGGCGCGTTCGCGCAGACCCTGCCGCTCGCGAAGCAGGCACCGGTGCTCGTGCCGCTCGCCGGCTGGCTCGGTTGCGCCGCCGCGATCGCGATCGGCGGCCGCCTGGTGCGCGACGGCGATCGGATGGCGCGATCGATCGCGATCATGGCGGTCGCGGGCGTGATCGGCGCGCTGGTCTGGGTCGAGCGCCACGCGCTGGGCGCCGGCTATGCGAACGCCCACGCGGGCATCACGATCGCGTTGATCGTGCTCGCCGGGATCGCGATCCGGGTTGCGCGGCCGGGCAACGCCCCGGCGCTGGTCGCGGCCACGCTCGCGGGGATCGTGGTCGCCACCGCGATCGCGGCGAGCGCGTACGGCCTGCGCCGAGCGACCGATCGCCGGCTCCTCGCCGAGGCCGGCGATCAAACGCGCGATCTCGTGCGGGTGTGGCGTGGCCTCATCGATCTCGATCGCGATGGCAGCTCCGCGATCCTCGGAGGCGGCGATTGCGACGACCTCGACGCGCGCATCCACCCGGGCGCGGTGGACGTCCCGGGCGATGGCATCGATCAGGACTGCGACGGTGCCGATGCGGTCGTCGCGAAGCCGGCAGAGGTCGCGCCCGCGCGCCAGCGCGACCAGTGGCGCGCCAGCGTGCGTGACGTCCTCGATCGCACGCACCGCATGAACGTGTTGATCCTCACCGTCGATGCGCTGCGCTTCGATCTGCTCGCACCGGGTGCACCAGACCGCGATGATTTTCCGAACCTCACGAAGCTGCTCGCCGAGTCGGTGTGGTTCACGCACGCGATCGCGCCGGCGTCGGGCACCGATGTCTCGCTCTCGACGTTGCTGACGGGCCGCTTCGATCCGTTCCAGCCCGTCATCACGACGCTGCTCGAAGCGCTGCGCGCCTCGGGCCGGCGCACGTATGCCGCGATCCCCGGCGAGGTCCTGCGGTATGTCGGCGACACGCTGATCGGTCGTGGCGTCGACAAGCTGGTCACCGTGCAGACCGATTGGGACAAGGCCGATATCGGCGATCACGTCAGCGCGCCGGCGACGGCGATCGAGGGCATCCGCGCGCTCGACAGCGCGGGCACCCGGCCGTGGGCGATCTGGCTGCACTTCTTCGACGTCCACGAGCACCACCAGATCGACGTGCCGAAGGCCCTGCTCGCGCAGGTCCACGCCGGTGGCTCGCCGGTGATCCACAAGTACCGCGCGCTGCTCCACGCGATCGATAGCGAGGTCGGCCGACTCCGCGCCGAGCTCGCGAAGCGCGGGCTCGCGGACTCGACGATCATCGTGTTCGCGAGCGATCACGGCGAGTCGCTCGGGGCCGATCCGCGCCTGCTCGATACCCACGGCCAGGTCGTGTATCACGCGCTCGTGCGCGTGCCGCTCGCGTTCCACGTCCCTGGTGTTGCGCCCGGGCAGCGCACCGACCTGGCCTCGCTCGTCGACCTCGCGCCGACCCTGCTCGATCTGATCGGCACGCCGGATGCGATGCAGCCGCTCGACGGCACGAACCTCGTGCCCGCGCTACTCGACGCGCCGGCCGCGCTCCGCCCACGGCAGCGCGCGATCGCGAGCCACGAGGAGCGCCAGTGGAGCCTCGTCGAGTGGCCGTATCAGCTCCTGGTCCGCCCGACCGACGATCTCGTCGAGCTCTACGATCTCGATCGCGATCCGCTCGAGCACACCGACCTCGCCGCCACGCACCCCGACCTGGTCACCCGGTTGCGGGCGCGCTACGCGGAGTTCCCGGTGGTGAAGGTCGACCGAACGCCGAACGGACGGACCTTCCGAGAACGGCAAGCGCAACCACCGCGGCACCCTGCGCCGCGATGAGCGCGAGCGGCGACAGCCACGCCGTGAAGTGAGGCACGAGCGGTGCGACGTGCGCACCGGCGAACAGCGGCCACGCGCCGCTCGCGGTGATCGCCGCGGCGACGGCCGCGAAGGGCAGGCCGAGCTGGGCGACGACGACCCGCCACAGCGGCACGTGCGTGACCCCGAACCAGCACGTCACCGCCGCGAGCGCGAGGGCGGGCAACCACGTCACGTACATCGCGCGCCCGGCCGGCGCCCACACGATCGGCATCGACAGCGTCGGTTCCCCGTGGACCGCGACGAACGCGGCGAGGCCGAGCCCGAACCACCACGGCGCGAGCCACCAGCGGCGGGCCGGCATGTAGCTCGTCACGAGGCCGGCGAACAGGATCAGCAGCGCGAGCGCGCCGCGGTCGAGCGGCAGCACCGGCACCGCTTGATCTCGCCGGAGCGGCACCGCGAGCGCAGCGCCGAGCGGGCGGCCGCGCGCGTGCCGGTCGAGCGTCGCGCCCGTCGAGTCCGCGAGCGCCCGCGCGACATCGACGATATGGACGGGGCCGCCGTGGACGTGCGGCACGCCGGGACCGGCGATGCAGCCCTCGACCTGGCGGAGCTCGCGCTCCTCACCGCCGTGTCCGCCGCCGGGCAGGTGCGCGTGATCGGTGAGCGCGAACCAGCGCGCCTCGGGCGCCGCGGCGACGAGCTCGCCGAGGATCGCGTCCGCGCTGCCCGCGGCGACGGCGTAGGCGGGCGACTCGCGGCCGCCGTGATGCCCCGCGGTGTCGACGCGCAGCACGTGCACGAACACCAGCCGTGCGGCGCTGGTCACCGCCTCGCGTGCGTGCGCGAGCCATTGCCCGCGCCACGCGATCGGGTCGGCATCCTTCGCGGGGGCGGCGGGATCCGCGGCCGGCTCGGTCCGTGCGAAGCCGAGCGAGCGCACGATCCAGCCGTGGTCCTCGGCGACCGCGCGGCTGTCGGCGATCTGGCTCGGGATCCCCACCAGTGGCGGTACGAGCGGATGATCCGAGCGAAACACGACGCCGGTCTGTTGCTGGGTGAGCCCGCTCCACAGCTCGACCTCGACCGGCAGCGAGACCGTCGGGAACCCGACGTCGACGATCAGGCGCATGCCGCGGTCGCACACCGCCCGCCAGCTCGCCATGTGATGCGCGAGCTCGGGCGCGAGGCCATCGATCAGGATCACGCGCACGCGGTCGGCGGGCGGCAGGCCGGCGCCGATCGCGGGCGGCAGGACGACGGGTTCGCTCGGGGTCGCGTCGAACGTGATCAGCGCGGTGATCCAGCGATGGCGCAGGTGTGGTACCAGCCACGCGAACGCGCCGAGCGCGGCCGCGAGCACCAGCGCTCGCACGAACCGGCTCGCCGGCGCCGGACTGGCTTCGGGCTGCACCCGGGCATTATTCCCGATATGGTAGGCGCGTGAAGCTGACGATGGCGTGGATCGCGTGTGCCGCGTGCACCGCGCCGCAGGTGCCCAGCGGCCCGCAGCCGGTCGGTGGCGCGTGCAACGGCATGACCGAGAACGTCCCGAGCGAAGAGGGCGTTCACGTCGCGCCGGGCACGCAGGTCACGTGGTCGACGAACCCACCCGTGACCGGCGCGCACTATCCGGTGTGGGGCGCGTACGACCGCAGCTACGCGCAGCTCGATCGCGGCTACTACCTCCACGACGCCGAGCACGGCGCGATCGTGTTGCTCTACAACTGCCCCGACGGTTGTCCCGACACGGTGACCGCGCTCGAGGCCGTCGTTCAGGGGATGCCGACCGATCCGATGTGCACCGCGCCGGTGCGCCAGCGCGCGCTGGTGACCAGCGATCCGCTGCTGCCGGCGGGGGTCACGGTCGCCGCGGTCGCGTGGGACAACTGGTACACCGCGACCTGCACCGACGGCTTTCTCGCGACGTTCGCGAGCGAGCACTACGGCGCGGGCCCCGAGCAGCTGTGCAGCGACGGCGCGAACCTCGGCGGGACGCTGATCGACCCACTGCCGTGACACCTCGAGCGACTAATCGGCCGGCGCGTCGACGGCGGCGTCGGGGGCCTGCGGCAACGCACCCAGCGGCTGGGCCCACGGCTCGTCCGCGAGCAACTCGACCGGCAACAGGCGCAACAGCGAGGGCAGCACGATCCCGTCGGTGACCAGCGGCATGTGCATGAACTGCGCGCGTATGTAGACCGCGCGCGCGAGCTTGGCCTCGGGCGGCCAGGTGTCGTAGCTCGGGGGGATCCGATCGATCACGAGCATGTCGTGGACCATGCGGGTCAACTGCTCGTTGTACTGCAGCGTGTCCTCGCCGACGGTGATCAAGCGGTGGCGCGGTGACGCCTTGTACCAGGCCGCGATCTCGTCCTCGTTGCCGTACATCGAGTCGATCGAGATGATCGTGTCGACGAGCGGTTCGTCGAGCCACGTATCGATGGTGCGGAACGCGCCGGAGTGCCCGACGACCGCGGTCAGCGCCATGCCGCGCGAGACGCCGGTCTTGGCTTCGACCAGCGCGAGCAACGCGCCGAGGTCCGGATAGTTGATCGGTGTCTTCTGCGCGCTCGGCGTCTCCGGCACGATGAACATCGCGTTGAGCGCGCTCATCGCGAACTGCTCGGGCAGGTGATGGCCGATGTAGGACGAGTCGGCGTCGTCGTAGTAGCCGTGGAGGTAGATGATCGTCGCCCCGGTATCGGCGTGATAGCCCGCCGGGATCCACACGTGGATCGCGCCGTGCGGGCCTTCGATCCGCACGTGCTTGCCGGCCTCGACCGCGGCGGTGACGGGATGGACCGCGGGCACGGGCACGGGCGCGGCGCTGGTGCCCGCGATCGCCCAGCCGAGCCAACCCAGCACCGCGATCGCGGCGCTGGTGAAAAGGACGACGGCTCCCCGGTGCACGCGCTGATCATAGCAAGGCGCGAGCGCGCCCGGCTATTCGCGGGCGCCGCCGCGCAGGACCTTGAGCGTGCCGCGTACGCGCGCGCGTTCGGCCGGTGCGAGCGCCGCGCGGAGCAGCGCCGAGCCGGGGCAGCGCTCGAGGCCCGCCGCGCACGCGGCGACCGCGGCGTCGTGGAGGCCGAGCGCGTCGAGCACGGTGACCTTCTCGTGGAACAGCTCCTCGAGCAGCCAGTGCGGCTCGTCGCCGAGGCCGCGCAGCGCCGCTTCGATCGATTGCAGCGCCTCGCGATGACGGCCCAGATCGCCGAGCACCGCGCCGCGCCAGTACAGCGCCTCGGGCGGGCCGAGCAGGTCGGCGATCGGGCCGCCGAACGACGCGAGCGGGCCGCGCCGCGAGGCGGCGAGCGCCATCTCGACCGCCGCGAGGGCCGCCAGATCATCGCCCATCGCCGAGGCGATCTGGCACTTCAACAGCCACCCTTCGATCGCCTCGGGCCGGAGCTGCAGGGCCTGGTTGACCACCACATTGGCCTCGGCCAGCTTCGCGTCGTCACCGTCGCCGAGCAGGTCGCGTACCTGGTCGAGCAGCCGCTCGAGCTCGGACACGTACGCGCGCATGCAGCTCACAGTAACACGCAGATCCGGACGTTCAACGTGGGGCGGATTGCTGCCCTAGCCGAGGAACGCGCTCAACACGGGCGACCGGCGCTTGTCGAGGAGGCCTTCGATCATCTGCTGGATCCGGGTCCGGATCTGGTCGGCGAGCTGGTTGACCAGGAGGCGATCGTCGGCCGCATCGGAGCGCCCGCCGGCGATCTGGGTGAGGTCGATCGGCTCGCCGAACTGGACCTGCCACTTGCTCGGCAACGGCAGCAGGCCCGCCGGCCCGAGCCACGGGAACGTCGGCGTCACCGGGATCCACGGGATGCCGATGTTCTTGGCGAACCAGGTCACCTTGCCCAGCATCGGCGCGGCCTCTTCGGCGCCGACCACCGCGACCGGGATGATCGGCGAGTGCGTGCGGAGCGCGAGCTTGACGAAGCCGCCGCGGCCGAACCGCTGGAGCCGGTAGCGATCCTTCCACAGCTTGCCCATGCCCTTTTCGCCCTCGGGGAACACCGCGACGAGCTCGTCCTTCTCGAGCAGGCGCTCCGCGTTCGCGGGGTCGGCGCGCACGCCGCCGATCCGGTTCATGATCGGCCCGAGCCAGGGCAGGTGGAACACCGTGTCCTCGACGAGCGGGCGGACGTCGCGGCGCGCGGGATGATCGCGTCGCACCGCGTGCATCACCATCGCGGAGTCGTAGGGCAGGGTGCCGGCGTGATTCGCGACCAGTAGCGCGCGGCCGTGCGCCGGGATGTGCTCGAGACCGGTCGCCTCGACCCGGAACCACTTCGAGTACAGGAACTCGAACAACCACTCCCAGCGGGCGGTCGCGCGCGGGTCGCGGCCGAAATCGTCGACGACATCGCTGCGGCCCCACATCGCGAGCGCGCGCCAGCGCCGCCACAGGCCCTCGAGCGGGAGGCGCTTGCGCAGATCGATCGGGAACGCCGGCGTGCGTTGCTGCTCGAGCCGGCGCTCGAGCTCGCGGAGCTCGGCGTCGTGGTCGCCGAGCTCGCTCGGCACGTAGCTCGGCTCGAACCCCGCGGCGGGCTCGTAGTCGCGGTTGAGAAACCCGATGTCCTGGCCGGCATCGGTCCAGCCGCGCGCATCCGGGACGCGCGGGTCGGCGTCGCCGAACCAGTCTTCTTCGCCGTCGCCGATGATGGGGTCTTCGTCGTCGGGCATTACACGCTCGCTCGCGCGATGTCGGTGGCGCCGTCCTCGGGCGCGACGCCGAGGAAGTCGAGGATCGTCCGCTTGATCGAGAGCCGCGGCGCGAACTTCAGCACGGCGCGGGCCCGGCTGCCATCGGCGACGCAGAGGTAGAGCAAGAAATCGAGGAACGACGGCGGCGAGCCCACGATCTGCGTGGTCCACAGCACCTTGGTCAACTGGCGCGCGACGAACCGCGGCATCGGCACCGGCACGCGACCGAGCAACGCGAGCACGGTGGTGTACGGCAACACGCCCTTGCCGACGATGTTGAACGGCCCGGTCGCGTGGCTCTCGACCGCCTGGGCGAGCGCGAACGCGGCGTCTTGCTCGTGGACGAACTGCATCAGCGGATCGTGGCCCATCATCACCGGCGCGACCACGCGCGAGAAGAACCGCGTGTACATGTTCGACACCGTCGGTCCGAGCATCGGCGCGAACCGCAGCACGCAGGTCTCGACCGCGGGATGCTCGGCGGCGAACCGCGCGACCTGGCGCTCGGCGCGGACCTTGTCGTTGACGAACCGCGAGTCGCGATGGCCGCGCAGCTCGGCGTCCTCGGTGAGAAAGTTGGGATTCTTCGGGTGCGCGCCGTAGACCAGCGTCGTACTCACCATCACGAACCGGCGCGGTTCGACGGCGGCGCACGCGTTCAACACGTGCATCGTGCCGACGTCTTCGAGCTCGTGCGCCCACTCGGAGGCGTGGGTCGGATGCGACAGGAACGCGCCGTGGACGAACGTGTCGACGCTCGCGGTGCGCAGCAACGTCGCGAGCTCGCCGTCGACGGTGGGCTGGGTGAGATCGAGCTTGATGAACTCGATCTTGCCGCCGACATGGGCAGGCTGGCGGACGTCGAGCGCGAGCACGCGGGTAAAGCGCGGATCCTCGCCGAGCCGGCGCAACAGCTCACCGCCGAGGTACGTGCACGCTCCGGTCACCGCGACGACGCGGCCGCCGACCGATGGCGTGGAAGGTCCTGGCATGGCTCGCCTTATAGCGCAGTTTTTCGAGGGATCAGAGGGGTGTGGTATCCGCGGGTATGGACGTGATCCGCGTCTTGCCACCCGAGGTCATCGACCAGATCGCCGCCGGCGAGGTGATCGAACGGCCGGCATCGGTCGTCAAGGAGCTCGTCGATAACGCGATCGACGCGGGGGCGCGGGTGATCACGGTCGAGGCCTCCGGCGGCGGCCGGACCCTGGTGCGCGTCGTCGACGACGGGCGCGGGATGTCGCCGAGCGATGCGGTCCGCGCGCTCGAGCGCCACGCGACCTCGAAGCTGCGCGCGTTCGACGATCTGTGGGGCCTCACGACGATGGGGTTCCGCGGCGAGGCCTTGCCGGCGATCGCGAGCGTGTCGCGGTTCACGCTGACCACGCGGCGCGAGGGCGACCTCGCGGCCTCCCGGATCGTCGTCGAGGGTGGCCGCCAGGGCGAGCTCGTCGAGGTCGGCGCGCCGGTCGGGACCTGCGTCGAGGTCGCGGATCTGTTGTGGAACGTGCCGGCGCGGCTGAAGTTCCTCAAGAGCGAGGCGACCGAGGCGACCCACGTGACCGAGCTGGTCGCGCGGATCGCGATGGCGTATCCGGAGCTCCACGTCCGGCTGCGTCACAACGGCCGGACCGCGCTCGAGGCGCCGCCGGATCGCGATGGCTTCGCGCGCGCGCAGGCGTTGCTCGGCGCACGGATCGCGGAGCGCATGGTGCGGGCGGCGGGCGAGGAGGCCGGCATCCGCGTGCAGTGCTTCCTCGGCGCGCCGGAGCTCGCCCAGACCACCGCGCGCGGCGTGCAGTTGTTCGTCGGCCGCCGGCCGGTGCGCGATCGCGGGATGCTGCACGCGCTCGCGATGGGCTACGGCGAGCTCGTGCCGCGCGGGCGCTACCCGGTCGCGATCGTGCTCGTCGACGTGCCGGGCGGCGCGGTCGATCTCAACGTGCACCCGCAGAAGTCGGAGGTCCGGTTCGCGGACCCGAGCGCGGTCTATGCGGCGGTGCGCCACGTGATCCAGACCGGCGTCGCGCGCGCCCCGTGGCGCGACGAGCCGTCCGGAACCGGCGCCGTGATGATGACGGCGATCGCGAGTGTCGCGCCGCCCCGGTTGCCGTTCGAGCAAGTCGCGTCGGCGAGCGCACAGACCTACGCGGCGCAGCTCAAGGAGGCGCGCGAGCGCGAGTGGCTGCGCGGATCGGCGCAAGCCCGGCTCGGCCTCGACGAGGCGCCGAACCGCGGTCCGCGTGCGTGGGTGGCGAACGTCAAGGATCGTGTACGTACCGCCCGTGCCGCCGAGGCCGAGCTGGAGTCCCGCGGGCTCGCGGCGGCGAGCGTGCCGGCCACGATCCGAGCGGGCGGAGGCAACGATCCGGCGGGCCTTGCGCATCGTGACGGCACGGCCTTCGAGCCCGTGGTCCCGCACGACCAAGCACCTCTGGCCGAGGGCTCCGCGCCGGCGAGCGCGCCCGGGTTCTTCGCATCGCTGCGCTTCATCGGCCAGCTCGATCTGACCTATCTGGTGTGCGAAGCGCGGGGCGAGCTCGTGCTGATCGACCAGCACATCGCGCACGAGCGCGTCGAGCTCGCCCGGCTCAAAGGACAGGGCGACGACGGCCAGCGCGTGACGGGCACCCAGCGGATGCTGTTCCCGACCACGCTCGAGGTCCGGCCCGAGCTGGTCGCGCTCGCGACCGAGCTCGCGCCCTTGCTCGCGAACGTCGGCTTCGAGGCCGAACCGTTCGGCACCACGACGCTCGCGGTGAAGGCGGTGCCCAGCGGGATCCGTCATGGCGATCCGGTCCACGTCCTGCGTGACCTGCTGGCCCGCTGGGCGGACGACGGTGCCCCGAGCGAGGCGGAGCGGGTCGAGCAGGTGCTCGCCGAGATCGCGTGTCACTCGGTGGTGCGTGCCGGCGACCGGCTGTCCGCGGGCGAGGCCGAGGCGCTGCTCCGCGCGATGGACGGCGCCGACTTCTCGACCCACGGCCCGCACGGCCGGCCGGTCTTGTTGCGCTTGCCGCTCGCCGAGATCGCGCGCCGGTTCGGGCGGTAAAAACCGGCTGGCCGCGAAGGTTTCCGGCGGTTCCGGGCACTCAAGGACGCGATGGACCGCGTGTTACCTGGCCACATGGCCCGTCGTCATTCCGACATCCCCGTCGTGGAGGTTCGCCATTTCCGACACGTGTGGGGTTCGCAACCCTCGCAACTGCGCGAGACCGGAGGATCTGGACCGGGCACGGGCCTTGCTCGTAGGCGTGTCATGCGTTCGCTCCTCATGGGCCTCGTCCTGGGCTCGATGGTCGTCGGGGGCGGAACCGCGTTCGCCGGCACCCAGGTGACGGTGATCCAGCCCGCGGATCAGGCCATGACCGAAGGCGAGGTCGTCGTCGATGGCGATCCGGCCGCGCTGTACGCGCTCGCCCAGGATTACGCGAAGTGGACCGAGATCATGCCGGACGTGGCGAAGGTCGAGATCCGCGAGCACAAGGGCGTCGACGCCAGGGTCACCCTCGTCGCCCCGAACGGCCACCGCGACAACCTTCACTTCCATAACCAGCCGCAGGCGAACCTGATCTTCTTCGAGGACACCGGCAACGGCGGCCGCGCCGACGTGTGGGGCGAGATCGTGTTCGCGCCCGCGGCGCGGTCCGCGCAGACCCGCGTCCACATCCGGCTCTACGCGAAGCTCCACGGGGTCGCGACGCTCGTGGTCAGCGATCGCCAGGTGCGAGAGCGCCGCGAGCACGAGATGACCGCTGATCTCACCCACATGCGCGAGTACTTCCGCCGCCGGGTCGCCGATCGCTAGCCGCCGCGCGACTGTAAATCGCGCGGTAGACTAGCGCCGTGACTCCGCGGCTGGTCGTGATCGTCGGGCCTACGGGCGCCGGCAAGACCCGGCTGTCGCTCGCGCTCGCGACCGCCACGGGCGGTGAGGTCATCTCCTGTGACTCGCAACAGGTCTACATCGGGATGGACATCGGCACCGGCAAGGCCACCGCGGACGAGCGCGCGCGGATCGCGCACCACCTGCTCGACGTCGTCGAGCCCGACCAGGACATGACGGCGGCGCGGTTCATCGCGATGGCGGATGCGGCGATCGCCGAGATCGCGACCCGCGGCAAGCCGGTCATCGTGGTCGGAGGCACCGGGCTCTACGTCCGTGCGCTGTTGCTCGGCCTGTTCGAAGGGCCACCGGCGTCGCCGGAGCTGCGCGCGGAGCTCGCCGCGCTCGGGGGCCCGGCGTTGCGCGAGCAGCTCGAGCGGATCGACCCGGCGGCCGCCGCGAAGATCGAGAAGAACGACGAGAAGCGGATGATCCGCGCGCTCGAGGTGTTTCGCCTGACCGGCGAGCCGATGAGCGCGCATCAAGCGCGCCACGATCACCGCACGCTGCCCCGCCGCTACGACGCGCGCCTGATCGGGCTCGCCCCCGAGCGCGACGCCCTCTATCAGGCGATCGACGCGCGGGTCGACGAGATGATCGCCCTGGGCCTCGAAGCCGAGGTCGCGGCGCTGCGTGCGCGGGGCTATCGGCCGCCGCTGCGCAGCCAGCAGGCGATCGGCTACGCCGAGCTCCATGCGGTCGCGGAGGGGGAGGTCGAGCGCACCCGGGGGATCGAGCTCATCAAAAGGAATTCACGGCATTACGCACGGCGTCAGCTATCGTGGTACCGCTCCGACGCGACGATCCAATGGTCGCCCGACCCCACCGCCGTTGACCTCGACGACGTGGGGCGGTACCTAGCAGGGCCGTAGTTACCGCGATGTCGACGACCGAACCGCCCCCGATTTCCGACCGCATGATCCTCGAGTTCGAGCGGCCGATCATCGATCTCGAGAAGAAGATCAGCGATCTGCGCAACCTCTCGACCGAGACGGTCGATTTCTCCGCGGAGATTCGCAAGCTCGAACAGAAGGCGAAGAAGCTCCAGAAGGAGGTCTTCGCCGACCTGTCGGCGCAACAGAAGGTGCAGCTCGCGCGTCATCCGGCGCGGCCGTACATGATGGATTACATCAACCTGTTGATGGACGACTTCGTCGAGCTCCACGGCGATCGCGGCTTCCGCGACGATCCGGCGATCGTCGGCGGGTTCGCGCAGTTCGACGAGTGGGAAGTGCTCGTGCTCGGCCACCAGAAGGGCCGCAACACCAAGGACAACGTCCACCGCAACTTCGGGATGGCGCGGCCGGAGGGCTACCGCAAGGCGACCCGCCTGATGCGGCTCGCCTCGCGGTTCCGGCGCCCGATCATCTGCTTCATCGACACCCCCGGCGCGTACCCCGGCCTCGGCGCGGAGGAGCGCGGCCAGGCCGAGGCGATCGCGAAGGCGCTGCAGGTGATGGCCAGCCTCGAGTGTCCGCTGATCTCGGTGGTGATCGGCGAGGGAGGCTCGGGTGGTGCGCTCGCGCTCGGCGTCACCGATCGCATCCTCATGCTCGAGTACTCGATCTACTCGGTGATCTCGCCGGAGGGCTGCGCCTCGATCCTGTGGCGCAACCCGGCGAAGATCGCGGAGGCGGCGACCCAGTTGAAGCTCACCGCGCCGGACCTGTTCGAGCTCGGCATCTGCGACCAGGTCGTGACCGAGCCACCGGGGGGCGCGCACCGCAACGCGCCGCTCACCGCGGCGAAGCTGCGCAGCGCGCTCAAAGCCCAGCTCAAGGAGCTCGTCGATCTGCCGCCTGCCGAGCTGATCGAGCAGCGCTACCAGAAGTTTCGCAAGATGGGCGCCTTCATCGAGCCGCCGGCGTAGCCCATGGCCGACCACAATCCGGCGAACTAGATGTATTACGAGCTCGCGCTGATCTCGGTCGTGATCGCGGCGAGCTACTGGGGCCTGTTCTTCATTCGCGTCGGGCCGCAGCTGCGGCTGTACGGCGTGATGCAGCTCGGTGCCGCGGTGGCCGCCGGGCTCGGGCTCTACCACCGGCGCGCGGGCGGTCCGGCGTGGCTCGGGGTCGCCGGCGCGATCGGTGCGGGCGCGGGGGTGTGCTTGTTGCTGCTCGCGCCGCTCGCCCGCGCCGCCGCACGCAGGCTCGCGGCCGCCGAGCGGTTCAAGCTCGCCGCCGCGCTGCTCGACCTCGCCGAGCTCCTCGCCCCGGGGTCCGGCGTCGCCGAGGAGAAGGCCCTGCTCGCGGCGATGCGCGAGATCCGCGCTGGCAACATCGATGACAGCGTCGCCACGCTGCGCGCCGCGCGCGGACGTGCGCCCGCCGACGCCCAGCTCGCGATCGACGAGCGCATCGCGATGCTCTACCTCGCCGCATATCGCTGGAACGACGCGATCTCGCACGCGGAGGCCAACCTGCTCGGCGCGGTGGCCCCCGGCGCCAGCGAACCGGGTGCGAGCTCGCCCGCCGCGCTGCGCCGCGCTCTCGGCCTGGCACCGCCGGTGTGGGTCGAGTTGCTCGGCGCGTACGGCTACGTTCGCGATCTCGATCAGGCCGCGCGCATGCTGGCGCGGCTCGAGCAGGTCTGTGCCGGCAGCGACGATGCCGCGATCTGGGTCCACCGGGGCCGGCTGATCTTCCTCGCGCTCGCCGGCCGGGTCGCCGCGGTCGAGGCGCTGGTCGCGCCGCGCCAGGCCAAGCACATGAGCCGTGGGGCCCGCGCCTACTGGATCGCCGTCGCCCACGAGCGCAAGGGCGACGCCGGCGCCGCGGCGACCGCGTATGCCAGGGCGCGCTCTCGTTCGCGCGGCCGTCCGCGCGTGTTGATCGATCGCGCGCTCGAGCGGCTGGCCAAGCTCGAGCCGCTCGATCTCACGCCGCTCGCCCAGGAGCTCGCCGATCGCGTCGAGCATCAGCCGCCGCCGGTGGTGCGCCTGCGCGAACCCGCGCCGGCGCCGTGGGCGACGCGGCTGTTGACCGCCTCGGTGCTCGGCGCGGCCGCCGCGATCGCGCTCACGCTCGGCGATTCGAGCGACCTCGGCGTCCTCGTCCGCGCCGGCGCGATGGTGCGCGGGTTCATCCACCACGGCGAATGGTGGCGGATCGTCAGCTGCAACTTCGTCCACGTCGGCGGCCTGCACCTGCTCGTCAACACGCTGGGGCTGTGGTTCCTCGCGCGCGAGTGCGAGTACATGTTCGGCTCGGCGCGCACGGTCGCGGTGTTCGGGCTCTCGGGGATCGCGGGCTTCATCGCGAGCTACCTCGCATCGCCGGTGGGGATCTCGGCGGGCGCCTCCGCGGCGATCTTCGGCCTGCTCGGCGCGGTGTTCGTCGAGCTCACGCTCCAGCGCAGCCATCACCGCGCGGCCTGGAGCCGCCGCATGTGGAGCTCGCTCGCCGTGATCATGATCGGTCAGGTCGGTATCGACTTCATGTACTCCGGCGTCACCGACCAATACGCGCACGCCGGCGGTGCGCTGGTCGGCGCCGTGCTCGGGGCGCTGCTGTCGCCGTACGCGCGGTGGGCAAAGCTGTCGCTCTACGCTTCGCGTGTGATCGCCGCCGCGTTCGTCGCGGTGTGCGCGTTCGCCGCGATCATGGTCGTGCGCACGCCGCTCGCGACCAGCCTCGGCACGCCGGATCATACGTTCACGATCGGGACCTCGCTCGGTCCCACGATCGTCTCCGCGCCGGCGACCTGGACGTTCGATGACGACACGCTGCAGGATCCGGACGATCTGGTCGAGGTGCGGATCGCGAGCTCGAACGCCGAGCGGTCGTTCGACGACTTCGCCGCGCACGAACAGGATCGCGTGCGTCACCAGTTCGATCGGATCGACATCGCGACCGAGCATGCCGTGCCGTTACCGCCCGGCTGGGAGGGCCGCGAGCTCGCGATCTCGGCCGTTGAGCCGAACGAGGTCGGCGGCCGCCAGCACTACCGGCTGATCCTGGCCAGCAAACCGCTGGCAGACGGGGCCGTGCTGGTCAGCATCGAGGTCGCCGACTCGATCGCGCGGGCGGCTCCCGGGTTGTTCACCGCGTTGATCGCCTCGGTCGCCGTCAAATAATTGCCCACCGTCGCGACCGGCGTACGCTCGACACCATGCGCGTGCTTGCCGTCGTCGTCGTCGTCGCCGTCGTCGTCGGGCTCGCCACGCGCGCGTACGCCGGGGATTGCTTCGCCGAGCTCGACGCGCGGCATGTCGCGTACAAGCACGCGTCGCGGCCGGGGATCGAGCTCGGGGTCGAGCTCACCGGGACGATCGGCGGCATCGCGCTGACCTCCGAGGATCAACCGCTCGTGATCGATTGCTCGCTGGCGGTCTCGCTCGACGAGGCCGGCAAGTACATGACCGCGATCGGCTTCGACCACGCGACGTTCTCGTCGGCATACTCGCGGCGCAACGTGCGCGGCACGAACCACCCGAGCAAGCACAGCTTCGGGCTCGCGATCGACGTCCACACGTTCAGCGGTCCCGAGCTCGGGGCGCTGCGGGTCGATCGCGACTTCGAGCAAGGGCTCGGGGACGACGTCGACTGCGTCGGCACCCCGCTCACCCAGGGCGGCGCGGCACTCAAGATCTTGCAGTGTCAGCTCGTCCGCTCGGGGCTGTTCTATCTGGTGCTCTCGCCGGACTACGACGATGCGCACCACGACCACTTTCACCTCCAGGTCAAGCCGTGGGAGCAGCGGCCGGCGCTGCGCTCCGGCGTGCCCGCGATTCACTGAGCCGGCCGCTGATCCGCAACGCGAGGAACAGCACCGCGAGCGACCACGCCAGCCACACGATCGCCCAGAACCACACCGCGGGCGCGGTGCGCACCCCGAACGTGTTCTGGGCCATCGCGGCCGCGTCCGAGCTCTGCGACAGCACGCCGTTGACCGCCTGCATCGGCCGCAACAGGACGCGGATATCGAGCAGCGCGTTGACGCACGCCTGGGCCGCGATGAAGTGGGCGCCGAACACCCGCGCGCGGGGCGGTAGCACGATCGCGCACACCGCGAGGCCCGCGGCGATCGCCGCGACCGCGGTCTGACCGAAGTGGCCCTCCTCGGGCGTCGGCACGATCGCGAAGATCGCGGTCACGAGCATCAGCCCCGCGATCACGAGCAGGGCGATCCGCGCGGCCTTCGCGGTCGGCGTCGCGACGAGCAGGACCGCGCCCCACAACGCCGTGCCCATGTAGCCGGCCGCGGCGATCGCCGCGGTGCCGGGCGCCGAGATCGCCCACACCGCATACGACAAGCCGCTGGTGTCGCGATAGATCACGACGCGGTCGAGCTCCGCGCCGGTCGCGATCATCACGACCCCGTGCGACATCTCGTGCAGCCAGGTCGCGAGGATCTTGAACGGGTACAGCACGACGCCGCCGAACGGCAGGTTCCACAACAGGAGCGAGGCGATCAGCGCGAGCGCCAGCGTGCGCAGCTCGTGGCGCATCAGGCCTCGGGCGGCTTGTCGTCCGGCGGCTTGGGCGTGGGCGGGTCGGCGGGGCCATCCAGGGGCTCGAACATCCCGTGGAGCACCTGGCGCGTGCGCGTGCGCATGCGCGTGCCGAGCTTGACCAGGTCTTTCGGATCGAGCAGCTGGCTGAGCGCATGGCCCGGTGTGCGCGCGAGCTCGATCACGTCGCCGAGGTGGAGCGGGCTGGCGCCCCCGCAGATCGCGCCGACCACCGCGCCGCACGCTGCCCCGACCGCGGCGCCGACGATCGGGATGATCAGCCAGCCGCGGGCGTGGTCCGGCAGGTGGCCCTGCGGGATGGTCGCGATCACGATCAGCGCCGCGCTCGCCGCCGCGTGGGCGCGGACCGCGACGAACATCGCGTGACCGCGGCCGCCGATCGGATCGACCGAGGCCCACGCCGCGAGCCGGCCGATCCCAGCCGAGGTCAGCACGGCGGCGATGCCGGCGAACACCGCGGTCAGCCGCAGGATCTGCATGAAGTCGGCATCGGGGTTGGTCGCGTGCAGGCGGCCGAGTAGCCACACCCCTACGGCCAACGCCGGAACCTCGATGACGGATCCCGCGAGCAGGCCCTTGAAGAACCCCCACGGTGGCGGCGCCGTGGGAAGTCGAGTACTTAGAGATGGCTGGGTGGGATCGGGCATCGCCGGTAAGGGAAGGCCAACCGCCTGATTACCGTAGCATGTTCCAGACGACCCTCTTTCGTCCTGCCGGCCGTCGTATCCTCAAGGTTCAAGGGGTTCCTGTCATGCCCGCCACTTCTGCTCCCAATCGCTCCTATGCGGCGGCGCACTTCGCGCTCGAGCTCGACGGTAAGGACACGGTGGGCCTGTTCCGCTCGATCGAAGGTGGGGGCATTCGCGCCGACGTGATGACCTACCAGGTGGGCGCGAACTACGATCGCCTGCGTCAGCTCGGCAGGCCGAAGTTCGAGGACATCAAGCTGCAAGTCGGGATGGCGATGGGCGCGCCGTTCTACGACTGGATCGAGAAGTTTTTCCTCGGCCACGCGATTCGCAAGACCGGCGCGATCATCGCCGCGGACTTCTATTACAAGGAGCGCGCGCGCCGCGACTTCACGGAGGCGCTGATCAAGGAGCTCACGTTCCCGAAGCTCGACGCGACCGACAAGAACCCGGCCTATATGACCGTCGCGATCGCGGTCGAGGACATCGTGTACAAGAAGGGCAGTGGGCTCGCGCTCGCCACCCCACCGGCCGGCTTCGACCAGCAGAAGCTGTGGACCGCGGCGAACTTCCACTTCCGGATCGACGGCTTCGACTGCTGTTCCCGCGTCACGAAGGTCGACGCATTCACGGTCAAGCAGACCGTGATCGAGCACTACACGGGGGGCACGCGCGCGGCGATCAAGACGCCCAGCGCGGTCGATTTCCCGAACCTGACGTTCTATCTACCCGAGGCCGACGCGCAGCCGTTCGCGGACCGCGCGATGACCCAACGTACCGATAAGAACGAAGTCCCGGCCCAGCTCCATGGCTCGATCGAGACCTTCGACCACGCGAAACGCGCGCTATGCACGCTCGAGTTCTCCGGCGCGGATGTCGTCTCGGTCACGCCCGATCGCTCCGACTCGACCTCGGAGGACATCAAGCTGGTGAAGGTCGAGATCTACACGCAGACGATGAAGTTCAAGTACCAAAAGCTTACGGACTGAACCGGATCAGCTCGCGGCGGTCTCGCTACGCAGCGAGAACCAGCGCTTGATCGCCTCGGCCTTCGCGGAATCGAGCAGCTCGGTGACGGCCTCGAGCTCGTCGGGATCTCCCGCAGATGCGAACGCCTCGACCGGGGTCAGCACGAACGCGAGGACATCGCGAGCGCTGCGCGGATCGGGTTGGAAGCTGCTGCTGTAGAGAGTTTCGCCCACGGCCCACCCTCACTCGCGGGAGCTGGCCGGGCAAGTTTTTCCCCTGCGGTGCTAGCGCGCGGCGGCGAGGCGATCACAGCTCGGCATCGATGATCGTGCGCAGCCGTTCGACCGCCTGCGCGTGGAGGCGGCTCGCCCACGACTTCGAGATCCCGAGCTCGGCGCCCGCCTCGAGCAGGTTCTTGCCCTCCCAGTAATGCTTCTTCATCAGCGCCTGCTCCTTGGCGGGCAGGGCGTCGATCGCGGCGCGCAACTTCAGGGCGGCGCGCTGCGCGTCGATCGCGGCATCGGCCCCGGTGGCGTGATCGTCGGGGTGGTCGAAGCCGGCGTCCTGTAGCGCCTCGAGCGACGTCACGTACATCGTGCGGATCGCCGACAGCTCGCTCTTGACCTGCGCCAGTGCGTCGGGGCCGGTCGCGGGTAGGGCGCCCTGCAGCGCGGCTCCGGCGTCGCGCTCCGCGCGATGCTCGAGGTAGTCGCTCGCGGCGCGCAACGCGACCAGCTTCGCCCAGACCCGGCGTGGCAACTGCGACGACTTGCGTAGCCCGTCGACGATCGAGCCTTGCACCCGGTACCACGCGAACGTCGAGAACGCCGCGCCGCGCCCCGGATCGAAGCGCAGCGCCGCCTCGGCGAGCCCCGCGTTCGCGAGCCCGATCAGCTCGTCGAGCTCGACGTGGTCCTTGACCCGGGGGAAGATCAGACAGGCGGCCTTCCGGGCGACCTCGAGGTTCGCCTCGACGAGCCGCGCACGATCCACCGAGTCCACGGCGCGACGCTATCACGTGTTAGCTTCGACGCGTGGGTGTGTTCACGGCGCTCGGGGCAGCGGAGCTCGGCAACCTGGCCGCGGTGTTCGCGCTCGGCTCCGTCGAGCGCTACGAGCCGATCGCCGCCGGCACGATCAACACGAACTTCGCGCTCGTGACCGAGCGCGGTCGATACTTCGTGCGCCTCAACGAGGGCAAGGCCGAGGCCGATGTCGCCTGGGAGGCCCGGCTGGTCACCGCGCTCGCGGCGGCCGGCGTCGTGACCCCGCCGCCGCTGGTCGCGAACGACGGCCGGCCCTACGCCGAGTGCCTGCGCAAGTGGGCGAGCGTGTTCCCGTGGCGCGAGGGTCACCACGTGTCCGCGGATCACGTCACGCCGGCGATCGCCGAGACGTTCGGTGCGGCGCTCGGCGAGCTGCATCGCGCCGGCCTCGAGGTCCCGAGCGGGTGGCGACGCGGCAGCATCTACGATCACGAGCACCTGGCGTCGCGGTTCGATCGCTGCGCTCGGGTCGACGACCGCGCGATCAACTACGCGCTGGCGATCCTGCGCGAGGAGCTCGCGATCGCGAAGGCCGGGTTCGCGCTCCGCAAGGCCGCGACCCACGGGATCATCCACGGCGATCTGTTTCGCGACAACGTGCTGTGGGCCGGCGATCGGATCTCCGCGATCCTCGACTTCGAGCAAGCGTCGGGTGGGAGCCTGGTCTACGATCTCGCGGTCTGCATCAACGACTGGTGCTGGACGATCTACCCGCGCTTCGATCTCGCGGCGGCGCTCGTCGCGGGATATCAGCGCGTGCGACCGTTGACCGCGGCGGATCGCACCGCGCTGCCGATCGAGATCCGCGCGGCCGCGGCGCGGTTCACGCTGACGCGCATCACGGATGTCTATTTGGCACGGGTCGATAATCCCGAGAAAGACTTCCGTGCCTTTCTGGCGCGCAGCGAAGCCTGGCGTGGCCCGGCGCTTGGCCAACTCATCGCCGCGGTGTAGCTTCTGCGGGTTTTACGCGGCTGGCTTTGTTTCTGCACATGTCGAGGCTCGGAATGTATAAGTGGTCTGCGCTGATCGTGGCTGGGCTCGTCTCGGGCTGTGCCGCCAAGGTTGCCTACGTCCCCGGAACGCGGATCCCGTACTCCGATAACAACAAGAGCGTGCTCGATGCGGTCGAGAACTATCGCCTCGCCGTCGAGCGCGGCGACGCCGACGCCCTGATGCTGATGGCGAACAAGCAGTACTGGGAAGACTCGGGGACTCCGACCGGCAGCGACGATTACGGCTACGAGGGGCTGCGCAACGTGCTCCTCACCCGCCTCCAGAAGGCGAGCGATGTCCGCTACTCGATGCGCTACATGGACATCCACGAGACCTGCCCGGCCGCGCTCCATCCCGGCTGCCGCGCCTCGGTCGACGTGATGATCGACGCGAGCTACACGATCAGCGACGCGCTCGGTAAGCCCGAGCGCCCCGACAAGCGCGACCAGAACGAGCTCGTGCTCGAGTGGGACGGCCATCGCTGGCTGTTCCTGTCGGGCATGTAAGCAGCTCGATAACCGCTGCTATAAGTGGTGCTGGGCGTCGAACGTCAGCCGCCGCTGCCAGTCGTCGGCGAGCAGGTGGTCGGTCTCGAACGTGTCGGCGCCGCGCATCGCCGCGATCGCGTGGAGGACCAGGTCCAGACGGTGCGCGCGGTACGCGCCGATCGCGAGCCGGCGCGATGCGAAGCGCCGGAAGCTCGGCCCGGGGAGGCCCTGTGCGAGCGCGAGATCGAGCTCGGTCGCCGAGCCCTCCCAGTCCCCGGCGTTGCCCTTCTGTAGCCCGAGCAGGTAGTGCGCGAGCCCGAGCTCCGGTTCGGCCGCGACCGCGGCGGTGGCGTCTGCGACGCCGCTATTCGCGACGGCGTCGGAGGTCCCGAAGAAGTACGCGCGGAGCGGCGCGGCCGCGGCGCCCGCGTGATGGAGCACGAACGACTTCGCGTCGAGCTGGCGGCGCTCGTCGGCGTTGAGCGGCAGCTCGCGCGCGCGATCGATCAGCGCGGTGCGGGTGGCGTCATCGCCCGCGTAACGCGCCAGGTGCTCGAGCGCCTCGGCGCGCAGCGTGGAGGTCACGTGGGCGTCGGCCGCGACCGCGGTCCACAGCGCGCGCGCTTCGGCGAGCTCGGCGGGATCGCCGCTCGCGAGCGCCGCGCCGAGCTCGAGGCGGTGGCGAGGCTCGTCCGGCGCATCGGAGCAGACCTCGCGCATCAACGAGACCGCGCGCGCGTGGTCGCCGCCCGCGGCCGCCGCCATCGCTCGCTCGCGGCGCGCCGCGATCGCGTGGGGGCACGGCCGCGCGAACACGCTACCGCCGCGGAACCGCTCCTTGAAGCCCTCGATCACGTCGGCGGGCAGCTCGATCTTCGAGATCATCTCGCGCCACTGCTGCTCGAGCTCCGAGAGCGGCAGCGCGTACGCGCGGGTGAAGTCGCCGCCGCTGCGGTACAGCGCGCGCATCCGCTTTGCCCCGTACTTCTCGAGCAGGAAGTACAGGAACGAGCCGGCGGTCTGATAGCTGCGGGCCGGCGACACCGTGAAGAAGTTGATCGACAGCAGGTCCTTGATCGACGGCTGGACGCCCATCACCTGCATCACGCGCACCGCCTCGTGCGGGGTCAGCCGGTCGTAGCTACCGGGCCAATCGAGGGCGACCGCGAGCCCCTCGACCAGGCCCGGGCTGATCCACACCACGTCCTTCGCCGCGAGGCCGAAGATCGGATCGCCGAACGCGCTGGCGACGACGTGCGCGATCTCGTGACGCAGCGACGGCTGCGGGAACGCGCGGTGATCGATATAGATCGCGTGGCGCCACGGCTTGGCCATCTCGACGTTGCGCGCGCCGAACAGCGCGGCCTTCTGGTCGGTGTTCGCGAAGTAGTACGACTCGAGCTTGCCCTCGGGTGCGGCTCCGATCTCGGCGACGACCTCGGCGTAACGAAACTCGTGATCCTCCGCGATCAGGCCGAGGTCGCGCTCGATCTCCGGGGTCTGCGCGTAATAGATGATGAAGTGCTCGGTCTCGAGTCGGCCACCGAGCGCCGCCTGGAGGTCGCCGGCATCGACCGCGTAGCCGAGCGCGCCGCTGTCGGCGTGCAGCACGAGCGCGACGACCGCGGCGAGTGGGGCGATCACGTACGGCCACCGCGAGCGCTGCTGCGGCCGTGGCCACAGCCAGCGCGTGCGATACGCCGGCACGTCGAGCCGCGCGGCGACCACGCCGAGGATCGCGATCACGGTGGCGAGTTGCTCGAGCCGCGACCACACCAGCGGCATGCCGAGGCGGATGTCCTCGTCGTACATGTTGCCGGGGAAGAACCCGATCAGCGCGTTGTAGATGAACACCGGCGGCTCGCGATAGAACCGCAGGAACCCGAGCGTGACCAGCACGACGATCGGGGCGACCACCGCGAGCCAGGTCGAGCGATGTGGGTACCACCGGTGGTCCTCGCGCACTCCGACCACGATCGTCAGGGCGTGGCCGATCGCCGCGCCGAACACCGCGCTCGGCACCGGCATCAGCGCGAACGCGCGCAGCCCGAACCCCCAGTCGCAGGTCGGAGCCCACAGGCCGTGGATCGCGGCGCACAGGCCCGGCACGATCGTGATCGCGAGGGCGAGCGCGCAGGCACGGCCGACCCCGCGCGCGAGCGTCCGCACCGGATAGCCAGCGCGGTCGATCACGGCCTCCCGCGCCCGCTGTGCATCACGCGCCCGGCTGGCGCCGAGATCGAGCCCGCAGATCGCGCCGAACGCCGCGACCACGAGCGCGTGTTCGAAGCCGAGCACGCCGAACAGCGGCACGAACCCGAGCCCGACGCCCAGGGCGATGGCGAGCCCGAGCCAGATCCACGCGCGCCGGGTCACGACTCCAGCTTCGCGGTGTTAGAGTGTGCCGTGCCCGACGCCCCTGGCAACGAACGACGCGGTGAGGCGCGGCGTCCGATCGAGCTCAAGGTCGAATACAAGCGGCTCAACACGTTCTTCGCCGACTACACCAAGAACATCTCGCGTGGCGGCACCTTCATCAAGACCGCACGTCCGTTACCGATCGGCACCGAGTTTTTGTTCAAGCTGTTCATTCCCGGCCGCGACGAACCGCTGACGATCCATGGCGAGGTCCAGCGCATCGTGACCGGGTACGACAAGGATTTCGATGGCGACGGTACTCCCGATCAGGGCATGGCGATCAAGTTCGTGTACCGGCAAGGCGATCCGCAGGCCGAGATCGCGCGCACGGTCGAGGCGATCATGACGCATAGTCTCGGTCCGCGGCTGTATGCGCGGCTGATGGATCATGCGAAAGGGAAGAAGGGCTAAGTGAAAGTAAGTCGGTTCTTCCGCTATCTCGCACCGAACCTGATCACGCTGTCGTCGATGATCTTCGGGCTCGTGTCGCTGTGGTCGAGCCACAATGGCGACACGCCGCTCGCCGCGTGGATGATCATCTACGCGGTCCTGACCGACCGGCTCGACGGCCTCACCGCGCGCGCGCTCAAGGCGACGAGCGAGCTCGGCATGCAGCTCGATTCGTTCGCCGATGCGCTCAACTTCACGGTCGCGCCCGCGTTCCTGGTGCTGTGTTACCTGGAGGGACGGCTCGACCTGCCGTATCACGCTGGCGGCACCGCGCACTACCTGCTGTTCGCCGCCGCCGGCGCGTACATGCTGTGCGGCATCTTCCGGCTCGCGCGCTACAACATCCTCGCGGACGATCAGGTCCCGACCAAGATCTTCTTCGGGTTCCCGACCACGCTGACCGGCGGGTTGATCGCGATCTGGATGCTCGTGCTGCTCAAGTACGACCCGCTGCAGTGGTCGATCGATCCGTTCGGCGGCGCCCGGCTGTTCGGCAGCCATGTCGCGACGCCGCTGTGGGTGTGGAAGTACGCGCCGATCGCGCTCGTCGTCGGCGGCTACCTGATGGCATCGCGGCTGCCGATGCCCAAGGTCGGCCTCGCCAAGAACCGGTATGTCGGCTATCCGATCCTCGCGCTCGTCGCGATCGGCTACGTCTGCGGGTTCGCGATGCGCTATCCCGAGATCTGCTTCTTGATGCCGACGATCTGGAGCGTCGCGTTCTTGATCTGGGGCCAGGCCTCGGCGACCGCGCGCGCGATGTATCCGCCGCCGCTGTTCCCGAAGAAGAACGACGACCGCACCCTCGAGCGCCCGCAGGCCGACCTCGAGGACATCGTGTTCGACGAGGCGCAGGGCCCGCGCGACGCGCCCTAGATCGTCACGTCGAGCAGCAGCGCGCAGAAGTCGTTGCCGAACGCGCCGCTGATGCTGCCGTCGGGCGTCGTGATCGAGCCCGAGATGTGACCGGGCGCGTGCTCGAACGGCTGGACGAAGTTCGTGATCGTGAGCGTGCCCTCCACGGTGAGGCCGTGTTGCAGGCTCTCGAGCATGATCGGGTGCGGCCCGAGCTCGTCCCCGGCGCCGACGCTATCGACGTGGCCGACGATGCCCTCGAGCGGACAGCCGGTGCCGGTCTGCGCGCACGTGTAGGCCAGGTCCGCCGACAGATGAGGGTCATCGACGAGCTCGAGCCTGACCGACATCGGCGTGCTCGTGACCGGTGCGACGGGGCCACCCGAGAGCGTGCCGCCCGCGTGGACGACCGTGAACACGGTGGTCACGTTGCCGAGCACGATCGAGACGTGCGCCGAATTCGCCGGCGCATCACAGAACGCCGGATCGGCATCGGGCGGCACGATCGGTGCCGCGTCCGGTGGATGCGGCGTGGACGGGTGGTCCTCACCACAGGCGGCGAGGGGAACGGCGAGCGCGACGGCGAGCGTGACAGCGATCCGCACCGCGGGAGCCTACGCTATTTCTTGAGCTGTTCGATCATCAGCGCGCGGTCGGCCGCGCTCGGCAACCGGAACAGCGGCGGCGGCATCGTCAGCCGGGTATCGACCGGCGTCTCGATCCGTGCGATCGCGAGGTCCTTCTCGTCGCGCGACATCTGATCGAGCTGGTCGACCAGGAACCGCTCCCGCGTCAGCGTCGGGTCGAGCCGCGCGTGGTGGCACTGCTGGCACTGCTGGACCAGCAACGCCCGGCCGTCGAGTCCGCTGCGTGGCTCGAAGCCCATGTCGACGAGGGCAGGGCCGAGCAGGACCTCGCGGATGTCCGCGGTCAGCGGCGCCCCGTTGCGGCTCGCGACGTACGCCGCCGTCATGTCGGCCAGGCGGACCGGATCGGTGACCTTGACGTCGTGGTACGGGGCCGCGATCGCCTGCCCCGACGCGCCGGCCTGATAGACCGACTCCCACGCCGAGCTCCAGCCCATCGGCAGGTTCGCCGCCGGCTGCTCCGGCGCGACCTGGAGGACCTGGCTCTCGACCTGCGCCGACGGGAAGGCGTTCGGCTGCTGCGCAAACCCTGCCGCCTCGATGAACGCCGCCATCTGATCTGGATCCGATCGGTCGATCAGGTTCGCCGGAATTCCGCCGTACGGTTCGGCCGTGCCGTGCGCCGCGTGGAAGTCGCCGAGCAGCGCCTGGCCGCCCGTGGTCTGCGTGCTGAACCAGTGGGTGTGCGGCGCCTCGAGCTCCTGCATGCGCAGGATCAACGGGTCGCCGGTCGTCGGATCGTCCTTGCCCGCGCCGATGTGACACTCGCGGCAGTCCGCGATCGTGTTGTTCAACGCCGTCGTCGATTCAAAGATCCGGATATTGCTCCAGCCCTTGGTCTGGTTCGGGGTCAGCAGATCCTCGGGCGTGCAGTTCGGCGTGCAGGCCTTGTCGAACAGCACGAGGTAGAAGTTCACCGCCGCGTCCGAGGGTGAATACGCGGCGACCTCGACGAACTGCTCGCCCGGATCGTACGCGAGGAACAGGTAGTCGCGCGGTGGCTTGCCGTCCGCGCCCAGCGGCGTGAACACGAACGCGGTCGGCGTCAGCGCCGAGACCTCGCGCGCCGTCAGCGCCGACGAATGGCCGAGGATCGCGAACGCCGGGTTGCCGTTCGTGCCGTTGCCCGCCGGGCTGGCGAACCCGAGGTCGAGGATGCCGAGGAGATCGTCGAGCCCGGTCGGCTGCGGCACCGTGGGCTGACAGAACCGGTTCGTGATCCGATCCGCGTCCGCCGGAAACGTCGTATCGGTCGCATCGTGATCGCAGAGCTCCGCGTGCGCGCCGTTCGCGTCTTTGAGGGTCGCGAACACGTCGTCCGGAAGCGCGCGCGGCAATGGCGCTGACAGCGTCGGAACATCCGCGGTGAGGCTGCAGCCCGCGATTGTCAGCGCGGCCAAGGGCCAACCGATCCGCATGCTCCAGCGCTTCGCAATTCACGGGCCACGCGCCGCTTCCCCGGGTGATCACGCGTGCCGCGAAAATTCAGGGGGAGCCGGCCCCGAAGCGGGCTGGATCTCGGGGGATCTTGCGCCCGAGCTGGGGCGAAGCCCTGGGAGCGGGTGCTCCGATGTATTGACAGCTGCGTAACACACCGGATACTGCTCGCTTCACCCGGGGGTTTAGCTCAGTGGGAGAGCATCGGCTTTGCAAGCCGAGGGTCTGGGGTTCGATCCCCCAAACCTCCACGGACTTAGATGGACCAAACGACGCTAGTCAACATCGCGCGGCGCCGCGACCGGCGTAGGAGACGGGCGCAGCGGCCACCCTCGATCACGGCTCGAAGATAGACCGGCATTAGCTTGAGTTTCTTGGTTCTGAACGGGTGTCGTCCCTTTGGGGTCACCAAATCTACAGCGGTCACGGGCACGTCGTCGTCGCCGTGATCCAATCCGATAGGACCGCGGTCGCCGAGGTGTCGGTCAGCGAGCGCCCGATCGGCGGCATCCGGATCGACCCGTCGATCGTGTCTACGCGCTGCCACATCACCGAGCGATCGGGTGCACCGGGCGCGAGGATGCGCGGATCACTCGGGATCAACGCGGTGAGGTCGTCGATCGTCGGCAGCTGATCGCAGATGCCGGCGTCGTGGAGTGTGGTCTGGAACCTGAGATCGAGCGGCGTGAACGTCGGCCCGTCGGGGCGGTGACAGTTGGCGCAGTTCACGTGCAGATATCCGCGCGCGCGATCGGCGACCGTGCGCGTGGTGTCGGCGAGGTTCGCGAGCGCCGGGAGCGATGTCGCCGGTGGCGCGCCCGGCGGGATGTCGAGCATGCCGACGGCCCACAGCGTGTCGAGCTGGTTCGCGGTGCGGCCGGTCGCCGGGTAGACGATCATGTGGTTGAGTTGCGCGATCTCCGGACCGAGCGTCGTGCCGGCGACGTTGGTGTGGCACTGATGACACTGCGCGCGACTCGGAAACGTCCAGGTGTGATTGTCGGCGCCGACCGGTGTGGTCGTGCCATCGATCCCGACGAGGTCGGCATCGGACTCGTCCGCGCGCCACTCATACGAGTAGCCGGCCCAGCGGCCGTCGGCGTCCTGGCGGACGAAGAACCGGGTCTCGACGCGCTTGCCCTCGACCGAGAACTCCTTGATCAGCACGCTGCCGATCGGAAACGAGAAGTCACCGTCGTCTTCGGAGCCGATCGTCTTGCCATCCGGGAGGGCGAGCCACCGCTGCTTCGTCGCGCCGTCGGAGTAGAGCCGCGCGCTCGGCTCGAACGGCACGAGCGCGGGTAGCGGCGTCTTCGCGTCGGCCGCGAAGCAGCCAGTCAGCGAGAGCAGCGCGGGCGGTCCCGCGTTCGGATCTGACGTCGACGGCGGCGCCTCCTCGAGCGCGAGGATCGTGCCGGTGCCGTACGTGCCCGTCGGGAACAAGATCGTCGCGTAGAGCTCGCCGTCTTGATCCTCGGCGAACGACGATACGGGCGCGCCGGCAAACAGGAGCTCCTTCGCGGGGACGACGCCGGGCATCAGATGATCGACATCGCGCACGCCCCAGATTCGCTGTCCGGACGAGTCGCCGAAGATGTACGTGCCGGTCAGCGATGGAACGGCGGTGCCGCGATACACGAGGCCGCCGGTGATCGCGTTGCCTTGCTGAGCGGTCGAGCCGTGCGTGTAGTCGAGCAGCGGCATCTTCAGCGTCGGGTCCGAGCACTGCGCGGGGAAGTTACCGGTGCACAGGAAGCCCTCGAATACCGACCAGCCGTAGTTGCCGACCTTGATCACGTCGCGATCGACCTCCTCGCGCGTGCTCTCTTGCGTGATCGTTCGATCGACGATGGCGAGGGTGGTGTTTCGGATCGACTCGAGGAATCGACCGGAACCGGCGGGTCGTGTAGCCAGTTGTCCGGCCGTCGGACGCGATGCGGTTCAAGTATGCGGTGCGTGGACGTGAGGTTCCGGCGCGGAGCTTCCAACGCGTCCGGACGTGCTGGCGGGCGGCTTCTACGAACGAACGTCCGGCGCGGCCGGACAACCACTGGTCGGTTATCGGCGCCGCGCCCCCGAGCGCACGGTGCTGCACGAGCTGGTCACCCGCTACGCGCAAACGATGATCGCCGAGCTGCGCGATGCCGCTGTCGAGGGCGGCGGCCGCCAACGTTCTTTCGCAGTCAGCACCGAAATCGCGTCCCTGACCCGCCGGGGTCGCCAGGGGTCGCAAACCCGTACCAGGTTTGCGACGCCCCCTTCGTTATCGTCAGTTCTGTTCTCTCTACCCAAATTGGGTAGTAGAATACCCAAAATGGGTAAGGCGAGCGGCACCGCCGGCTACACGTCGACCTTGCTCGACGCCTTGTTCCCGAAGACCCGCCAGCGGGTGCTTGGCCTTCTGTTCGGACAGCCGCAACGCCCCTTCACCATGAGTGAGCTGATCCGGCTCGCACGAGCAGGATCGGGCGCCGTTCAGCGCGAAGTGGAGCGTCTCACGGCCAGCGGACTGGCCGTCGTTGACGGTGAGCCACGGCGGATCCGTGCTGACCCATCATCCGCTCTCTTCAACGAGCTCACGGCGATCTTCGAGAAGACTGGTGGGGTTGTCGGCGAGCTCCGGCGCGTGCTTTCGCCACTCGCGCACGAGATCTACTTCGCGGTCCTTTACGGCTCGATCGCGAAGCAGAGCGACCGTGCGACGAGCGATGTCGACATCTTGATCGTTACTGACGAGCTAACGCTCGAGGACGTGTTCGCTGCTACGGAGCGCGCGGAGCAGCGCCTCGGTCGGACCGTCAGCCCGACCCTCTACACTGCCGCGGAGTTTCATCGACGTCGCAAGACCAAGCATCCATTCTTGACGAAGGTGCTTGCCGGAAAGCACGTCGTCTTGCTCGGAAGCGAAGATGCCATCCCCGCTCGATAACCTCGTTGCAATCGGGAAGCTCAAGACAGAGCCGCCCGTTCAGCAGGAGATTGACGGTCTACTTCGTTCTGGAGCCGTGCGGATCGCCGACGCTGAGAAGGAATCCAACAGCCTCGAGAGCCGCTTCGACCTGGCCTACAACGCCGCGCACGCGTTCTCGCTGGCGGCCCGGGGCTACCGGTCAGACAATCGCTACATCGTGTTCCAGGTGTTGCCTCAGACCATCGGCCTGACGAATGCCGAGTGGCGCGTGCTCGATTCGGCCCACAAGAAGCGGAACCTCACCGAGTACGAAGGTTCGAGCGACATCGACGAAGCGCTGGTCGAGGCGGTCATCCATATCGCCCGCGAGGTCGAGAAGCGCGTCGTTGCGCTCGGTCCGGTCGCGACCTAGCGGGATGCGCCAGCCGGGCGCATCTTTTCGATAGACCTCGGTGCAGTTCCAGCGGAGCGCAGCCGTCGCTGCCGCCGAAGGACTCAAAGTGAAAACTCAGCACCGCGGCATCGCCCACGCGCTGCACGCAGGGGTGCAAGAGCTGGTAGCGCTCCGCGCTGATCTGACCGCGAACGCCCTCGTAGTACGCGGTCAGCGCCGGCAGGCCATCGAGACGCCGCGGTAGCAACGGGTCCACGTAGACCACGTCGGGAGCGCACAGCTCGAGAAAGCCCGAGGGATCGCCGCGACACCAGCGCGCGAGCGCGCCGAGCTCGATGTTGCCGCCGGAGCTTGGTGAGGCCCTGAAGTCGGCATCTCATCCCAATCATCGGTCGCCGAGTTGACCCCGGGGAGCTTCACCCCTCGTGATTCTCCACGTGCTCACGCACACTTGCCGAAGTGGCGGTGGCACGGAAGATCGCGGTGCGGCGCGCGTTGTATAGGCATGGAGTTCGACCGCGCACGCGTTTCTCAGCTGGACGTTCAACCGGCCGCGAACGAAATCTCGGGTGGCGAACGCATCCCGCGCCGCGCTGCACCAACAGGGTCGTCCCCGCCGACGACCACGGGTGGTGTGGTCCAGTTACGCTCGAGCGCGTTCGCGACCCAGATGTTTGCCGATGCCGTGAGCGCCGGCGTCCAGCGCGAGGCGAGCGGCGGCGAGGCCTCGGACGTCACGACGCACGCCGCGCGTGGTGTCCAGGGCGCCGGCGGCAAGCTGCCGCACCTCGATCAGATCCAGGCGGGGTTCGGTCGCCACGACGTCGGCGGGATCCGCTCGTTCGTCGGCGGCGACGCGGCCACGGCGGCGAAGTCGATCGGCGCCAAGGCGTACGCGATGGGCGACGCGGTCGCGTTCTCCGGCGCGCCGGATGTCCGGCAGGCGGCGCACGAGGCGGCGCACGTCGTCCAGCAGCGCGGTGGCGTCCAGCTCGACGGTGGGGTCGGCGCGGCCGGCGATCGCTACGAGCGCCACGCCGATGACGTCGCGGACAAGGTCGTGCGCGGCCAGTCGGCGGAGTCGATGCTGAGCTCGTTCGGCGGCGGCGGCGGGGGCGGGCACGCGGTCCAGCGCGAGGCCGAGCCGACCACGCAGGTCGTCCAGGCGATCGAAGCGGTCACCAGCGGCGCGGATCTGCGACCGACGCTGGCGGCGATCGATCGCTTCCACGCGCGGCCGCGCGATCGGCGCACGGAGCTCGTCGTGCCGATCGGGCGCACCAGCCACCACGTCGCGATCGCGGATCTGGCGGAGCTGCGCCGCCACGTGCTCTCGCGCGCCACGGCGCTCGGCGCGGTCCGCGATCCGGCGGGCGACCAGGCGATCATCGACGCCGCGATCCAGGCGGTCGAGGCGAACGAGAGCGGCGGCGCGGACACCGCGGTGCCGTCGAGGATGGACACCTCGGCGCCCAACCCTGCCGAGCCGGGGCGCGGCCAGCACGCGAGCTACGCGAGCGCGTCGCAGATGATCCCGTCGCACGCGATCGGCGTGCTGCGCGGCAGCGACGCGGGCCGCGCGATGGCCGGCGAGCAAGGGCTCAGCGCCGGCGACCTGTCCGACGCGAGCGCGGCGGTCAACGCGTCGAACAGCCTGTGGGACGCGGTGGTCGAGGAGGGCTGGACATACGAGCGGCTCTCCGCGGATCACGGCCGGCGCGGGCGGCCCGGCCACGCGCACGAGCTTGAGCTGACCGGATTCACCGCGGCCGACATCGCGCGGATGGCCGAGTTCGGCGCGTTCCGTCGCCTGCTGCTCGCCCATCGCGAGCGCGTGCTCGCGGTGCGCACCGAGGTGACCGCGAGCCTCGAGACCCACGGCAACGAGATCGAGGCGCAGATCGCGGCGATGCGCGCCGAGCCCGCGCCGGCGCCGGTCCCGCATCACGGTCGCGGCCACGACGCGCACGATGATCACGACGCGCACGCCGAGCCCGAAGCGTACGCCGAGCCCGAAGCCGCACCCGTCGCGCCGGTCGAGGCCGCGCACGAAGCTGCGGATCCGGCGGCCGTCGCCGTCGCGACCGAGGTCCACGCCGCGCTCGGACTGCTGGACTCCCGCACCGTGAGCGGAGTCGCCGGCATTCGCGGCTTTGCCCGGCCCGCCGGCTGGAGCACGATGACCGCGGCCCAGCGGCAGACCTGGCTCCAGACCGCGACCACGCGGCTGACCTCGGCGCGCGGCCGGACCAACCACGTGGCGTCCGCGGCCGCCGACGCGATGATCGCCCACGAGCTCGCGAGCGACCCCGCGGCCGCCGCGATGCACTTCTCTGCCCCGACCGTGCGCGCGTACATCCACTCCGAAGCGCACTTCCTGCAGCGCTTCCACGAGGATCGCGGTGGCTGGGCGCGCCGCGCGCTGCAGAACCACGCGATCGCGCCCGCCGCGGACGGCACCGCGCGCTCGCTCGACTCGGCGATCTCCGCCGCGGCCGCCGACGGGGGCGGCCATCGCCTGACCCGGATCGACCTCGAGGCCCACCTGCGGACCTACCTCCACAGCCACCCGTTCGCGACGCCCGAGGAGGTGGTCCGCTGCGCGGCGGACGCCAACAGCGGCGGGAGCAGCGAGTACCGCACGACGATCCTCGGCCACTTCCACCGCGCCCACCCCAACTGGGCAGCGGAGCATCCTGCGGCAGCCCCGCCGCTGACCGTGTCGCTCGATTGATGTCGCGCGCGCAAGGGTGCTTCGCACAGTCCACGCGGATGTTCAACGTCGCACCTCAGATGCCGGAACGAGCCCGACCGAGCGGGTGCAGCGTGCGGCCGCACACGGCCTGTCGGGCGTGAGCTCGTCGCTGCCGCACATCGACGCGATCGCGCGATCGCGCTGATCTCGAACCACTACATCGGCGCCCACGACGTCGCCAAGGACGCGTGGCAGCTCGCGCTCGAGGTCTGCGGCGGTCTCCACCTCAGCGGATCCTTCGGCGGGATATGCCGGCTCGTGGCGCGTGAACGACCTCTAACTAAGAACGACGTTGGCGTCGCGGCCAACCGATTCCCCACGAACCGCGCGCTCGGCCCGTTTCGTGATCTCCTCTACCCATCGACGCTCGACCTCGTCCGGCGGCAAGCTTCGCTCGGCTTCGTCGAGGCTGCGAAGCAGCTCGGCCGCGACATCAGCGCGCTCGTCGACCGGTAAGCGAAGCGCTTCCTCGAGTACTTGCCGGGCTTGATCGCTCACCCGTAAAGAGTACCGCCGGAAACTTGGCCCGTCGAGTTACGACTCGATCTCATGGCAAGGCCCTCAGATGACGGTCCTGCGGACGTTTCTTCGCGGGCTTCTTCGCCTCGTCAGGCGGCGGCTGCATCTTCTCCATCAGAAACCGCGTCACGCGCTCCTGGCACTCGGCGAGATGTTCGGTCGATAGGTCGATGTAGCCCGCAGTCACGGATCCGCGCGGAGGTCGATGGTTCGTGAGCACGTCGATCACGAACGGCGACACGCGACCGACCTCGACGAGCGCGGAGGTGTACGTGTCGCGCAGCCGGTGAGGGGAGGGCAGGATTCGCGTCGACTTGCCCTTCTTCTTGTCGAAGCGCTGTTGCTTGCCTTCGACGCGATGAACGACAGAGCCGCCTTCGTGCGCTGGCTTGCCGAGAGCGGCGCATAGCGCACACGGCTTGCTCTTGATCGAGCGGGTCGGGAACACCCAGCCACCGTCGCCGTCCTTGAACGCCACAGAATTTTCGCGTTGTCGTCGCTTGAGGATCGTCACGCACTCGGAGCTGAGGGGGATCGTGAAGGCGCGCTCTTTGCCTCCCTTCGGACTCGGACGGCGCAACGTGCGCGCATCGAGATCGATGTGCTCCCACCGTACCGTTGCCGCGTCCATCTTGCGCAGCCCCGTGAGCAACACGAACATCTGATAGTCACCGCGAACGCCAGGACGCGCGCCGACGCGCTTTCCGTCGACGATGATCGGTTCGAGCGTCACGACTGTCTCGAACCAGGCCGGAAGCTTTGTCCAGGCGATCGGTTCCTGGCGGCGGTGTTCCTTGTTCCAGTGCACTGCGATCGTCGGGTTCGCCGGAAGATCGTGCTCCTTCAACGCCGTGTTCCAAGCGGCGCGCACGTGGCGCATGACGCGATTCGCGAGGTAGGGGCCGTGATCCTTGCTGAGCTTCTCGTGCAGCTCCCTACAGTGCGTGCGCTCGATCGTGCGCAACGGACGCTGCAGTGGAGCGTGACGCTCGCGCGACAGCCGGATCGAGCGCGCGGTACTCGAGCACGAACGTCGTGCGCTTCTTGCCGATCACAGCGGCGAACCCAACCAGGTCGCACCGCGTGTGCGGATCATCGGGGGGCGGACCGCCCGCCTCTGCGATGTCGGGCTTGCGGCCGGCGAAGCCGTTACGTCGGCTCCGGATCTTTTTTCCCGACGGACTTCGAGGCCTGCCAGTTCGCGAAGCGCTTGCGCATCTCGTCCCGCACGGCGTCCGGCAGCGGTTCGTCGGGCAGCTGACCGATCGCCGCCACGGTCGCCTTCATCTGGCGCAGGTACGCGCGGCAGTGCTTGCACATCCCGACGTGGATCTGGAACCGCATGCGCTCGGAGAAGCGCATCCGGCCTTCGAGGTAGTCGGTGATGAGCTCCGTGATCTGTTTGCAGCTAAGCATCAGCGTTTGTTCAGGTGCTGTTCGAGCCGGGCCCGGAGACGAGATCGTGCGCGGTGAAGGAGCACCCGCTGATTGGTCTCGTTGATCTCGAGAGCGTTACACACGTCTTCGGCTGTCCAGCCAAGCGTATCGCGCAGCATGACGACGACGCGTTGTCTTTCGGGGAGTTGGCGGAGCTCGCTATCCAGGAGCGCCATCGCTTCCTGGTTGCCGACCAGCTGCTCGGGAGTCTCGTCCTCCCACCGTTCGGGTGGGCCGCTCCACATGCCCCGATCATCGAACCGCGCGGGATCGACGACCGACTCCGCGGACTCGTCGGTTTCCCCATCGCCCATCGCCGAGAACGGGGTCATCCGCGCCTCGCGAACGCCCTTGGTCTTGGATCGGTTGACCAGGATCCGCGAGATCCACGTGCCGAGCGAGGAGCGCTCCTCGAACGAGTCGAGCCCCTGGAGCACCGCAACCCAGGTGTCCTGGACGACCTCCTCTGCCGAGGCTTCGGTGGAGACGAAGACCCTCGCGAGGCGAGCGAGTGGCGCGTGATAGCGCCGGACGAGGATCTCGAAGGCATCCGCGTCGCCTGACCGAAGTCGGATCAGTAGCTCGGTCTCCCCGAGGTTCACCGCCACGGAGGCACCGTATTCGGGCGGGGGGGGACGGGTCCAGCGGTTCACCACCCGATCGCTGATGGGCGTATGGGCTAGCCACCAGAACGTGACGAGATTGGTGACGTCGGTCTCGGTACGAGGCCGCACGCCGCTTCGAGGGCGAACATGATAGCGCCTTGGTGAACGGCCGGTGGGGTGTTTCCGTATAGTCGTTCAGGTGAGCGATCCGTTACGCGACGACCGAAACCCGACGAGTTTCACGTAACGAAACGGCTCGCAAGGAGACCAGCCAGCATGTCGGAGATACCTGTCGCCCTCCCGCTCGATCTCGAAGCCGCCGTGCGCCAGCGCTACGGCGATGCCGCCCAAGCGCGCGAGGCCGCGCTGTGCTGTCCGGTCTCGTACGACGCGAAGCTGCTGGAGGCCATTCCCGCCGAGGTGATCGAGCGCGACTACGGCTGCGGCGATCCGAGCAAACACCTCCGCGCCGGCGAGACCGTCCTCGATCTCGGCTCGGGCACCGGCAAGATCTGCTTCATGGCGGCTCAGCTCGTCGGCCCGACCGGTCGCGTGATCGGCGTGGACATGAACCCCGACATGCTCGCGCTCGCGCGCGGTGCGGCTCCCGAGGTCGCGCGTCGCATCGGCTACGCGAACACGGAGTTTCGCAAGGGCAAGATCCAGGACCTCCTGTTGGATCGCGACGCCGTCGACGCCTGGTTGCGCGCGCACCCGGTGGGCTCGGAGCACGACCTGGTGGCGCTCGAGGCGGCGACCGAGGAGCTGCGCCAGAGCCGGCCGCTGATCGCGGATGGCTCGATCGATGTCGTGGTCTCGAACTGCGTGCTCAACCTGGTGACGCAGGCCGACAAGGGCCAGATGTTTCGCGAGCTCCACCGCGTGCTCAAGCGGGGAGGTCGCGTCGTGATCTCGGACATCGTGAGCGACGAGGACATCCCGGCCGAGCTGCAGCGCGATCCCGAGTTGTGGTCCGGTTGCATCTCGGGTGCGTTCCGCGAGGATGCGTTCCTCGAGGCGTTCGAGGCCGCCGGGTTCTACGGCGTCACGGTGCTAGAGCGCGGCGAACAGCCGTGGCGAACCGTGAACGGGATCGAATTCCGGAGCGTCACGGTCGCGGCCTACAAGGGCAAGGAAGGTGCGTGCCTCGATCAGAAGCACGCGGTGATCTATCGAGGTCCGTGGCGCCAGGTCCAGGACGACGACGGTCACGTGCTGCGCCGCGGTGTGCGGACCGCGGTGTGCGAGAAGACGTTCGGGATCTACGCACGCGAGCCCTATCGCGCCCATCTCGATCTCGTGCAGCCCTACGTCCAGGTTCCGCTCGGCGAAGCGCCGCCGTTTCCGTGCAACGTCGGACCGCTGCGGCGGGATCCACGCGAGACCAAAGGTGGCGATTATCAGCTCACGAGCGAAGCCGGGCCGGTCTGTAAGCCGGGAGCTTGCTGCTGATGCCTGCGGTCCGGACCCGGTTGCCGATCGCGGAGCGCAGCGCGCCGAGCTTCGCGCATGCACTCGCCGATCACGGCCTCGCGTTGCGACGAGCGGCGACCACCACGCTCCAGATCAACGTGGGCAAGCTGTGCAATCAGGCTTGTCACCATTGCCACGTCGAGGCCGGGCCGAAGCGCACCGAGATCATGACGCACGCGGTGGCCGAGCGCGTGATCGCGTTGCTCGCCGAGAGCCCGGGCGTCACGACCGTCGATCTCACGGGCGGAGCGCCGGAGCTCACTCCGAGCTTTCGCTGGCTCGTCGACGAGGCGCACCGGCTCGGGCGCCACGTGATCGATCGCTGCAACCTGACCGTGCTGTTCGAGCCCGGCATGGACGACCTCGCGGAGTTCCTCGCCGAGCGCGACGTCGAGATCGTCGCGAGCCTGCCGTGCTACAGCGCCAAGAACGTCGACGAGCAGCGCGGTCACGGCGTGTTCGCGAAGAGCATCGCCGGGCTGCAACGGCTCAACGCCCTCGGCTACGGGCGCTCTGGCGGCAAGCGCACGCTGAACCTCGCCTACAACCCGAACGGCGCGTTCCTTCCGCCGGCTCAGGCCGCTCTCGAGGCGGCATACAAGGTCGAGCTCGCGCGCGACTTCGGGATCGCGTTCGATCACCTGTTCACGATCACGAACGTCCCGATCGCACGCTACGCCGACTATCTCGACGAGCGCGGCCAGTACGACGCGTACATGAGCCTGCTCGTCGCGCACCTCAACCCCACGACCGTGTCGGGGCTGATGTGCCGCTCGCTGATCAGCGTCGGCTGGGATGGCGCGGTCTACGACTGCGACTTCAATCAGATGCTCGAGCTGCCGCTCGGCGCGGCGCGCACGATCTTCGAGCTCGACTCGCTCGCGCTCGAAGACCAGCCGATCGCGACGGGCGCGCATTGTTTCGCGTGCACGGCCGGCAGCGGTTCGAGTTGCGGCGGGAGCCTCGCGTGACCTTGCGCGAGGCGATCGTCGAGACGATCGCGCCCGACGCACGTCGCCGTCTCGCCGTGGTGCTCGCGCGTCGTCTCGGTGCGAGGTGATCGCCCTCGTCGTGATCGCCGGGGCATTGATCGCCTTCGTCAACGGCCAGAACGACGTGGGCAAGGGGATTGCCACGCTCGTTGGCAGCGGCGTGACGAACTATCGCCGCGCGATGCTGTGGGGAGCGATCTGGACGGGCATCGGCGCGCTCGCGGGCTCGCTGATTGCGGGCGCGATGCTCACCACATTCGGCAAGGGTCTGCTCGGCGCAGGTGCGACACCGACCCTCGCGACCGCGCTCGCCGTGGTGTTCGGCGCCGCAGCGTGGGTGCTGATCGCCACGCGCACGGGTCTCCCCGTGTCGACGACGCACGCGATCATCGGTGCACTCACCGGCGTCGCGCTCGTCGCCTTCGGCATGAAGGGGGTGCGCTGGGATGCGATCGAGCACAAGCTGCTCGTGCCCTTGCTCGTGAGCCCGTTCATCGCGCTCGGCGCGACGGCCGCGCTGTTGCGGGTCGCAAAGTGGCACGGCGGCGTCGCCGACTGTGCCTGCGTGGTCACACCGGTATCGCGGTTGGTCTCGCTCGGCGGCGGGCTCGGTCGCCTCGCGCTCTCGCCGCCGACCGTGATGGTCGCCAGCTCGGCCGCGTGCGCCGCGCAGCCGGTTGCGGCGCGCGTCACGATGGATCATCTCCACTGGGTCACGAGCGGCGCCGCGAGCTTTGCGCGTGGCCTCAACGACACGCCGAAGATCGTCGCGCTGATCCTGGCCGGTGCCGCGCTCACCGGGTCCGGCATCGCGCCCGCGAGCTGGTTCGCGATCGTCATGGTCGCGATGGTCGCGGGAAGCCTGTGGGGCGGCCGTCGCGTCACCCGCGTCCTGGCCGAGAACGTCACGCGCATGGATCACCGCGAGGGCTTCGTGGCGAACCTCGTGACCGCATTGCTCGTCGGGCTCGGCGCGTGGCAAGGGCTGCCCCTGTCGACGACGCATGTCTCGACCGGAGCGATCATCGGCGCCGGGACGACGCGCGCGAGCGCGATCGACTGGCGCACCGTGCGAGGGATGGCGCTCGCCTGGGTCGTCACGATCCCGCTCGCGGCGGGGTTCGCGATCACGGCGTACGGACTACTCACCACGGTGGGCGTATGAGTCGTGCGCACGACCGCGATCACGGCGTCCTGTTCGGGTGCATGCGGAAGCGGCGGTGACCGTGGAGCGCAGCACCGTCGTCGTGTTCGCGAAGGCTCCTGTCGCCGGCGAGGTCAAGACGCGGCTCGCGCCGCCGGCGCGCGCGGCCGCGCTCGCGCGCGCGTTTGTCGTGGACACGTTTGCCGCGCTCCGCTCGGTCGCATGGGCCGACCCCGTGCTCGCGACCACCGCCGCGATCGATCCGGCACTCGAGCTCGAAGTGGCGGCTCCGATCTGGATGCAGGGCGACGGTGACCTCGGGGCTCGGGTCGAGCGCTTGTTGCGGCGCGCGCTGAGGTCGTCGCCACGCGCGATCGCGATGGGCGCGGACACACCGGGGCTGTTGATCACCGCGCTCGAGCGGGCGCACCAGGCGTTGCGCAGTGCCGACGCGGCGATCGGTCCGACCGAAGATGGCGGGTTCTACCTGCTCGCGCTCCGGACGTGCCCCGAGGGACTGCTCGCGGGGTTGCCGTGGAGTCGCGCCGATACGTTCGCGACGACGCTCGCGCGGCTCCGCGAGCGCGGGCTGACGACGGTCGTCCTCGACCCGTGGTTCGACGTCGACCGCCCCGCGGATCTGGAGAGGCTCCGTGGCCTGCTCGCCGCGCGAGTCGTCACCGCACCCGCGACGTGGAGCGCGCTGAACACGATCTCGGTCGTGATGCCGGTGCTCGACGAGGAGCGCCGGATCGGTGCCGCGCTCGCGGAGCTCGCCGCGCTCGAAGGCTTGCACGAGGTCATCGTCGTCGACGGTGGGAGTACCGATCGGACCGTCGAGGTCGCGTGCTCGGCAGGCGCACGGATCGTGACCGCGCCGCGCGGCCGGGGCCCGCAGCTCAATGCCGGTGCCGCCGCGGCGACCGGAGACATCCTGCTCTTCCTGCACGCCGACACGACGCTGCCGAGCGACGCGTCACATCACGTCGAACACGCGCTCGCACCACCGGAGGTCGTCGCGGGCGCGTTCCGCACGTGGACGGTCGCGGAACCGCCGCGCCCGTGGTTCGCGCCGCTCCTCCACCTCGCGGATATCCGCTCGCGGATCACGCGATTCCCGTACGGCGATCAGGCGATGTTCGTGCGGGCCTCGGCGTTCCATGCCGCCGGTGGGTTCCCCGATCTGCCGCTGATGGAGGATCTCGAGCTGTCTCGCCGGCTCTCGAAGCAGGGGCGGATCCACACCTGCGCCGCGTCGGTGCGCGTCTCGGGCCGTCGCTTCGTGGCGCGACCGATCGTGTACACCGCGCTCGTCAACGTGTTCCCGATCCTCTACCGCGCCGGCGTGTCACCACACGCGCTCGCTCGGTTCTACAGACAGGTTCGCTGATGGCGCGGTTCGCCGGCCGTTCTACGAACACACCACCACTTCCGCATCGAGCCAGCGACCGAGGAGCTCGACCATTCGCAGCTCCGGCTCCGGCACCGCGAGCTCGATCAGGCGAGCCGAGACGTCTCCGATCGTCGCGCCGCTCACGAGCAAGTGGGCGAGCTTCGCCTCGTCGGGATCGAGGGTCCGGTGGAATACGCGGGTGTCGCGCCGCCAGACCAGGATCAGTCGGTCGCACGGTTCGGGAGCCACGATCGGCGCGCTCTCCTCGACCGCACTCCACAGGTCGTCGACCGTCCACGCGATCGGGACCGCCGAGCTCGACGGCACGAGCGTGAGCGTGACGTCGGGAAATCGTTCGATCGGAACGTCCGCCAGATCGTCGCGCGTCGACGGCGCGCGATCGGGACCATCGAACACCTCGACGCGCCCACGTTCGAGTCGCGCGAGATCGGCAGCCCATGGAGGAAGATCGGGTCGCGTTGCGAGATAGTCACCGAGCGCGACGCCCGCGTCGCGGAGCGTGAACGAAGTTGGTGGACAAGCGCGCAGGTAATCGGTCATCACGTCATGGAATGGGTCGCCGAGCCCCGAGCGTAGCTTCGGGTGATCGTCGGCAAGCACGTCCACCAACCGCGCGACGTACATGTCTGCGTAGACCGCGAGTTGCCGCGAGCTACCGAGGAGGCCCGGATCGATGGTGCCCTCTCCGGACGTCACGAGCTCGTAGAACCGGCGCTGGATCGTCGCGAGGTCACGCACGCCGGACCGCCTCCTGCGCCGGCCCGGCGATCGATCGCGCGTGATCGAGCTCGCCGACGAGCTCGTCGAAGGGTGGGAAGTTGTCGTCGCGCTCGATCATGGTGGCAACGTCGCCGAACCGCGCGACCGCCTCGCCGTAGAGGTCCCACACCGCTGCGCACACGGGCTGATCGTGACTATCGAGCAGGTGCGTGCCGTGGTCGGTGTGACCGGCGAGATGGATCTGTCCGACGCGCTCGATCGGAATCGCCGCCAGATATGCGTGCGGGTCCCAAGCGTGGTTCGTCGAGCTGACGTACACGTTGTTGACGTCGAGCAGGATGCCGCAATCGGCGCGGCACGCGAGCTCGGCGAGAAACTCTGGCTCGCTCATGTCACTCGCCGCGAACGTGACGTAGCTCGACGGGTTCTCGAGCAGGATGCGCCGACCGAGCCTGTCCTGCACGTGCGCCACGCGCGCGACGACGTGCGCGAGGACTTCCTCCGTGTAGGGCAGCGGCCACAGGTCGTGCGCCGAGTGTCCGCCGAATCGCGACCAGCACAGATGGTCCGAGACGATCGCCGGCTCGACTTCGTCGACGAGCGCCGCCAGCCGTGCGAGGTAGTCGTCGTCGATCGGGTCGACCGATCCGATCGACAACGACACGCCGTGCAGCACGACCGGCCAGCGCGCGCGCACGTCGCGCAGCACGCGTCGCGGGTTGCCGCCTGCGACCATGAAGTTCTCGCTGATCACCTCGAACCAGTCGACGTGCGGATCTCCGCCGAGCACATCTTGGTAGTGCGGCGGGCGAAGTCCGAGTCCGAAGCCGAGGGGCGGGAACATGGCTGGCCTCACATCGCCATCACGGTGCCGCCCTTGGTCGTGCAGTCGTCGTTGGTAGCGACCTCGACGAAGCTCTTCCCCTTGCAGGCGTTCTGGCCCTTGCAGGCGTTCTGCGCCGACTTGCAGCCGCCCTTGCCCTTGCAGTCGTTGACGCCCTGGCAGCGGATCGCCGCGGTCTTGTCGGCGGCCGCAGGCGCCGCCTGGTCGGCGGCCGCAGGCTTGCTCGCGCTCGAGTCGTCCTTCTTGCTGCACGAGGCAGCGAACAGGCTCGCAGCAGCGAGCGCGATCATGGTTCCAGTGCGGACGGGATTCTTCATCAGATGCTCCTTGCGGCCATGGTGAATCGGACCGCTCATGCGAGTTCAGTCTCGCTGCCAGGCCTGGCGTTACATGGGCTCGGGCTGGTTTTTGGCGATTTTTGCCCCGCGGTTCCCGAACTGCGCTGCGGTCACCCCGCGTGGTCCGGAGCGGACCCGGTCATGGCACGACCGATCAAGTGATCGAGCGAGGCCTTGCCGGCCCCACTCACCGCGAGCCACACGAACGCGGCGAGATACGCGAACTCGCTGGTGGCCGCGAGATCCGTGATGCCGTGCAACTCGGGCAGCTTGGCCGTCCCGATCGCTACAGCCATCACGCCGATCAGGAACAGCGCGGCGATCCGCGTCCCCAACCCAGCAATCAGCAGTAGCCCACCGATGAGCTCGACGCTCGCGACGAACACGGCGTTGGCGTGTGGCGCCGGGATGTGCAGCGAATCGAAGAACTGGGTGAGGTTGTCGAGGCCGTGCAGCTTGCCCCAGCCCGTGGTGACGAAGACCAGGCCGAGCGTCAACCGCACGATCAGAGGGCCGACCCATTCGACCTCGTGCGTGAGGCCAAGCGCGCGGTCGCAAGCTGCTTTGATCGATCTCATCATGACGGGCTCCTGTACGTGCTGATGGATCGTCTCGTGGCGCGGCGATTCGTTACGGCTCGTAAGGAGCACGTCGCGGCGAGGCGGTGCTATCGTTCGGCCCCCATGCCGCTTGCGAAGACGAAGCTGAATGGAACATGACGTCGCGCTGATTCCGACCTTGGTCGGCGGTCTCGCCGCCGCCCTCGTGTTCGGCCTGCTCGCGAATCGTTTCAAGCTTTCTCCCATCGTCGGTTACCTGGTCGCCGGGATCGCGGTCGGCCCCTTCACGCCGGGCTTCGTCGCGCAAGCGAAGGTCGCGAGCGAGCTCGCCGAGGTCGGCGTCATCTTGCTGATGTTCGGTGTCGGGCTGAGCTTTCGGCTGAGCGAGATCTTGGCCGTACGGAAGATCGCGATTCCCGGCGCGCTCGCGGGTGCGTCCACGGCGACCTTGCTCGGGCTCGGGGTCGCGAAGATGTTCGGCTTCTCGACCAGCGCGAGCGTGCTGTTCGGGCTCACGATCTGCGCGACCAGCACCGTCGTGCTCTTGCGCGTGCTCGCCGATCGCAACGCGATGCAGACCCCCGCCGCCCACGTGGCGGTCGGCTGGCTCGTCGTCGAAGACCTGATCGCGATCCTCGCGCTCGTCCTCATCCCGGTATTCTTCGCGCCGAGGGGGGAGCACTCGGCGTCGCTCGGCATGACGGTCGCGATCGCGGTCGGTAAGGTCGCGCTCCTCGTGGTGCTCGTGCTGGTCGCGGGCTCGCGCGCCATTCCTTGGCTCCTCGAACGGGTCGCCAAGACCCGCTCGCGCGAGCTCTTCACCCTCACCGTGCTCGTGGTCGCGCTCGGCGTCGCCGTGGTCGCCGCCCAGGTGTTCGGTGCGTCGATGGCACTCGGTGCGTTCCTGGGCGGCATGGTCGTCGGTCAGTCGGAGTTCGGCGCGCGCGCGGCGTCGGAGGCGTTGCCTCTGCGCGACGCCTTCGCCGTCCTCTTCTTCGTCTCGATCGGGATGCTCTTCGATCCGTACCAGCTCTGGGCCGTGGCGCCTCTCGCGCTCGCCACCCTCGCGGTCGTCTTGGTCGGCAAGCCGCTCGTCGCGTTCGCCGTGATGCGGCTCCTCAAATATCCGAACGCGGTGGCCGTGGTCGTCGCCGCGGCGCTCGCGCAGATCGGCGAGTTTTCGTTCATCGTCGCCACCGTCGGACGCGGACTGAAGATCTTGCCCGATTCGGCGACGCAGGTCTTGGTCGCCGTCGCGATGGTCTCGATCACGGCGAGCCCATTCCTCGTCGCCTGGGCCCATCGGTTCGCCAAGAAGCTCGACGACTCGGCCGCGGCTGGAGCCACGACCGCCGCCCACGAGGTCGAAGCTTCCCACTACAGCGTGATCGTCGTCGGCGGAGGCCCGGTCGGCCGCACCCTCGTCCGGGTTCTCCGCGACAACGGGATCGAGCCGTGCGTGATCGAGCTCAATCACGCGACCGTCGTCGCGCTCGGAAAAGAGGGAATTCGCGCGATCTACG
>JBDTEH010000101.1:0-46426 GCA_039922635.1 Kofleriaceae bacterium | reverse complement strand
ACGTCCCTTCGCCCCAACCAAACGGTACTAAGCCTCGGCAATCACGGTCAAGTTCGGGGCGACCCAGACGGCGCTGCCGGCGGTTTCTCTTCGGCGGATCCCGAAGCCGATTTGGGGCTGTTCAGGTGCAAAACCACCCGTACATCATCCCACCACAGCGCCCAAACACCGACGGCGAGCAGCGCAGCGAGGGCACCGACGATCACCACGTCATGCCAGCGCGGCCGCACCATGAATCGAACCTAGCACGCAGCGTCAGTTCGGGCATGATGCCGATTCCTATGAAGACGTTATCCTGCTCCGTCTGCCTCGGGCTCGTGCTGTGCGCGATGACGTCGATCGCCAGCGCCGCTCCGCCGAAGAAGTACCACTTCGAGCTGACCCAGGTGATCGCCAAGCCCGAGGTCAAGGGCGAGGTCGCGAAGACGGCGGTGACCCAGGTCGAGGCGCAGATCAAGAAGGCGTTCGAGACCAACCCCCAGCTCGTGGCCACGCTCGACGGCGCGCCCGATCCCAAGACCCACGCCGATGGCTACCGCAAGTTCCTCGCGAAGCAACGGATCGCGGGCGCGTACCTGGTCACCGTGGAGGTCACGGAAGCCAGCGAAGAGCTCGTCCCGATGGAGGACAAGCCGAACACCCAGCGGCTCTCGGTCCACGTCGCGATCCACGTGCTCGGCGAGACCATCCCGGGCCGCACGATGGGCTTCACCGGCGACGGTCAGGCGACCATCAAGCAAGAGGTCGGCGCGAAGTTGCGCGACAAGGATCGCGACTACACGTGGGAAGGTGCGGCCGAGACCGCGGTCGGCAACGCGATGAAGACGGTGTTCACGCAGCTCGGCAAGCCGGCGCACAAGCCGTAGGCCGCACGGTCCTTCCGGAAGGACCGGCTACTTGACGAAGCTGCCGATCCGATCGACGCGGATACCGTCGAGCTTCCACGGCTTGAGCAGATCGAAGTCCTTGTACGACAGCCAGATGAACAGGGCCTTGCCCTTGATGTTGTCGAGCGGAACCGAGCCCCACACGCGCGAGTCGTTCGAGTTGTTGCGGTTGTCGCCCTGCACGAACACGTGACCCGCGGGCACGACGTAGTGCTCGCGCGGCTCGCACACCTTCGCGTCGTTCTCCGACTTGACCTGGACGATCTGGCCGAGCACCTGTGGCTGCGCGTTCTTGGTGCCGTCCTCCGAGTTCGAACAGTTGGGTGGCGCCGCGTGGTCGTGCGCCGGGAAGTCTCGCGAGTCGCCCTCGGTCAGCGTGCCCTCGGCGAGCCGGCGGTCGCGGTCCACGCGATCGCGATCGTGGAACGTGCCGTAGACCTTACCGTCGACCGTCTCGTCGTAGCGGCTGCACTCCCGCGGATACCAGCCCTCCGCGTCCTCGCCGACCCGGCTCTGCGCTTCGTGCTCGGCGACCGCCGAATCCTGGTCCAGGTAGGTGCAGTTCGGATCGGTGAGCTGCGATGGCACCGCGACACCGTCGACATAGACGACGTTGCAACGGATCTCGACGGTCTGGCCCGCCGTCGCGATCACGCGCTTGATGTAGTCGCGGTCCGGGTCGCACGGATAGATGAACACGATCACCTCGCCGCGCTTGGGCCCGCGCAGCTCGAACAGCTTCGTCATGGTCCACGGGATGCGCACGCCGTAGATGAACTTGTTGACGAAGATGTGGTCGCCGATCTCGAGCGTCGGGTACATCGACGACGACGGGATCTTGAACGCCTCGACGACGAACGCGCGCAGCGCGAGCGCGATCAGGATCGCGGCACCGATCGATTCGACGTAGTCGCGCGCCGTCGATTTCGGCGGCCGCTTGACGAGCTCGTCGACCAGCGTATCGAGCACGGGGAGCTGGGTTCGGACCGCGTGGAGGTCGCGCTTCGCGAGGCTGGCCTCCATCACCGCGGTGACCGACTCGAGATCACCGCCCTTGCCGCGCAGGCCGCGCTTGACGCCCAGCGCCGCGCGGGCCTCCTTGACCAGCACGCGGGCCTCGCGGCGAACCCGGTGATCGAGCAGGGCGGTGTTCATGGCAGGCCGGCCTTCGCCATCAGTCCACCTTCAAGATCGTCAAGAAGGCCTCCTGCGGGAGCTCGACCGAGCCGACCGACTTCATCCGCTTCTTGCCCTCTTTCTGCTTGTTGAGCAGCTTCTTCTTGCGCGAGATATCGCCGCCGTAGCACTTCGCGGTGACGTCCTTGCGGATCGCCTTCACCGTGGTGCGTGCGATCACGCGCGAGCCGATCGCGGCCTGGATCGCGACGTCGAACATCTGCCGCGGCACGACGTCCTTCATCTTGGTCGCGAGCTCGGTGCCACGGTGGTACGCGGTGTCACGGTGCGAGATCATCGAGAGCGCGTCGACCCGCTCGCCGTTGACCAGGACGTCGAGGCGGATGAGATCTGCTTCGCGATAGCCGGCCGGTTCGTAATCGAGGGAGGCGTAGCCGCGCGACATCGTCTTGAGCCGATCGTAGAACCCGAACACGATCTCTGCCATCGGCAATTCGTAGATCACGCGGATCCGACCGCCCGGGTCGTAATGCAGCCCCTGCTGGATGCCGCGGCGCTCCTGGCAGAGCTGCATGATCGGGCCGACGTACTCCTGCGTCAGGTGCAGGGTCGCGGTGACGATCGGCTCTTCGATCCCGTCGTACTTGCCCTGATCGGGGACCTTCGCCGGGTTGTCGAGCTCGATGATCTCGCCGGTGGTCAACTTGACCCGGTAGCGCACGCTCGGCGCGGTCGTGATGAGGTTGAGGTTGAACTCGCGCTCGAGCCGGTCCTGAATGATCTCCATGTGGAGCAGGCCGAGAAACCCGGTGCGGAAGCCGAAACCGAGCGCCGACGACGTCTCGGGCTCGTACGTCACCGACGCGTCATTCAAGACGAGCTTGCCGAGCGCGTCCTTGAGATCCTGGTAGTCGGCTGCATCGACCGGAAATAGCCCGGCATACACCATCGGCTGGACGGTCTTGAAGCCGGGCAACGGCGCGGCGCAGGGACGATCCGCATCGGTGATCGTATCGCCGACGCGCGCGTGCGCGATATCGCGGATCGAGGCGGCGAGGATGCCGACCTGCCCCGCCTCGAGCGTGTCGATCTCGAGCACCGCCGGGCGGCGCACCGCGATCATCGTGCAGTCGTACACGACCTCGGTGTTCATGAACTTGAGCTTGGTCCCCTTGACGATCTTGCCGCTGACCACGCGGACCAGCACGACGACGCCGCGGAACGTGTCCCACCAGCTATCGAAGATCAGCGCGGACAGCGGCGCTTCGCGATCCGCTTCCGGCGGCGGGATCCGCTCGACGACCGCTTCGAGCATCTCGTGAATGCCGACGCCCGACTTCGCCGACACGAGGAGCGCGTCCTTCGCATCGAGGCCGATCATGTCCTCGATCTGCTGCTTGACCCAGTCAGGCCGCGCAACCGGCAGATCGATCTTGTTGAGCACCGGGATGATGTCGAGGTCGTTGTCGAGCGCGACGTAGACGTTCGCGAGCGTCTGCGCCTCGACACCCTGTGCGGCATCGACGACGAGCAGCGCGCCTTCGCACGCGGCGAGCGAGCGCGAGACCTCGTAGTGGAAGTCGACATGGCCCGGCGTGTCGATCAGGTGGAACTGATAGACCAGCCCGTCATCGGCCTTGTAGTGGAGCTGGACCGACTGCGCCTTGATCGTGATGCCGCGCTCGCGCTCGAGCTCCATGGTGTCGAGCATCTGGGCTTGCGCCTCGCGCGCGGTGACCGCACCGCACTCCTCGAGGATGCGATCCGCGAGCGTCGTCTTCCCGTGATCGATATGGGCGATGATCGAGAAGTTACGGATGCGATCGGCGGGGAACGACACGGACGTGTGGCTTGTTAGCGTGACGGCAGGCGAAGGTCCACCTGGCCGGGGAGCTGATCGCGATACTTGTCGAGCACGAGATCGATACCCTGGCGGATGTACTCGGCAACCGGCACTTTGGTGCGCTCGTGCAGCGCCTTGAGCCGGGCGTCCTGCTCGGGCGTGATGTAGACCGTGGTCGAGATCTTCTTGCGGGGCACCTGGGTCCTGGTACGTGACCTTATGTGACCATATGCACGTGGTCAACCGTCCATCGTCGGGCCATTGGTTGCGTGCGACGGCGGGGCCACATAAGCTCTGTGGGTGATGGCGAAGGTCTCGAAATTTGGACTGTTGTTGCTGGTGGCCGGTTGCCACTCCGGCAGCGCGGATACCACCCCCAAGAACGCGACGAACGACCAAGGGATCCCGAAGGTCGATCCGACGCTGTGCGATACCCAAGGCAAGAACGTCCAGACCTACGACCTCAACCACGACAACCGTCCCGACGTGTGGCGGCTCTACAAGACCGAGGATGAAGGCGGGACCAAGGTCGAGTTCATGACCTGCAAGCAGGTCGACTTCGATCACGACGGCCGCAAGGATTGGGTGGTCGCCTACAATCGCAAGGGCCTGCCGCTCTACGAGATGGCGGACTTCGACTACGACGGCAAGTGGGACATGAAGGCGGTGTTCGATCCGAACACCGGCCTGGTCGCAGAGGTCGAGCGCGACACCGACTTCGACGGCAAGTTCGACGTCAAGGAGATCTACGATAGCGGTGGCCAGCTCACGAGCGTGCGCCGCGATCGCAACGGCGATGGCCAGCCCGATCAGTGGGAGCAGTACAAGGATGGCGTGCTGATCGCGATCCTCTACGACGACGACTTCGACGGCAAGGTCGACCGCCGCGAGGAGATTCCCGGCGCGCATCCGAAGGTCGAGATGCCGACGACGATGGATCCCACGGCGAACGGCACGCTCGGCGCCACCGGGAGCGGAGCCGGCGCGCCGGGCCCCGCCGCCGGGACCCCGCCCGCACCGAAGAAATGAGCCGGCTCGAACCAAGGGAGCGCTAGTGGCGACGGTCGTACCGAAACCCTGGGGGCACGAGCTGATCTGGGCGCGCACCGACCGCTACGTCGGCAAGATCCTGCACATCAAGGCCGGCGAGGCGCTGTCGCTCCAGTACCACCGCGTCAAGGACGAGACGATCATGGTGCTCGCGGGCAAGCTCGCGTTCGAGCACTACGTCGAGGGCGAGCCGCCGGTGCGTCGCGAGCTCGCACCGCGCGAGCCGTTTCATATCGCGCCGGGGTTGCGACATCGCATGATCGCGCTCGAGGATACGGATGTGATCGAGGTGTCCACCCCCGAGCTCGAGGACGTGGTCCGGCTCGACGATCGCTACGGCCGGGTCGATTCGTAACCGGTCAGGGCTTCTTCTTCGGCGGCGCCTGCTGCATCTTGCGCTTGAGCGCCGCGAGCTCGTCATCGACGTTGCCGCTGGTGCGTCGCTTCGTTCCGGTCTGCGGCGGCGGGCTGGTCGAGCCCGGCGCACTCGGCTTCGCCGGGCCCGGCGCCCCGGGCCGAGCGCCGCCACTCGCGCGCTTGAGCTGCTCGAGCTGATCATCGATCGACATCCGCCGGCCTGGCTTGGACGGAGCTGCCGCGGGTGGGGGCGGCGCTGCCGTGCGCGGCGGCAGGTCCTTGACCTTCTCGATCGCACGCTCGAGCTCCTTGAGCTCGGACTCCAGGCTCGCGAGCTCGGCGAGCATCGCGTGCATCCGCGCACGCTCCGCATCGGCCTTGCGCTCGTACTGCGCGGCCTCGTCGGCCGCGCCGCGCGCCTCGGCTCCCTTCGCCTTGTCGCCGGCCTCGGTCGCCGCGTCGCGCGAGGCGGACATCGACCGGGTCATCTCCGCCATCCGGCGAGCGACCTCGCTGCGTAGCCGCTCGAGCTCGGCCTTGTCGGGGAGCGCTTCGTCGGCGAGATCGGCGCCGGAGCCGCCGCCGAGATCCTCGAGCTCGCCGGGCATCGCGGTGGTCGCGGCGGCGGCCTGAGCCGCCGTGCTGGCCGCGCGGACGCGGTCGCGGGTCACGCCGTAGGCGGCGGCGCGGCGCTCGTCGATCACGGCGCGCTTGTCACCCGCGACCGCCGCGACGATGTCCGCGACGTGATCCGCGCCGTCGTCGCTCGGGTGCGGGAGCGCCCCGCCGAACGCGCTGTCCATCGCGGAGGCCAGCATCAACAGGCCGCGGGCCGAGATCGCGCGCTTGCGCGCCTCGAGCGCGGCGGCCAGCTTGGTGGCGTTCGGCACCAGGTCGTCGATCAGCGCGACGAGCTTGCCGCCGACGAGCAACACGCGCGCGACGGTCTCGGGCCTGGGCCGCGCGACGATCGCGTCGGCCGCCCGCCATAGCAGCGGCGCATCGGCGGACGCGCCGAACAGCTTGCCGCGCAGGCCGAGCGTCGGGACCTGGCGGCGCAGCACCGCCGCGGCGTCGACATCGCCGGCCGCATCGAACAAGAACGTGATCGCCTCGGCCGCGTCGAGCAGCGACAGCTGGAGCGCGAGCTGGCCGGTGAGCTCGGCGCCGAGCCCGGCGACCTCGACGAGCGCGATCTTGCCGGCGAGCTTGAACCGCGACCGCACGGCGGCGCGATCCTGCGCACCGGCATCGGCGAACGCGCGCTCGCCGATCGCGCCCACCACGAGGATCCGATCGCCCTCGACGCCGGCGTCCTGCAGCGCGACGGCGGCGAGCTCGTCGACCACGACGAACCGATCGGCGTCGGTGTGCGCCCAGGCGGCGGCCGGCTCGAGCTCGCCGATGACCGCGATCACCGGTGCGGGGTTCGTGGCCGCGTCGCGCGCGACGGTCAGCGCGAGCGCCGCGTGCGGATCGAACACCACGGTCGCATCCGGCGGGCTGGTCTCGAGCTCGCGGCGCAGCTTGCGCTCGGCGCCTTCGCCGAGCAGGGCGCGGCGCACGCGATCGGTGATCGCGCCCCCGCCGCCGCCTGCCCCGCCGACATCGATCGCACGCACGCGCAGGCCAGCCGCCTCGAGCGCGGCGAGCACCGGGACGACCGAGCTCGGGGGGGCCCCGGAGCTGGTCACGACCAGCACGTGCGCGTCAGCCACCGAGCGCCTCGCGACCGGCGGCGATCCGGATCGTCACGTCGCGGTTGACGAGGTTCGGCGGCCGCCGCCCCGCCAGCACGTCGATCACCGCATCTGCGCACAACCGAGCCATCTGCGTCCTGGTCTCGGTGGTAGCCGATCCGATGTGCGGCGCCAAGACCAGCCGCGGACAGTCGTAGAACCGGCGATCGATCTCGGGCTCGTGCTCGAACACGTCGAGCGCCGCCGCGAAGATCCGGCCCGCGTGGAGCGCCTCGATCAACGCCGGCTCGTCGATGCAGCCGCCGCGCGCCGTGTTGACCAGGATCGCGGTGGGCTTCATCTGCGCCAGGCGGTGCGCGTCGACCAGGTGCCGGGTCTCCGGGGTCAGCGGGCAGTGCAGACTCACGACATCAGCGCGCTCGAACAGCTCGTCGAGCCCGACCGCTCCGGGGGCGCTCGCCCCGGCCCAGATCGCGCGCATGCCGAACGCCTCGGCGCGCCGCACCACCGCCTTGCCGATCCGGCCCAGGCCGATCACGCCGAGGGTCTTGCCGTGGAGCTCGACCCCGAGCAGCTGGTCGAGCCGCCAACCGGGCCAGGCTCCACCGCGCACGAGCCGCTCGCCCTCCGGCAGCCGGCGCGCCGCCGCGAGCATCAACGCGAACGCGAGCTCGGCGGTTGCCTCGGTCAGCACGTCGGGCGTGTTCGTGACCGCGATGCCGGCGCGGGTCGCCGCGGCGACGTCGATGTTGTCGTAGCCGACGGCGCAGTTCGCGATCACGCGCAGCTTCGGCGCCCGCGCGATCACGGTGGCATCGATCCGATCGAGCAGCAGGCACACGAGCGCGTCCGCATCCGTCAGGTCGCAACGCGCGACCCCACGCCAGGCCTCCGGCACCTCGACCCGGGCGTCCGGGATCGCTGCCGCGAGATCGATCGGCAAGCTCGACGTCGAGACGACGCGCACCACGGGCAAGTCTACAACGCGGTCGAGCTGGTTCGCGGCCGATCGCGGGTCATTGCGCCCCCGCGGCGCCGCGGCTAGGGTTGGCCGATGGCCAGTCGCTTCGCGGTCGAGGGCAATCGCCTGACCATCGACCAGACCCGCCGCGGCGCGCGGATCATCCTGACCATCGCGGTGCTCGGGCTGATCCTCGGCGCGGTCCCGTTGTTGGTCCCGCACGCGCCGAAACCGATCCACACCACGTGCAGCCACGCGACGGGCGCCTGCACCATCGATTACGGCCACCACGACCACGCGGTCCCGCTCGCGTCGATCTCGGGTGCGGACCTCCGCGCCGGCCAGCTCGTGCTCGTCCACGGGCCGAGCGTCGTCTACCATGTCTGCCGCGCCCCGGTCGGTGCCCCGATGCTGCCCCGGCTCGCCGCGTTCTTCGCGGACGACCACGCCGCTGCCGTGGCGTTCGACTGCGACTCGCTCGCGACGGGCGTCCCGCCGGCGGGCATCGTCGCCGGCCTGCTCGGTAGCCTCTTGCTGATCGGCATGATCGGGATCTTCGTCGTCGAATCGCACGTCGTGATCGATCGGGATGCCGGGACGATCGCGATGCGCGGATCGCGGTGGCCGTTCTGGCGCTGGTCGCTCGAGCGCCCGCTCTCGGAGATCCGCGGCGTCATGATGCGCAGGATCTATTCGGGGCGCGGCCAGTCCCTGCGGCCGGTCTACATCGTGTTCTCCGATGACAGCGTCAGGTTCGCATGGTCGCCTGCGGCGTACATGCTGGTCGCGCACCTCGACCGCGTGGCGCAGCTTCGCGCGTTCCTCGGGCTACCGCCACACGCCGACACCTGACGAGCCCGCGCCAGGGTTGGTGGTCGGTGGTTAGAACGAGAGCCCGACCGTGGCATTCGCGGCCGGGATGATCTGCGTCTTCGGTACGCCGCTGTCGGGCGCGCCGCCCGATAGATCGAGCCGCGCGACCCCGGCTTGGACCACCGCGGACAGCCCGCGCCAACCGACCCACTTCCAACCGGCGTAGACCCCGACCTCGCGCTCGGTCACATCCATGTGGTCGGTGTTCGCGAACGGGATGCCATCCGAACCCCACAGGTATTTCAGCTCGGCCCCGAAATGCAGGCCCGTGATCTGCGGCCGCACGTACACGTTCACTTCACCGCCCAGCTCCTTGATCTTCGCGAACACGATACCGCCATAGCCACCGAGCGCCTGCAGGGCGACGTGCGGCGCGATCCGAACCTCGACGTTCGCCTCGGCGATGCCAGCGAGCAAGAAGATCGGTTCGATCGTGACGGACATCGAGGGGTCCTTGCCGGATCGAACGATCGCAGGTCCGGGGTCGACCGCGACCGGAGCAGGAACGGCCATCGGATCGACGAGCGGCGCTTCGCCCGGCGCCTGAGCAAAGCTTGGCACCGCGAGCGTGCCAAGCACTGCCAGGGTGAGGATCCCGATTCGTTCCATTGCTGTGCGCCCCTCTTCAACGATCGCGCCACCGTCGCGCCACCGTCGCGCCACCGTCGCGCCACCGCCGTGCCACCGCCGTGCGAGCTCTCCACGACCGCCTGGACCACGATCGTGAACCACGAATCACAGTCGATCGTGATCGCGGCTTCACGGCGATGCCGATGGAGCGGCGATGGAGAGCTCGCGAATGCACATGGTAAGGTCATCGGGTGCGGTGGCTCTCGCTCGGCGTCGTGCTCTGGTCCGGGCTCGCGCTCGCAGATCCCAACCCGTCTCCCCCCCCAGGCTCGGGCTCGGACTCGGACGACCGCATCGCGGATCCGAAGACGCCGCTGAAGTCGCTCACCGACGATCCGATCCTCGGCAACTCGCCCCGCCTCAACGGCAACGAGGTTCACGGCCTGGTCGCGTTCACGTTCGACGACGGCCCGAACCCGGCGACCACGCCGGCGGTGATCGACGCGCTCGAGAAATACGATATCCCGGCGACGTTCTTCATCGTCACCCAGCGCCTGCTCGGCAAGCACGGCGTCGCTTCGCGCGAGGTCCTCGCGCGCGAGCTCGCGGATCACTTCCTGGTCGGGAGCCACTCGGTCTCGCACAAGCTGCTCAAGACCGCCGGGGCCGCGCTCGTCGCGAAGGAGATCGACGCGTCGTTCCGTACGCTCGCGCGCGATGCGGATCGCCCGATCGGGTTGTTTCGCCCGCCGTACGGCGCGCTGTCGGGATCCGCGCGCGCGCGGCTCAAGCAGCTCGGCGTCACCGAGGTGATCTGGTCGATCGACACGCTCGACTGGAAGGCGCACGACGCCGACAGGCTGCGCAAGAAGGTGCTGAGGATGATCCTGCACGACCACGGCGGCGTCGTGCTGATGCACGACATCAAGCCGATCACCGCGAAGATCATCGCGGAGGTGCTCGACGATCTCGAAGCCGAGAACTGCCGCCGGCTCGCCGCCAAGCCCGCGCAGGAGCCGATCTGGCCGGTGTCGCTCCATTACTTCCTGCGCGACGCGAAGACCACCTCGCGGCCCGTGCCGAAGGACGTCCAACGGCGGACCGACGCTTACAAAGCGGCGCTCCCGAATCGCTGTAAGAACCGGTCTCCGCTCCAGGGAGACTTCGATGAATGCCTGGCGAATCCACTCGCGAAGGGGTGTTCGCAGCGGTGAATCCGCTCGCTTAACTCGATTCACTGCCGCTCCCGCGTTGCTGAAACCAACGCGATCGTCCCTACAGATCACATTTCGTAACAATGGCCTGAAGTGCCTTCTTATTCGATTGACTACTACATGAGCACACATTAGGTTCGCGCCGCTTTGGGAGCCAGGCCCAACGCAGTGGAACGTGTGAAGAACTCATGGAATATCATCATGTTAGGCGAGCAACCACAGGGCTGGACGGCGTCTTGTCGCCGCTGACCTGGGACCGCCACACCCCCCTGGCACCGACGCGCCCGAAGACCTCGGACCCCGAGCTCGACGCCAAAGACACCTCCGTGTTCGAGGCGGTCGAACCAGGCATGGATTTCGGCGAGGGCGAAGGCGAGCGCACGGTCATCACGACCGCGGCCTACGATCTCAAGCCCAAGTTCACGGGCCGCGCCGCCGCGATCGCGCAGCTCCAGAGCCTCGTGGCCAAGGCGTTCGCGCCGAACGGCACGCTCGGCTTCGCGGTGATCGTGGGCGAGCCCGGGATGGGCAAGAGCCGCATCCTTCACGAGCTGATCGGCCGGTCCAAGGCCCAGCACCCGGGCCTGATCGTGCTCGCCGGGATCGCGGACGAGAACTCGCACGCGTACGGACCGATCGCCCGCGCGCTGACCTCGCGGTTCGGCGTGGTCGTCGGCGAGAACGCCGAGGACAGCCGCGACAAGATCCAGGCCGGTGTCGCCGAGGTCGTCCCCGCGCAGCGCGTGCCGGAGATCGCCCACCTGATCGCGCACCTGTTGCGCGTGCCGTTCGACGACAGCCCGGTCGTCGGACCCTTGCTCGATTCGCCGCAGCGGCTCGAAGCCCGCCTGTTCATGGCGCTCAAGCGCCTGCTCACCGCCGAGACGGACCGCCACCCGGTGCTGATCGTCGTCGAGAACCTCGAGCTGTGCGAGACCGACACGATCAACTTCCTGCAGTACCTGGCAGCCGGCATGACCGACCGCCGCTTCGCGGTCGTCGGCACGGCGACCGCGGCCTTGGCGACCCGCCACGCCACGTTCGGCGAAGGCGAGGTCGCACCGGCGAAGATCGAGCTGTCGGCGCTGTCTCCGAGCGAGGCCGAGGAGCTCCTCCGCGAGCTGTGCAAGCAGCTCCACGAGGTCCCGGCGAAGCTCGTCCAGCACGTCCGCGGCATGGGTGGCTCGCCCGCGCGATCCACGAACTCGTGCGCTGGCTGCTCGAGAGCGACGTGATCGTCCGCGAGGGCATGATGTGGCGGCTCGACGGCGACAAGCTGGCGACCACCGTGCTGCCCGAGACGTACGACGAGCTCGTCGCCGCCCGCCTGCGCGTGATGGAGCCGATCGAGCGCCGCGTGATCGAGATGGCCGCGGTCGTCGGCGAGCGCTCGTGGCTCGACGCGATCGTCGCGCTCGAGCGCTCGAGCGCGACCGCGAGCCTGACCGATCCGGACGGGCCCACGCTCGCCGAGATCGCGAGCTCGGGCGATCACAGCCGGCTCTCGATCGTCGCGGCGGTCGGCAAGCTGATCGAGCGCGAGTGGCTGATCGAGATCCCGCTGTCGTCGGTGTCGGGCGAGCGCGAGCTCCGGTTCGCGTACCCCAACCTGTGGGCGCTCACGTACAAGGGTCTCGACGAGCATCGCCGCCGCGACTATCACAACATCGTCGCCCGCTGGCTCGAGCTCCACCCCGAGGGTCGCTCGCCAGCGCAGCAAGAAGAGGTCGGTCGCCACCTCGCACTGGCCGGCGAGACCCGCGAGGCCGCGACCCGCTACCGCCGCTCGGCGGAGGCCGCGCGCGCCGAGTATCACAACGAAAAGGCGATCCGGTTGTTCGATCGCGCCCTCGCCTGCCTCGGCAACCAGGACCTCGCGCAGCGCTTGTACATCTGGCACGACCTCGGCTCGGTCTACGAGTTGATCGGCGACTTCGAGGCCGCGCTCGGCGCGTTCGAGCGGATGTTGCGGCTGTCGTGGGTCGCGGCGAGCAAGACCAAGGCCGCGGTCGCGTTCAACAAGATGGGCCGGGTGTGGCGCCGCAAGGGCGACCTCAAGCTCGCGCTCGAGTATCTCGAGCGCGGCCTCGAGCTGTTCCGCGGCACCGGCGACGGCCGCGGCATCGCGGGCTCGCTCGACGACATCGGCAAGACGCTCCAGATGCTGGGCCGCTACGACGACGCGTACGCGAAGATCACCGAGGCGCTCGCGCGCCGCGGCAAGGGCGGCGACAAGCGCGCGATCGCGACCTCGATGTCCCGGCTGGGCGACGTGCAGCAGGATCGCGGCCAGTACGAATCGGCCTACAACTGCCACAAGGAGGCGCTCGAGCTGCGCGTGGCGGTCGGCGATCGATGGGGTCAGATCGTATCGCAGAACAACCTCGCCGCACTCGCGTTCGAGCTCGGCGAGGTCGCCGAGGCGCGCGCGAAGTGGCTCGCGGCACTGCCCGAGGCCGAGCAGATCGGCGCGCTACCGCTCGCCGCGCTGATCCTCACGAACCTCGGCGAGGTCGCGCTCGGCGACGGCAAGCTCGAGGAGGCGCGCAGCCGGCTCGATAACGCGCTCGAGATCATCGAGGACATCGACGACCGCGGACTCGAGAGCGAAGCGAGCCGCCACCTCGCGACGCTCGAGAAGCTGCAGGGCCACCCGCAGGCCGCCCGCGAGCTCGCCGAGCGCGCGCTCGAGGTCGCGAAGAAGTCCGGCCAGCGCGAGCGCGAAGCCCAGGCCTTGATGACGCTCGGCGACGTGCTCTCGACGAGCTTGTACGACGCCGCCGATCACGCCGACGGCGCCGACACCGCGCTCGACGCCTCGGTCGCGTACGGCCGCGCGATCGACGTGTTGCGCGCGATCGGCAACGAGGCGGCGCTCGGTAAGGCGCTGTACGCCTTCGGCCGTTACAAGGCCGAGACCGGCGCGCTCGCGGATGGCAAGGATATGCTGCGCGACGCGCTCGCGGTGTTCGCGAAGCTGGGCCTGGCGCGACCGGCCGGCGATGCCGAAAAGCTTCTCGCCACGCTGCACTAGCCCGATCCCGGCCTTGCCCCCAGAGCGTTCGCTAGGCATGGTTGCCGGACGCGCCGATGATCTGGTTCTGGCTCGGCTTCTTCGCGCTCGTGGCGCTGCTCTTGTTCCTCGATCTGGGGGTGGTGCACCGCCGCGCGAAGGAACCAACGCTCCGATCGTCGGTGTTGTGGACCATCGGCTGGGTCGCGCTCGGGCTCGCGTTCTCCGGCGTGGTCTACGTGATGTACCAGCGCAACCTGGGCGGCGTGCATCTCAAGGGCACGCCGTCCGGCCACGCCGATGGGGTCGATGCGACGATCACGTACGTCTCGGCGTACCTGCTCGAGCAGGCGCTCTCGATCGACAACATCTTCGTGATGTCGCTGCTGTTCCGCAGCTTCCGGATGCCGTTGAAGTACCAGCACCGCGTGCTGTTCTGGGGGATCCTCGGCGCGGTCGTGTTCCGCGTCGTGATGCTCGGCGGCGGTGCCTATCTCGCCGCGAAGTTCGACTTCATCTTCTACATCTTCGGCGCCTACCTCGCGTGGCAAGGCCTCAAGCTGTTCCAGGCCGGCGACGAGGAGGACGACGACGCGATGGACAACCGCGCGGTGCGCGTGCTGCGCCGGGTCGTGCGCATCGTCGACGGCGATCACGGCGGTAAGTTCCTCGTCAAGATCGACGGCCGGCGCGCGCTGACGACGGTCGCGGTGTGCCTCGTCGTGATCGAGCTCACCGACGTGGTGTTCGCGCTCGACTCGATCCCCGCGGTGCTCTCGGTCTCGCAGGACACCTTCATCATGATCACGTCGAACGTGTTCGCGATCATGGGGCTACGCTCGCTGTACTTCGTGCTCGCCGGCGCGATGGAGAAGTTCAAGCACCTCAAGGTCGCGCTCGCGGTGCTGCTGATCTTCATCGGCGCGAAGATGTTCGCGCACAAGTGGCTCGTGATGCCGCACTGGGTCTCGCTGTGCGTGATCGCCGGCATCATCGGGATCGGGGTCGCCGCGTCGCTGTTGCTCAGCGAACGAGCACCAGCATCTCCGTCTCCATGAGCTCCTCGGCCCAGCGCCGCTTGTACTCCATCTCGGTGCCGAGGTCGTAGCGCTGCACGCCCGCCTCGCAGAGCTCGCCGATCTGCTGCAGCTGCAGCAGGTTGCCGATGTCGAGGCCGCCGAGCGTGTCGTCGTACGAGAACTGCAAGCCGCGATATTCGCCCGCCATCACCGCGCCGAGGATATAGCCGACGTCGCGGTCGCCGAGCCGCGCGAAGATCGTGCGCTGCTCGCCGCGCTCGCACAGCCGCGGCAGCATCGCGCCGTAGAACGCGCGCATCGGGCCCTGCGAGATGCCGACCTGATCGCGCGACTTCCAGCTCGCGAGCTCGACGGCCTGGATCCGTTCGTAGAGCGCGCCGGCCTCGCCCGCCGCCGCGCGCACGGGCTCGAAGCTCAGGCCGGCCTGCACCGCGCGCGCGCCAGCCTTGCGCAGGCTCTTGCGAAAGTCGCGCGACCGCCGGGCCAGAAACCCGTCGAGGCCACCCTCGAGGCTCGCGACATGGCGCACGGTCGGCTGGCCGCGCCGGCGCTCCCAGCGCGCCGGCAGTGTGGCTTCCAGGGCACGGCGTTGCGGGCCGGCGACACTCAAGCCGGACAGGATCGCGAGCTGCCAGTCACGGCGGTTGGCAAGCACCGGGACGACCTCCTCGACCAGCGCGACCGGGTCGCGTCCGATCAGCGGCGATGCGAGCCCCCACGCGAGCTCGATCGGCTCGACGTAGGGAAAGCCGGCGGGATGAATCCCCCGCATCGCGGCGAAGTAGCCGTTCTCCCCGCGAAACGAGAACGCCGCGCGTGGCGGCATCAACGCACCGGCCGCCGCCAGGACCCACGCCGTCGAGCTACAGAACCGATCGATCGCGGGGGTCAGCGCGACCTCGCGATCGAAGTCGTCCGCGACTGCGGCGAGGTCGATCGGCTCCACAGCCCCATCGTAGTGGCCCCGCGCGGTTCGGCACGGTGGCCGCGCACGGTTTCTGCAATAATCATCCGGATGCGTAGGACTGCCTTGCTGTTAGCGCTGGCGACCGGGTGCGGAACGACGAGCTACAAGATTCCGGGGACGGAGCTCCAGCGGCTCGCGACGATCCCTCCGGCACAGCGTGGCCAGAGTGTGCGCGTCATCCAGCAGCTCTCCGATGCCGATGTCGGGCCACCCGCACCGATCACCGGCGAGACCCAGATCGTGATCTTCCCCGACGTCGTGGTCTACGACGGCGGCCGGCGGCGCGCGCGCGGCGGCGGCGGCGGCTGGGGGCCGCACGCGAACGTCGGCGGCAACGCCAGCGGGGGCACGTCCGTGCACTCGACCGGCGGCGGCGGCGGCCATAGCTGGGGCGGCGCCGGTGGCGATGGCAAGGCGGAGGCGATCGCGATCCTCGTGATCGCGGCGACCGCACTCGTCGCCGTGGCGGCGGTCGAAGGCTCGCGCGACGACGGCTACGTGCAGCTCCACCCGATGCATCCCTTGTACTTGTTCGGCCAGGACGGCAGCCGCGCGGTGATGCCGCTCGCGGCGCTCGATCCTGACTCGGCCGCGTTCTCGGAGTACGCGATCGTGCGCTCGACCGAGGGTCCGTGGCACTGGCTCGGCCGCGCCGCGCTCGACCGAGCGGGCTGGACCTACGCGATGTTCGGTGGCATCGGCACGTATCAGTCGGCCGACGGCACCACCAGCACCGGCACCGCGACGACGATCCAGCTCGGGTACTTTCCCGAGCAGCACTTCGGCGTGGTCGCGAACTGGTTCTTCGGCTGGCGCGACAACAACGAGCTGCAGACCCTGTTCGAGAACCGCTACACGCTCGAGCTCCAAGGCTACCTCGCGCAAGCAGGTGCGTTGCACTTCGGGCTCTACGGCGGTGGTGGTGGCGCGACGCGGCTCGAGGACGGCGTGGTCGGCGGCAACGCCTCGAGCCTCGCGCTCCAGGGCGGCGCGTTGATCCAGCTCGACTTCAATACGCGGCTCGCGCTGACCGCGCGGATCGGCCAGACCTACGCCCACGACGAGCGGATGAGCGAGGCGATGCTCGGCCTCAGCGTGTACTGACGATCACATCGCGCCGGCTTCGCGGCGCGCCGAGGCTCGCCGAAACCTCGGCTCGCTCTGGTTACTTCTGATAGGCCGCCTTCCACTGGTCATAGGGCATGCCGTAGATCCGCTCGCGCGCCTCGGGGTCGGAGAGCTCGACGCCGCGCTCCTGGGCCGCCGCGCGATACCACTTCGCGAGGCAGTTGCGACAGAACCCTGCGAGGTTCATCACGTCGAGGTTCTGGACGTCGGTGCGCTCGCGAAAGTGTTCGACCAGCCGGCGAAAGGCCGCTGCTTCGATCTCGGTCCGGGTCGGTTCGGGAATCTCGGTCGCCATCGCCCCTGCATAGCATGTGGTACAGAGGCAGCATGGAGCTGCCCGCGTCCGTCACCACGCTGGTTCGAGGTGACACCACGTTCTACGTGGTGGGGACGGCCCACGTGTCGCAAAAGTCGGTCGACGACGTCCGCACGGTGATCGACACGGTCCATCCCGATGTCGTGTGCGTCGAGCTGTGCAAGTCGCGCTACGACGCCCTGACCAAGGACTCCGCGTTCCGCGATCTCGACGTGTTCAAGGTCGTGCGCGAAGGCAAGACCCTGTACCTGCTCGGTCACCTCGCGCTCGCGAGCTACCAGCGGCGGATCGGCGCGAGCCTCGGCGTGCAGCCCGGCGCGGAGTTGGTCACCGCCACCAAGACCGCGGCCAAGCGCGACATCCCGGTCGAGCTGATCGATCGCGATATCAACGTCACGCTGCGCCGCACGTGGCGCAACCTCGGCATGTGGCGCCGGATCACCTTGTTATGGGGGCTGCTCGCCGGCGGCGAAGAGACCGAAGATGGCGACGGGGTCTCCGCCGAGACCATCGAGAGCCTCAAGGAGCCCAAGGCGCTCTCGGAGATGCTGACCGAGCTCGGCAAGGCCGTGCCCGAGATCAAGGGCCCGCTCGTCGACGAACGCGATCGGTACCTCGTGTCGAAGATGCGCGAGGCCGGCGAGGGCAAGAAGACCGTCGTCGCGGTCGTCGGCGCGGCGCACGTGCCGGGCATGACCCTACAACTCGACCAGCCGATCGATCGCACCGAGCTCGACCAGGTGCCCCCGCCCGCGCTGTGGTGGCGGATCGCGAAGTGGGCCGTGCCGGCGGTGTTCCTCGCCGCGCTCGTCTATCTCGCGAAGGTCAACGACGCGGCGAGCTTCGCGAAGACGATGCTCTCGTGGATCATCCCGACCTCGGCGGGCGCGGCGCTGTTCACGGCGCTCGCCGGCGGCTCGCCGTTCACGGTCGGCGCGGCCCTGCTCGCAGCGCCGGTCGCCCGCGTCTATCCGCTGGTCCGCACCGGGATCGTCGTCGGCATCGTCGAGGCGTGGCGGCGCAAACCCTCGGTCGTCGATTGCGAGCGGCTCCCCGAGGACACCCAGACCATGAAGGGGTTCTGGACCAACCCGGTGACCCGGATCCTGATCATCGCCGTCGCCGCCGGGCTCGGCGCGCTGCTCGGGTTCGCGATCGGCGTCGGGCTGATCGCGAGCCGCCTGTAACCCCGCGCACGCCGGAGCGTCGCAGCCCCGGCCCGAACCTGTGGTGGACACCCCCGGTCGGACCACGCTACAACCGCTCTCATGATCAATCGACGCACCGCGATCAAGCAGATCGGTGGGTTGGCCGGCGCCGCCGCGATGGCGAAGTACCTCCCCGGCTGCGGCAGCAACGAGGAGCCCAAAGGCATCACGACGTACGTCTACATGATGCTCGAGAACCGCAGCTACGATCACTACTTCGGTGCGCGTTCGATGCTCGAGGGCAAGCCCGGCGATGGGTTGAAGATGTCGTTCGCGAATAACGACGTCAACGGCATGCCGATCGCACCGTGGGCGCCGTCGGTCGATCAGATGTGCGATCCAGATCCGCCGCACGGCTGGGTCGCGCTGCACAACAGCTGGAATAACGGCGCGTGCGACGGGTTCGTGAAATCGCACCAGATGGATCACAACAGCACGACGCTGATCGATCCGATGCAGTACCTGTCGCGCACGCAGTTGCCCGTGAGCTACGCGCTCGCCGATGCGTACACGACATGCGATCGCTACTTCTGCTCGGTGATGGGCCCCACCCTGCCGAACCGTGCGTACTGGCACGCGGCGACGTCGTTCGGGATCGGCCCCGACGACGCCGCGAACTCCGAGATCCTCACGACCTTCAACAGCGTGCCGGTGCCGACGATCTACAACCGGCTCAGCGACAAAGGCGTCGACTGGGCCTACTACTACGGCTCGATCGCGGTCGTAGCGATCCTCGGCAACGCCGGCCCGTACAAGCTCGACCTCGGCCCGACCGATGGCACCGGCAAGGTCCGCCGGTTCGGCGACTACCAGGGCCTGACCGGCCAGTTCTTCAAGGACGCCGCCGCGGGGACGTTGCCGCCCGTGACGTACATCGATCCGTTCTTCTACTTGAACGATGACCACCCGCCGATCCACCCGATCAACGGCCAGCTGCTGATCTCGGCCGTGTACAACGCGCTCGCTAGCTCGCCGCAGTGGAAGAACTGCATGCTCGTCGTGACCTACGACGAGAACGGCGGGTTCTTCGATCACGTGTCACCGCCCACCACGACCGACGACACGCTCGCGAACTTCGGCGTCGATGGGTTCCAGCAGATGGGCTTCCGCGTGCCGACGCTGGTCGCGGGGCCGTACGCGAAGCAGAGCTACGTGTCGTCGGTCGTGTACGACCACACGTCCCCGCTCAAGCACCTGCAGAACGTGTTCGGCTTGGAGACCCTCAACGTCCGCATGGACGCGGCGAACGACCTCAGCGACTGCATCGACATGGAGCGGTTGATGGCGAACAAGCCGGCCGATCCGATCACGCTGCCGGCGATCAACCTCGACGATTGGCCGATGGATCCGACCGCGTGCGCGCACACGGGTGGCTTCAAGTACATGGATCCGATCAGCCAGTGGGCGGATGCGAGCGGCAAGCTCCCGAAGCAGTACGATCTTCGGGACGGCGCGGACGAGTACCTGCGGTCGATCCGAGAGTACGTGCGCGCCGCGCAGGCGCGGGCTAAGGTCGGCGGATGAACCAGGCCGAGCAGGTCTCGGCCAGGTAGGCGGATCCGATCGCACGGAGCCTCGCGCTCCGTTTCGCATTTTCGGTCGCATTTTCGGATGAAGTACCTGGTCTACGACCGCACCGACGGCGCGCTCTCGTTCGCGTGGGCGCGCGGCGCACAGCTCTATCGCGCCCAGCGCCGGATCGACGCGGCGGTCGGGGTCGCCTCGTGGGCCGAGGCGTTCGCGTGGCTCGAGCGGCAGCCCGGACCGATCGACGAGCTCCAGTACTGGGGGCACGGCCGCTGGGGCTGCGTGCTGGTCGATCGCACCGACATCCTCCACGCGCCGGCACTCCAACCCGAGCACGCGCTGCATCGCGGGCTCGTGATGCTCCGCGAGCGGCTCGCGCCGGATCCGCTGATCTGGTTGCGGACGTGCGAGACGTTCGGCGCGCGCGCGGGGCTCGAGCTCGCGCCGCGGCTCGCGGACTTCCTCGGCGCCCGCGTCGCGGGCCACACCCACGTGATCGGATTGCATCAGAGCGGGCTGCACGGGCTCGCGCCCGGCATCGCGCCCGACTGGGCCGGCGACGAGGGGCTCGCCAAGGGCACGCCGGAGGCGCCCGTGCGAGCGAAGCGCTCGGCGCCGTGGCGCGCTCGGACGATCACCTGCTTCGCCGGTGTGGTCCCGGCGGCGTGGTTCAGCACAGGATATCGAGCAGCTGCGCCCGCGTGAGGTAGCCCTCGAGCGCGGACGCGAACTCGTCGATCATCAGATCGAGCTCGAGCGTGAGCTTCTTGCCGGTGGCGCGATAGACGTGGCCCGAGATCGGGATCTGCGTACCCGCGAGATCGGCCACGCCCGAGAGCCACGAACCGACCGCCGGCGCGGCCCCACCCTCGGGCGGCAGCTGCACGCTGATGTGCGTGCGCGACAGATCCGCGACCGTGGCGACCCCGCTATCGAACTTCACCGTCGCGGCGAGCGCGGCCGGCGGCTCGACTCGATAGTTCACGCGCCGGTTGTGCGTGATCAGCTTGTCGAGTGTGTCGTGGACCGGCGCCGACAGCGGCGTCTCGGCGGATTCGAGCACGAGCTCGCGCAGGCGCTTGAGCTCCTTCTGCGTCGAGATCAAATTCCCGCGCATGTCGGCGAGCCGGCGCTGATCGCGATGGACCTTGTCGGCGACGACCGACAGCAAGTTGACCAGGAACTGGATGCCGAGCTCCTGATGCTTGGCGAGGAAGTCCTGGATCCGCTTCGCGGACATCTGCCACAGCTCCGCGCCGGCGGCGGCGGTCGCCCGGGTCGAACGCGGCAGGCTGGTCAGCGCGCCGAGCTCGCCGATCAACGCCGGCGGGCGCAGCCGAAACACGTCGTCCCCGGTGAGCTCGACCTCGCCCTTGGTGAGCAGGTAGAACGTCGTCCCCGGATCACCGACCTCGAACAACGGCTTCGCCGGATCGACGGTGACCGCGGTGAACAGCGCGCTGATCTCCGCGAGCTCGGCATCGCCGAAGCCCTGGAACAACTGGATGGTTCGCAGCTCGCTAGCGCTCGGCCCCATGCGTCGCAACATAACGCGGTATCGTAACGGGGTGAGGTTCGTGGCAGTCGTTCTGCTGATCGCCGGGTGCGGCGGCAAAGCCGACTCGCAATCCGGTTCAGCCGCGCCGACTCCCGCCGCAGTAGCGGCGACGGCGGCCCCGCGCGATGCGAGCCTGGATCCCCCGAAGGCCCGCTACGACACCCTCGCCGCCGCGCTCACCGCGGTCATCCCCGCCGACGCGCGCGTGCTCGGCTTCGGCGAGCTGCACTCGCGCACCGATCGTGCCCAGATCGAGTCGACGCTGTCGCGGTTCACCAAGGGTGCGCTGCCGATGCTCGCACCGAAGCTGAGCGACCTCATCCTCGAGACCTGGATCATCGATCCGGGCTGTGGCAGCGCCGCGACCGAGGCCAGCGCGAAGGTCCAGACCACGATGCACCGCCCCGAGGCGACCCAGACCGATATCGGCGATCTCGCGAACGCGGCGCGCAAGGCGCAGATCCAGCCGCACGCGATGCGCGTGACCTGCGCCGACTACGCGCGGATCGCGCCGCCCGGCAAGCCGGTCGACACGCCCGCGATGCTCGACCTCACCACCCGAGAGCTCGGCCGGATCGCGACCGAGGCCGTGATCCACCGCGACAAGGAGCCGAACCACCGGCCGTGGATCGCGGTCTACGGCGGCGCGCTGCACAACGATCGGTTTCCCGCGCCGGGCGTCGAGGGCTGGAGCTACGCGGCCAAGGTCGACGACGTCACCGATCACCACTTCGTCGAGATCGACCTGATCGCGCCCGAGCTCGCCGCGCCCGACGAGATGATCCAGAAGCAGCCGTGGTTTCCGCTCGTCGAGCACGCGACCTCGAAGTTCCAGGTCTACCAGCGCGGCGAGCGATCGTTCGTGATCGTCCTGCCGAAGGCGCCGGCGCCATGATCGGCGCGGTCCTCGTGCGCCTCGGCGAAGCGTGGCTGATCTGTGCCCTGCTCCAGCTCGTGCTCTGGCTCGTACAGGAACGCACGCGCAACGCCGGCATCGTCGATGTCGGCTGGGCCGCCTCGTTCACCCTGGTCGCCGCATGGTTCGGGATCACCGCGGCGACCTCGCGCGCGAGCTTCCTGCCGATCGGCCTCGTCGTGGTCGTGTGGAGCACGCGGCTCGCGTCCTACCTGGTCTCGCGCGGCGCGGCCACCGGCGCCGAGGAAGGCCGCTACGTCACGCTCCGCCAGCGCTGGGCGCCGCGCGCGAGCAAGCGGTTCTTCGTGTTCTTCCAGGCCCAGGCCGCGCTCGCCGCGGTGCTCGCGAGCGCGTTCGTCGTGCCGTTCGTGACCGAGCCGTGGGACAACGGCGCGCTCCGCATCCTCGGCGTGATGGTCTCGCTCGGCGCGGTGATCGGCGAGGCGCTGGCCGACGCCCAGCTCGCGCGCTGGAAGCGCGACCCCGCGAACCGCGGCAGGGTGTGCGAGGTCGGCCTGTGGAGGTACTCGCGACATCCGAATTACTTTTTCGAATGGTGCGTGTGGTTGGGGTTCGCGCTCTATGGACTGGCGTTTGTCGGGGGGTGGATCGCGTTCGCGGGGCAAGCGATCATTTTGGCGAGCATCTTCGGCGTCACGGGGATTCCTCCGACGGAGAGACAGGCGATCCAGTCAAAGGGCGAGGCGTATCGGCAGTATCAGCGCAGGGTGAGTAAGTTCGTGCCGATGCCGCCGAAGTGAGGGCCAGACGATCTGCTGTCTGCGCTACAAGGCGCGATCGCGGACGAGCACGAGTGTTCGAGTACAGCCGAACTACTTCTTCGAGTGGTGCGTGTGGCTCGGTTATGCGATCGCTGGATTCGCGTACTGGCCGTGGGGACTCATCGCGCTCGCGCCGCAGGCGATCATCCTCGCGTCGATCTTCGGCGTCACGGGCATTCTACCGACGGAGAGGCAGGCACTACGCAGCAAAGGCGAGGCGTACGCGGAGTATCAGCGGCGCGTGAGTCGGTTCGTTCCGCTGCCACCGAAGCGCGCGCGCCCGAGCGCCTGAGAGATCGCGAAAATCTCCGTTCTACACCGGTTCTACACCGGTCAGTCAGAGCCCTGTTGTAGGCTCGGTGCCATGATCAAGGTGCACGCGGCGGCGGACGGAACGAAGTCGTTCCAGGTTTATGGACGCGCACGGATCCGCGAGAAGAGTGTCCGCGTCTACGTCGGCTCGTTCGCTTCGAAGAAGCAAGCCGAGGCCGCGGACGAACAGCACCGCGTCACGCAGCGCGCGATCAAGGCGGGCGACCTCCCGGCCGCCGTGGACCACAAGCGCACGCTCGGCGACGCGCTCGACGCTTGGCTCAAGGCGATCAAGGACCAGCGCTCGCACGACGAGTACGAGAGCCGGATGCGCCTCTATGTGCGCCCGACATTCGACAGCACGCCGCTCGTGAAAATTACGAAGCCCAAGCTTCTTGACCTTCGCACCGCGCTCAAGGAGCGCGAGGAGCCGATCGGCAACGCCACGATCAACACCCTTTTCGCCTCGCTGTCCGCGGCCTACAGCTACTTCATCGAGCAGGGCTGGTGCTCGGAAAGCCCGCTCAAGTTCATCCGCGACCTCGAGGTCGCCGAACGTCCGTTCCGCTGGCTCCAGTCCGCCGGCGAGGTGCAGAAGCTGCTCGCCGCGTGCAACGACAACATCCGGACGCTCGTCGCCGTGTTGGTCGGCACCGGCATGCGCCTCGACGAAGCGCTGCACCTGATGTGGGTCGACATCGATCTCACCCATCGCGTGATCCACGTGCACCGCGGTCGCCGTGGAGCGCCCAAATCAGGCCGGCTGCGGCACGTGCCGATCTTCGACTCGGTCTTAACCGTCCTTCGCGAGATGAAGCTGGCAAAGGGAGAGAACACGCTGCTGTGGCCTGGCGCGAAGGTGGACAAGCACGGCGAGCAGATGCCTCGCAACAAGACGAGTATCTTCCGGCCGTTCAAGGCCGCGGTGCTGCGCGCGGGTGTCGACAAGAAGCTCCGCCTCCACGACCTCCGTCACACGTTCGCCGGCCTGTTCCTCGCGTCCGGCGGCGACATCTTCAAGCTGTCGAAGATTCTCGGCCACTCGAGCGTCGCGATCACGCAGGAGGTCTACGCGCACCTGCACCCGGATGCGTTCGCCGAGGACTACAGCCGCGTCGCGTTCGCGATGCCGGACAAAGCCGGCGTTGTCGTGACGTTTCGCGCCAAGTCCGCCTGACCGCGATACGAATGATCCACGCGCGGTCGTCCTCCGGACTACCGCCATGCTCAGCTCGTCATGGTGCGTCCATACACGCTCGGCTGGAGGGCGGCGACGCGACTGTCTTCAGACATGACTCATGCGAGTTCGAGATCGCGGATCTGTTCCTCGTGATCGGATACCTGCGAGCATAAGTCACCGGAACGCATTCACGTTCCTGCATGGCCATCATGACCGTGACGGACTACACTTCAGGCGTGCGGATCCTACGCGAGTCACCCCCTATCGCCGGCATGACGATCGCCGCGGCGTGCGCGCTGGCGCTGAGCCTCGTTGTCGCCGAGAGAGCCTCGCCCATGACCAAGGAAGCCTGCACGTTCGAACAGACCTGGTACAAGGGCGACCAGCACTACTGGGAAACGCTCGAGCTTCGCCGTGACATGACCGGACGGTGGACCGAAGGCGGCATGGGCGGCGATGCTCCGATCGGGCACATCGATTTTCAGTGGCGACGAACGGACCACACGTTCACTGCAGTCTTCGGTTCAGCTGAGCACACCGTCGACTACCAGCTCGAGCGACGCGGCGAGAATACCTGCCGCCTGACCCTTCGCGTGCACCCGTTCGATGCCGACCGCGGCGTGCTGATCATGTCCGACTCTCGCTAGCACCGCTGTCCCTGCGTCGGTAGAATTCGCACCGGGTGGTGCGGTGACCGACGTCTCCAAGTCGACGCGATTCATCGCGGTCGCGCAGCCCAGCGATACTACGAACGCCGAGTGGAAGGACTTCTACGCGAGGCGCGGCCAGGCGTGGACCCCGCCGCCGGAGACGCACAAGGACTATGCGTTGCTGAAGGTGCTCCACATGCTGCGGAAGCAGTCCGTGGGCAAGAAGATCCACGTCCATACCTTCAAGTATGACGCGTCACCGACGGGCCTGGACTTCTCGGATCTTGCACCGACCGACGCGATCTTCATCGTCGGTCACGGCAACGGCGAGGGGCTCTACACGATGGGGCCGAACGCGAAGGCGGGGGCCGAGCGCTTCATCGACCTGCTCACCATGGACGGAACGCTCGCGGCGAAGCGCAAGCAGAAGAAGATCGACATGCTGCTGCTGTCGTGCAGAGCGGGGCTGGGGCTGCACAAGGGCGTCGCCCGGAAGCTGTTCGACAAGCTCTCCCTCGAGACGAACGTCGGTGGCGCGATCGGGTTCACGTTCGGATCGTTGCGGACAGGGATGTTCGGCATGAACGAGGTGCTGATCCGCGGAATCCCCTGGTGGATGGAGTATCCGACGTCAATCTCGCCAGCAGAGGCAGAGCAAGCGACGACCGCGCATGAGGGGACGCCGATCACGATTGCTGACAAGAAAACGCAGATCGACCAGTTCATCGCGGACGCGGCGGACTTGACGACGCGGATGAAGAACGTCGTGGCGACGCTGACGAGCACGGAGGTCAACGCGGCGCTCGACGAGCTCGCGGACAAGCACGCGAAGACCTGGTGGCCGCTGATCGAAGCGCAGTTCCTGCTCTATTCGAGCGCCAAGAAGCAAGCCGGTCTCGGTTTCGACATGTGGTACGACAAGGTCCACGATGCCTACGTCTGGGCGAACTCGCGCAAGGTCACCGACGCGCAAGCCAACGCGGTGTTCGTCGGCGATCTCGAACCGACGGACGACGGGGTCGTCTCGACGAGATAGCGCTGCATGGCGACCGCGAACCTCTTCGACCAGCTGCTGAACGAGCTGCGGCTGTTGCTGTCGCCGATCACGGCGCTTGGTGACGGCGGCGCGCCCGCGAAGGTGATGGCCACCGTGACCGGCTGGACGTTGAAGCCGGGAACGGATCCCGCGACGGATCCGCACATCGCGCAGCTCGTCGCCGCGTTCGACGCGATCGACACGCTCGCCGCGCATCTGCCGCAGGGGCTCGCGGATATCCCGCCACTGCTCGCGCAGCTCCAGCAGCTGTACGCGGTGGTCGAGCAGATGCCCGTCGATCCCGCCTCCGGGGAGGCGCTGGGGGCCGACATCGCCGAGGGCCTGCTGCTCGGGTACCTGAAATTCTGGCATCCACCGACCTACGACGCGCTCGTGCTGCTCACCGCGATCGCCCCACCGGCAACGCTCGCGCTCGACCAGCTCGGGCCGCTCGTGCGCGACCCCGTCGGTGTGTTGCGCGCGGCGTACATCCCCGCCGGCGGGCTCGTCACCGCCGGTGATGCGGCTGCGCTCGCTGATCTGCTGTTCCCGCGGCTCGCGGCTGTCGTGCGGGACCTGGGAATCGACGCGCGCTATCACGCCGTGGCCCCCGCAGGTTCGATCACGTCCGGGGCCGCGCCGCACGTTGCCGGCGGCATCATTTCGATCTTCCTCCAGCCCAACTTCGAGGAGCCAGACCGATACGCGGTCACGATTGCGCTGTCGCCCCGCGATCTAGGTGACTTCGGCGTTGTGTTCATGCCGACCGGCACGATGGCGCCGTACTGGGACACGCTGGATCTCACGGCGGCCGCCGATGGCTTTGCGATAGGGCCAAATGGCCTGAAGTTCTTCGGCGGAGCGGGCGGATTGGCGTCGAAGCTTTTCGGGATCGAGCTCGATGGCTTGATGTTCGGCGGCGCTACCGGGACACGGCTCGAGCTCGGAAAGCTCCAGCTCTCGGCGACCATTGATCTTGCCTCTGCCGATCACGAGTACGGCGTAGCGCTCGATCTCGGTTCTTCGACGCTCGTCGCCGCACCGGGCGATGGCGACAGCTTCCTCGCGAGCTTCTTGCCGAGCGATGGGCTGCACGCGACGTTCGCTCTGAGCGCCGGCTACTCGAACAAGAAGGGCTTGTACCTGACCGGAAGTGGCGGCCTCGAGGTCACGATCGCGGTCGACGCGACGATCGGTCCGGTGGCGCTTCACACCGTCACGCTCTCGATCACGACCGACGGGGCGAATCTCGGCGCCACGGCCGCGGCATCGTTCGGCGTTCATCTCGGACCGGTCACGGCATCCGTCGACCGTGCTGGCATCGGCGTTGACCTCGCGCTCTCGCAGGGCACGCTCGACCCGGCGAACCTGGGGATCACCTTCCGGCCTCCGAACGGACTCGGTCTCGCGATCAGCGCTGGCCCGGTCAGCGGTGGCGGATACCTCGGCTTCGACCCGACGAACGGCCGCTACACAGGCGTGATGGCGCTGTCGGTCTACGGCGTTCAGGTCAGCGCGATCGGGCTGCTCGATACCAAGCTGCCGAACGGCGAGACCGGCTACTCATTCCTGGTCCTCATCAGTGTCGAGTTCACGCCGATCCAGCTCGGCTTCGGCTTCACGCTGAACGGCGTCGGTGGGTTGTGCGGCATCCACCGAGACTTCGTTGCCGACGCGATCCGAGCCGGATTGCGCACGCACAGTCTGGACGCGATCCTGTTCCCGCCGGACCCGATCGCGAACGCTCCGCAGATCATCAGCGAGCTACGCTCGATCTTCCCGCCGACACCGGGCCGCTACGTGTTCGGCCCCATGGCGAAGATCGGCTGGGGCGGCGGAATCAACCTGGTCACGGCCGAGCTCGGGGTCTTGTTCTCCCTGCCCTCCCCGCTCGTCATCGCGGTGCTCGGCCAGCTGAACGTCACGCTGCCGAACCCGGATGCGGCGATCGTGGCGCTCCACCTGGATGTGCTCGGTGTCATCGACTTCGGGAAGAAGCTGTTCTCGCTCGATGGCACGCTCCACGACTCGCGCGTCGCCAGCTTCCCGTTCATGGGCGACATGGCCATGCGCCTGGATTGGGGGAGCGATCCGAGCTTCGCGCTCTCGATCGGCGGGCTCAATCCACACTTTCAGCCGCCGGATGGCTTTCCCCAGCTGAAGCCCATCACGATCTCGCTGTCCTCGACGAACGCGCTCAGCCTCACGATTCAGTCGTATCTCGGGGTCACCTCCAACACATTCCAGTTCGGCGCGCAATGCGAGCTGCGTGCTGGCGCTGGCTCGCTCAATGTCTACGGCTGGCTCGGCTTCGACGCGCTGTTCGTGTTCAGCCCGTTCTCGTTCGACGTCGACTTCAGCGCGGGGCTCGCGCTGCGATCGGGGACCTCCACGCTGATGGGCATCTCCGTCCGAGGCGAGCTGTCGGGGCCGACACCGTGGCACGTCACCGGCGACGCCAGCATTTCACTGTTGTTCTTCTCGATCAGCGTTCACGTCGACATCACCTGGGGTAGCAGCCAGCAGATCTCGGCGCCGGTTGTCGATGCGTGGCCGCGGCTCAAGACGGCGGTCGCGACCCCGCAGAACTGGTCGGGTTCGCTGCCGGCCGGCATTCCGACGCCCGTCACGCTGTCGACGCCGGCCGCAGATCCGATGACTATCTATGTCGATCCGAACGGCGTCCTAACGCTGCGCGAGCGCGTGTTACCGCTGAATCAGACGATCACCAAGTTCGGCGAGTCGGTACCGGGTCCGCAGACGACGTTCACGGTCTCAACGGTCGAGCTCGGCGGTGTGTCCCTGCCGTTCACGCTTGTCACCGACAAGTTCGCTCCGGCGCAGTTCGAAGACATGTCCGATCAGGAAAAGCTGTCGCGACCGTCGTTCGATGACGGCATCGCGGGCTTCAGCGTCGGCGCCGGCCAGCTCGCGTTCGGGCAGCAGCTCGGCCAGGAACTCATGTACGTCGACCTCTACGACGACGAGCTCCACGCCCCGCCGCCGCACAAGGTCCACTACAACCCGACACTCACCGAGCAGCTCGTGTGGGCGAAATCCAGCAACGCGTTTCGCGCGGTCCCCGCGCTCGCGCCGCTCGCGAAGTTCGCGCCTCCGGCTATGACGCCGCCGCTGGTCACGTTCGGTCCGGAACAGTTCGTCGTCGCGACGACCGCTGACCTCGCCGAGCGCACCGATATCACCGCGCCCGTGTCGAAGGGCGAGGCGTATCGCGCGCTCGCGGCACATCTCGCGGCCAACCCGAGCGACACCGATCAGCTCCAGGTCGTGCCGCTCCACGAGCTTGCAGCATGAGCAACGGCGTGTACACGTTCTTGCCGTGGCTGCGCCAGGGCATCTCGACGCAGATCAGCCAGACCGACGGTACTCCAGTCACCGGGCACGCAACGGTGACGGCGGCGGTGGCGATCACGGGCGGCAGCGAGTCGGCCACGGATCCGGTGCCGCCTGTCACGATCAACCTGTTCGGCCCCGGCGACATCACCGCCTTCGATACGCGCGCGATCACGCGCGTGTGGCCGAAGGAGAACGTGTTCGAGGTCGAGCCGAATTACTTCCCCCTCATCGAGCTATTCCCGGCCGACACCGCGTGGCGCTACACGCCCGCCAGGGCGAACGCGCAGGATCGCCTGCGGCCGTGGCTCGGCTTGATCGTCCTGCGCGACGATGAAATCGCCGCGATGACGTCGCCTACGACCGCGAAGCCGCTCGCGACGGTCACCACGAAGCCCGGTGTGCCGCTGCCGACCGCGGAGCAGCTGTGGGCGTGGGCGCACGTGCACGTCGACGGCGCGGATTCGATCGACACGGCGACGATGCACAGCCTGCTCGACAATGCGTCGCACCGCGTCGTGGCACGCCTGCTGTGTCCGCGGCGCCTCGATCAGCGCACGGCGTACACGGCTTTTCTCGTGCCGACGCTCGAGGCGACGCGGCGATCTGCACTCCGTCAAGCGCCCGACCCGACGCTCGATGCCTCGCAGCCGGCGTGGAAGAACGACGGAAGTGCGATCACGCTCCCGGTGTTCTATTCGTGGCGTTTCCAGACGAGTGACAGCGGCGACTTCGTCACGCTTGCAAAACGCATCTTGCCGCAGCCGCTGCCTGCGACGACCGGCCAGCGTCCGATGGACGTCTCGACGCCGGGCATGGGCCGCGCGCCCGCCGCGTCGCAGCCGCTCGCCGTCGAGAGCGCCCTGAAACCGCTCGACGCGGTACCGACCGCGTGGGACGCGACGGACAAAGCGGCGTGGACGACGTCGCTGTCGTCGCTGCTGAACCTCTCCGAGGATCGCATCGCGGGCGGCGCGACGGACCCGACTCTCGCGCCGCCGCTGTACGGCCGCTGGTATGCTGCGGCGCCGCGGCTCGACGCGACCGCGCCACCGTGGTTTCAGGAGCTGAACACGGACCCGCGAACGCGCGTCGTCGCCGCCGCGGGCTGGCAGGTCGTACAGAACGAACAGCAGCAGCTGCTCGCGGGCGCGTGGGCACAAGTCGATGCGGTGCGCGCAGCCAACACCCAGCTGCGCTTCGCACAGCTCGCTCGTGAAGCCGCGTTGCGCCTGTGGGCGCGCAACGTGCTCGTTCTACCGACCGCGAAGCTCCCGATCCTCACCGCATCGCTGCACGCCCGCTTGCTCGTGTCCTCGGCAGCGCACACCAGGCCGATCACGCTGCGCGCGGCGGTGCAAGAGAGCCCGCTCCGCGCCGGGGTGCTCACTCCGGCGTTCGTCCGGCTGGCACGACCGCTCGGACCGGTCGGCGTTCGCCAGGGCCGCGCGCTGGATCCGAAGCCGGCGACGATCGTCGAGCGTGTCAATGCCGGTGCTATGCCGGTCGCACCGCCGCCGCGGCCACCGACGAAGATCGCAACGCCGGAGACCGCAGGTGCCTCGCTGGCCCCGCAGTGGCTCACGCCGGAGCTCGCCGCCTGGCTGGCGAAGATCCCGCACGCGGTCTGGGTCGCAGTCGAAGCTGTGCTCGAGCTGATCCTCGCGGCATGGCCGCACTTCGCCGATCCGGCGCTGCGCGAGGAGCTGCACACGTTCCTCGTCGAGATCCGCGCTACGCTTGCGGCGGGCTCCTCGCCCGGGGGAGCACTCGCGATCCGGGTGGGCGTGCGTGACCGCACGCTCACGCCGGCGCAGATCCAGGCGGCGCCGCAAAAGCGCGGCTTCGTCGCCCGAGCGCTGCAAGCAGACGGCACGCTGGCGCCGATTCCGCCGTCCAATGCGCCGGAGGATCCGCGGTTCCGCGCCGCGGCCGCCACCGCCTTCGGTGATGTGAACGCCGCCCCGGCGGCGGGCGAGACGCTAACGCCCGTCGACCTGAATGCGATGGCATCCACGATCAGGACCGGGCTCGATCCGAACCGTACGATCGGCGCGACGTTCGGCGGCCGGCTCGGCGTCGCGGTGCCATTCCAGCCGGCCGACCCTCTCGACCCGGTGATGGCCGCGCCCACGTTCCCGCAGCCGATGTACCAGCCACTGTTCGACGTGTCCCCGGATTGGATTCTATCCGGCTTCGGCGGCCTTCCGCAGGACATCGCGACGCTGGCACACCCGAACGAGGGGTTCATCGAGAGCTACATGACTGGCCTCAACGACGAGATGGCCCGCACGCTGCTGTTCAACGAGTACCCGACCGATCAGCGCGGTACGTACTTCCGCCAGTTCTGGAACGTCGACGGCGTGCCGAACCCGGAACCCGACATCAATGCGATCGCGACCTGGCCGAAGACCGCGGCGCTCGGCGCGAACTCGGCGCGCGCGGGCGTCGACAGCGACCTGGTGCTGATCGTGCGCGCGGAGCTGCTTCGCCGGTACCCGAATACGATCGTGTATGCAGTGCCGGCACGGTGGAACGCGGGCTCTCGCGAGATGGATCCGACCGCTGCTCCGCTCTATCCGACGTTTCAAGGCACGCTCGGCGTTGGGGCCGGCTTCTGGGGATTACAACTCACCGCCACGGAGGCCCGCGGGACGGACACGCCCGATGGGCCGGCGGGTTGGTACTTCGCGCTCCAGGAGCACTCGTCAGAGCCGCGCTTCGGTCTCGAGCCCGAGGGAGCGACGTACGGCACCGCGCCGGGCACGTGGCAAGCGCTGGCGTGGTCCGACCTGGCGAGCGACGCGGCCGCGCTCGCACAGATCCAGTACATCGACCTCGGAGCGCTGCTTCCGACCACGAACTCCGTCGTGAACCCGAAGAACGCGCGATGGCATGTCGCCGACGGCGCCCGGGCCTCCGACCTCGCGTACATCACCTATCGCGAGCCGATACGACTGCTGGTTCACGCGTCGAAAATGATTCCGACGGACGCCTGAGGGACGATGACCATCGATCGTACTGCAATCACCAGGGCGCGCCAGACATACGGCGCTGCGCGACAGGCGCGCTTGCAAGCGCAAGCAGACCTTGCCGCGAAGGCTATGGAAGCGGCGAACCTCGCCCGGACGAACTCCGCGGGAGATCCGCAGCTGGTCGCCGCGCATAACGCCGTGATGCAACAGAAGCAGGCGATCCTCGCCCACCGCGGCGCGGAGGCTAGCGCGCTCGCGGGCGTGACGAATGCACTCGCAGCGTTCCTGGGACCCACGCCAGCGGCCGACATCGCTCGGCTCGAGTCGACCGCGCCGATTGTCCTGTTGCCGGTGCGCATCGAAACACGGTTCTCGGTGGCCGCAGCAGGGGCGTCACCGCAACTGCTCGTGCGGATGTATCCCGACGAGATCGCGGCGGATGCGCACGAGCCCGAGCTCTCGGCCGCGGAGCAAGCCGCCGGAGACGCCTACTGGGCGAGCGCGGCCAACACCGGATCGGAGCAATTGAGCGCCTGGCAGACGCTGCTCCAGAGCTATCCGGCGCAGCGCGCGGCGTGGATCGTCCGCGTGCGCGATCCGAACAGCACCGTCGCACCGGCGACGTTCGCGAAGGCTCCGGGCTGGTCGCGCGCCGTCGAAGCGAGGCTGCAGCCGGACCGTTACATGGTCGTCGCCTCGCGCGGCTCGACGACCAAGTCCGCGGTCGGTGCTCCGGTAATCGAGCCGCTCGCACTGAGTATTGCACCCGACGCGCTCGCATCCGACCAGGTCCCCGTCAGTCCCGACGGCACACTGGTGCTCGACGACGCCGTCAAATGGACCGTCGATTTCGACACGGCCGTCGCGAACGGGATGGCGATCCGGTTGCCGATCGACGCTGTCGACGCGCGGCTCGGATTCGACCGCGTCGTCGTGATCGGCGTCAAGACCTCGCTCGACAGCGCGACGACGAGCACGCAGCTCGGGGCGCTCTTCGACGCGCAGCACTACACCGCGGGGCTGGCGTTCGTGAAGCAAGGCACGCCGACGAGCAACGCGGCTGGCACGCCGGCCGGCTTTCCGCCGCCGGACCCCAACGACCAGCACAGCTTCGCGGTCGAGCGCGGCACACCACTCGACAGCGTCGCGAGCTCTGCCGCACAGCTCGCAGCGAGGGTGCTCCGGTTGCCCACCGGCGTGTTCGCGCACGTCGAAGGGGGCGAGCTGTCCGAGCTCGCGCCGGCGCAGAAGATGAACCGCACGCTGTTCTCGTCGACGCTCGGCTATTACCTCGACCAGATCCTGTCGCCGCTGATCGGCGCCGACGCCGTCAACGAAGTCGGCCAGATCTTCGCGACGTGGGTGCTACCGCGCGGGCCGGCATCCGCGTTTCGCGTTGGCAACGTGCCCTATGGTGTGCTGCCGGTGACCTCGCTCGCGCACTGGCAGGACGATCGCGAGGCATCGCCCGTACAGCGGCGGCTGTCGCAGTTGATCGCCAAGCTGCGGCCGATCTGGCTGCAGTCGGTCGCACAGGCGCCGCACGTCGGGCGGTCGAACGACCCCGATCAGGATCTGCTGGACGTGCTCGCGATGGACGCGAGCGCACGGCAGGTGCGCGTTCGCCGCACCGTCGGCAACGAGACCTACTTGAACTTGCTCGACCTATTCAGCGTCGACGGTCAGACGTGGGCCAACGTGCACCAGGCATTAGGCGAAGCGGCGCTCGACGCCGCCGGTGTACCTCCCACACCGGCACCGCGCGTGATCGGAATGAACTACGATCCGCAGAGCCGACTGTACAGCGGCGCACTCGTCGATACGGCCGCGACCTCGGAGAGCACCGCGCTCGGCGCTCACGACTACATCACGTGGATCAAGGGCGCGAGCGTCGACGAGCTGCATCGCGAGTCGCTGCCGCCTCCGCTCGCCGGCATGACGCATGTCCTGCTCTATCGGTTCCTCCGCCACAGCGCGCTCGCCGAGTACCACTGGTGGGGCAACGACTTGCTTGCAAAGTACGCCGTGACCGCCGTCGCACCATGGAAGGAATCGGAGCTCGTCAGCGTCGTCCCCGGCACCGAGGCGACGCCGACGCCGTGGCAGCGGCTCGCGAGCCGCGTCGCATTGCCCGCGATCGGTACGATCGATCTGTCCGCATTTTTCGACGGCGACTACGAGTCGCAGCTACGCGCCCTCACCGGTGTGGGCGACTTCCGCGATGCGCTCGGTGTCCTCGCGCCGATCGCGACGGCCGAGCTCGAGCGCCTATTCGGCGAGGCGCTCGACGCCGTCTCGCATAGGCTTGACGTATGGATCACCTCGCTCGCAACGCGCCGCCTGCTCGAGTTAAGTATCGCCGGTGCACGCCAGGAGGCGCTCGGGTGTTATGTCGGCGCCTACGGCTGGGTCGAGAACCTGCGCCCGGAGCACGCGGCGACTACCACCGTCGGCGACAGGGTCGTACGCATGACTCCCGGCGGCTACATTCAGGCCCCGTCGATGGCTCATGCGATGACGGCCGCCGTGCTGCGCAACGCATATTTGACTCACATCGGCGAGGGCAGCTCGCCGTACGCAATCGATCTGTCGTCGGCGCAGGTCCGCATGGGCCAGTTCGTCCTCGACAGCGTGCGTAACGGCCAGCCGATCGGCGCCGTGTTCGGTTACCTCATCGAGCGCGGCATCCACCAGGCCGGCGCGGAGTCGCTCATCGGGCCGATCCGCAACGTCGCGCCGCTGGTCGCAAATGAAGAGGGTGCCGACAATGCGGATCCGATCGACACCATCGCGGCCCGCAACGTCGTCGACGGGCTCGCGCTGCGCAACCGCTGGCAGGCCGGCACACTGTTCGGCGCGGATGGGTTGTCGCCGACGATCGCGCACCGCGACGTGCTCGAAGCCCAGCTCGCCGCGCTCGACCGCAACGTCGACGCGGCCACCGACTTGCTGCTCGCCGAATCGGTGCACCAGGTCGTGCTCGGCTCGACGTCTGCGAGCGGCGCCGGGCTCGACGCGCTGGCGCAAGGTGTTCGGCCACCAGACCCTTCGGTCGCGCGCGGCGTCACTGGCGGGACAGCGCTTACGCACCGGCTCGCCGTCGTGCTCGGGCCCACACCGCTCGTCCTGAGTGCGCACTGGCCGACGACGTTGACGCCCCGCGCCGCGTGCGAGCCGCGCCTCGATGCGTGGGTCGGGACGCTGCTTGGCAACCCGCACGACGTTCGGTGTCGCGTGCAGTATCCGAACAAGTCGTTGCCCCCGGTCGTGCAGACGAAGCAGGTGTACTTCGACCAGCTCGGCCTGCGACCGCTCGATGTCCTGGCACTCGCGACCGCGACGACGACCAGCGCTGCTGCCAACGAGCTCGACCGCCGGGTGCTGTTCGCGGCGTTCGGCGATAGCGTGCCGGCGGACGCTGCCGACGGCGCCTCGTTCACGATCGTCTACGCGGCCGACCCGAGCTGGCCGCGCGCGTCGACGCGGACAGTGCCCGAGATGATCGATCTAGCGAATGCGATCAGCCGCGCCGTGGGAAGCATGCGCACGCTGACGAGTCAGGACGTGATCCTCCCCGCCGACGCCGCCATCGGTGATGACGCGGTGACCGGCGACACGGAGGCGGAGACGCGCGTGCAAGCGGCCGCGACCGCACTAGCAGTGGTGCAGACTGCACTCCAGAGCGCGATCGCATTGTCGGACGCAGCAGCACTCCGCGCGGCGCTACGGCGCGCAGCCGACTTCGGATCCGCCCCGGGATTCCCGGCATTCGTCGCCGACGCGCAGGAGGGCGGCATCAGCCAGCTGCCGCTGATCGATCAGGCCAGCGCTGCACTCGCTGACGTGACCAAGCGTGCGGCGATAGCGAGCTCCGCGACCGACGCAGCCTCGCGCGCGCGCGCGGTGTTCGGCCGCGACTTCCAGCTGCTCGTCGGGTTCGCGTTCCCCGCGGCCAGCGCCGCCGGTAGCGAGCTCCGTCGGGCGCTCGACTACGGCCCGGCGATGATCGCGAGCGATCCTCATTCGGTCGATCGCTGGCTCACCGGGGCGACGCGCGTACGCGAACCGCTCGGTCGTTGGCGAATGTTCAGGATGCTCGCCGAGGCCAGCGGAGCGAAGCCCGCGCACTGGAGCCTGGCGCAGCTTCCTCATGATCCCACCGCGTCATGGGTCGGCTTGCCGGCCAACCCCGGCGAGACGCGCACCAGCGGCACGCTCTCATTCGCGCTTCACGCGCCGGGCGGCGCTGTCGATCCGACGCAGCCGACATACGGCCTGTTCATCGACGAATGGGCCGAGACAATCCCCAACGCCAGCGAGCACACCGGCATCGCGTTCCGCTATCCGGACACCTCCGGCGAAGCGCCACAGACGATCCTGGTCGCCGTATCACCGACGACGGCTGCGACGTGGGATTTCGATGCGCTGCTCGCGTGCGTCACCGAGACGCTCGACAACGCGAAGCTGCGCGCACTCGATCTCGAGTCCCTCGACACGCTCGCGCAGCTGATTCCGGGCATCTTCCTCGCTGCCAATGCCGGCGACGACACGATCAGTACGATCCTTCCGACCAAGCTCGATCCCGTCATCGCGAAAGGGCTCCAGTAATGCCGTCGATCACGTGGTGGAATCGTGTCGAGCCGCGACCGTCGACGGGTGACATCACGTCGCCGCTTCAGGCCAAGGTCCGCGATCCGCTGTGGATGCTGACCCGGCAGTGGCAGCTCGGCGAGTTCCTCGGCGTCGACTCCGGCACGCCCGCGTGGGTGCAGCTCACCGAGCGCGCCGGCGCGCTGACGACGGCGAACGCGCCGATCGAGCACCAGCTCGAGGCCGAGCCGTTTACGCCCGACCTCGGCACGCGCATCGAGCTAGGCCAGATCTTGTCGCGCCTGCTCGGCGAGGCTGGCCAGGACGACGCGGCGTTCCGCTCGACGTTTCCGATCGACGCAACGCCAGCGGACCCCGCCGACCCCGTCGATGCCCAGCTGCGCCGCGTCTGCGCAGGGCGCGCTGTCGACGGTGTCGCAGCGTATCAGGCGATCAAGATCGGCAGCGCGTTGGTGCCGCCGGTCTCCGCCGCCGTGTCGCAGGCGTTCGTCGCCTGGATCGAATCCACGCTCGGCCCGATCGGCACCGTCGCCGATGCCGAGACCTGGCAGCCGGCACGGCTGGAGTACGCAGCAACCGTCGATGCCGTGGTGAGCGCCGGCACTGCGACGCTGGCCGTCACACCCGGCGGCGACGGGCTCGCCGAGTGGAGTTCCTTCGATCTCGTCGCGACCACGCCGGGGCCGTCGCCGCAGCCGAGTTCGCGCTCGATCGTTCCCGCGCACGTGCGCTTCAAAGGTATGCCCGGCCCGCGGTTCTGGGACTTCGAGAACGGCACGCTCGACTTCGGCGACATCAAACCGGACAAGCGCGACCTCGCGCGGCTCGCGCTGATGGACTTCATGCTCGTGCACGCGAACGATTGGTTCATGGTGCCGGTCGATGTCCCGGTCGGTAGCACGTACCAACTCGACTCGCTGATCGTCACCGACGTGTTCGGCGTCCAGACGCTGATCATGCGCGCCGATCGCGAACGCCTTGGCAGCGGCACCTGGACGATGTTCTCCACGAGCACAGGAGGTACGACGTCCACCGCCGACTTCTACTTATTGCCGCCTACCGCTGGTATCGCCCTTCAAACGGGAAGTGTTCTCGAGGACATTCGCTTTGCGCGCGACGAGATGGCGAACATGGTGTGGGCTATCGAGAACACGCTCGAGAACGCGGCCGGCGAGCCATGGCCGCAGCGCGAGCGTGATGCTGCTCTTCCGGTCCAGGCGTCGTCGACGGAGTCGCTCGTGTATCGGCTCGAGTCCGCAGTCCCGTCCTATTGGGTACCGTTCGTGCCGCTGCAGGTGAACCCCACGACGGGCGCGGTCGTGCTTGCTCGCGCCGAGGCCGTCGACCGTCAGGGCAACGTGATCACCCCGCGCGGTCGCGTGCTCGTGCCGAGCAGCCTGAACGGCGGCAGCTATCAGCTACCCGAAGAAGAAGTGCCGAGGAACGGTGTCCGCGTGCAACGCCTTGCCGCACGCTCGCGGTGGACCGATGGCTCAACGCGCCTATGGCAGATGCGGCGTGTCCGAAAGGGCACAGGCGAAACGCAGAGCGCGCTTCGCTTCGATCAATTGACGACGCCCCCATGATGACGCCTGGCAAGGTTGACAGTGCAACCTCGCAATCGGCTCGGGCCGCGGTCACACGACGCCGTCGGCCTTGAGAAGCGCCGTGGTCATCTGCAAGGTCGGTAGCACCCGAGTGGCGTAGCGTTGGTCGAGCTTTTCAGCCGCCGCAAGCGCCGCCCAGCTCTTCTCGGTCACGACCAGGTTTCCGTAGGGAATCGCTTGCTCGAGGAAGAACATGTCTTTCATGTCATTACGATGGACTCGGGCCTCTCCATTTCGGTCGCGCGCCATGAAAAGACGAGTCGCGACATCCACGGATGCCACGTCCGCTACAAACGTCTCGATGTGGCCGTCGAGCCAACGCGAGAAGTCCGCGTGTTGGATCCCCATTGCGTCCAGGGCGGAACGCAGCGTTCCCGCGTCCTCACCCAACAGGATGCGAACCCGCGTTGCGCGATCGGACGGTCGCGCGCGTTCGAGGGCGACAACCGCTCGCTCGTCGATACGACGCCCCTCAGCGATCGACTCTGGGCTAAGCGCGTCGACGATCGCGAGCACCGACATCTCCGGCTCCAGGTGCGCCTGCTCGAGGACTTGAGGGAGACCCGCGAGAATTTCCGGCGGGATGCCGACAACCGCCTCTGGGCCGAAGCTACGCAGGAGTTCCTCCCCATCGGGCACCGCAGCAGTCGTGCGGACAGCATCATGTACGCCCCATCGAACGAGCCGCTCGCGAGCGAAGTCGCCGACGTCCTGCTGCAGAAAGTGCTTCCTTATCGCGCGCTCGACCTCCATCCGCAGGAGCTGCCGCGGGTGCACGATGCAGCAGTTGCTAGAGAGAGCAATCATGAACGCGGCAAGGCGTCGTCGCCGTGCGCGATCGCGTTGTGCTGCTTCGGAAGCCTCGAGCACGTTCGCCTGCATCACGGGGACGATGAGTCGACCGGAAGCAACGCCCTGCCGAATGCTTTCAAGGGCGGCCATTCGTTCACGGTTCGTATCGAGCCCGTAGTGCACGCGTGACAAATAGATCCACTGATTCATATCGAGGCACAGGACCCTCGGAAAACCGTCCTTCTGGCGAGGAATAGCGATCGATGGGCACTGCTCTCCGCTAGCAATTCTCCGCAGCACTCGCTTCAACGTGACCTGCACTGCGGTCCGCGTTTGCTCGTCATCGGTCAGCGGCATGTGGTCAACGCCTCGTGCGGTCGGTCTTCGCGTTGCGGCGCCTACTCGCCTTAGGCTTTGCCGCTCGGCGCGTCTCGATGGCGTGGATCGTTTTCTCGATCTCGGCGACCAGGATCGGTTCCTTCGGCAACACGGTGCGGTACTCCGCGGCCAGCACCTTGCTCGGCAGGTTCTCGAGCGTGTAGTGCGCGACAGCGCTATCCCTCTCGGCGCACAGGATCAGCCCGACCGGCGGGTTCTCGCCCTCGACCATCCAGTGCTCACGCGCGTAGTTCAGGTAGAGATGCATCTGGCCGGCATCCGCGTGCGTGAGTTTGTTGAGCTTCAGATCGATGATGACGAGGCAGCGCAGGCGCCGGTGGAAGAACAGCAGATCGATCCGGTACCACGTGTCGCCGACGCGCAGCCGGCGCTGGCGACCGACGAACGTGAAGTCGCCGCCGAGCTCCAGGAGGAACGTCTCCAGCTTGGCGATCAGCGCGCCTTCGAGGTCGCTCTCCGAGTACTCGTCCTTGAGGTTCAGGAACTCGAAGAAGAACGGGTCTTTGATCTCCTCCTCGGGCATCATCACGTCGTCGGGCGTCTGATGCTGACCCTTGCGCAGCATCGCGGCCTTGTTCTTCGAGAGCGCGGTGCGCTCGTAGAACTGGCTGCCGATCTGGCGATCGAGCTGGCGAACGGTCCACCCGCCGCGAAGCGCCTCTCCCTCATAGAAACGGCGCGCCTCTGGGTTGCGAACCGTGAGCAACCGGACGTAGCAAGACCACGGCAGCGGGAAGCGCGCCGCGATGCGAGCCACTTCGTCGACGCCAACGAATTTTTTAGACGCTGTCTGAAAAATCTCACCCACAGGCCTAGCCCCAGATTTTTCAGACGCTGTCTGAAGAATCTCGCGGTACCCCAAGTAGAACAGGCGCATCTGGGCCAGATTTACCGGCCCGAAGCCCCGCCCGAACCGCGCCTTGAGGTCGCGCGAGAGTTGCGAAATCAACGCCTCGCCATATTCGGCACGAGAGGCGCCATGTTGCTCCTCCTCCACGATTCGACGGCCCACGCCCCAGTACGTCGCCGTCATGATCGCGTTCGACGTGCGCACAATTGCGTGGCGGCCAGCGTCGATCAACGCAACGACGTCCGCGAGCACGGCGTCGTAACCCTTCGCGGTTCGTACGATACTCGTCCTCTTTCGCGTCACGACGCCTCCGAAAGTTGTCCCGCTGCGGAGACCAACTGCCGACCGTGCCGACGAACGTCCGCACCCACTGGCAATTGTGCAAGAGGCCCTTGCACAATTAGAGGCTGGGCCTGTCCTCGCGTAACGCTGAGCCTCGCGCGAGATTCTCCAGACACTGCCTGGAGAATCTGCCAACCAGCTCCGAGCGGGATTTTGCAGACTCCGTCTGCAAAATGTCCGACTGCCCCCGTCACGACTCGTCTCCCAGACGCACGAACACCTCCCAACGTAGGCCCCGCTGCTCGAAGCCGTACGCGCTCAGACGGTACTCGCCCGCGCCGACGCGCGCCAAGATATCTGCGGTCGTGATCGGTCCCGACGCGTCGAAGCCGCCAAGCTCGCAGAGGTTCCGATATTCGACGAAGCCGTTTGCATCGGTCTCGTTGGGGATCATGAACTCGCCGACCACGCGCGCGATGCTGATCCGCGTCGTCTGCTTCGCGGGCAGCGCAGCGAGTAGCTGCGCGAGCTGCACGGGCGTGACCCAACGGCTTGCTTCCTGATCGGTGTGTCGCGCAGGAAGCGCGGGCTCCTTCCGCTGAAGCTCGCCGGCCCACAGGCCCACGAGCCACGCGTGATACAGGTCGCGCACGTCCTCGGGCGGAACGCGCAACGCGATCACGATCTCCGACAGCGAGTGACGCTGTTCCAGTCGCTCGAACACGAGCGCCGCCAGCTCGCCCTTGGGCATCTCCGCGGCTCGCACCACGGCCTGTTGCGCGTTGCGCGGCGAGCGCTGCTCCGCTTGCAGCTCCTTCGCGAGGCGCTCGACGTCGGATGCTTTGAAGCGACGCACGCCCTTGTCGTCGATCAGCGGGTGCAACCGCGTGCCTTCGAGCCGGCGCACGGTCGAGATGCTGACATCGAGACGCTTGGCGACGTCATCGCGCGTGAGCGCAGCCAGTTTCAGCTCTTCATCGCCCTGTTTCGCGGGTACGCGCGGCTGAACACGGAGCTTCGGCACCCGCAATTGATAACCTAACCCTCTGATCTCGAGCCGGCCGAGAAAGCGCCCTGGAAATCGCGACCATGCCAAAGACAGGCCGTTTGCCCGCCAATTCATGGTCTGTCACGGCTAACGACAGGCCTCGGCAGACGGCGTGACACCCATGTGGCAGGCGCGGCCGTTCTACACCGCTTCTACCCCGCGCATTCCCGAACGATCACGCCTCCGTCGAGAGCTCGTCCCCCGTTCTCCCGTTTCGTCCCGTTCAGACTCCAACGATCTTAGCCGTTTGGATCGCCTTGGGGAACTACTTCTTCGAGTGGTGCGTGTGGCTCGGGTATGCGGTGTATGGATTGGCGTTTGGATGGTGGGGCCTGATCGCGTTGATACCGCAGGCGCTGTTGCTGTGTTCGATCTTGTTCGTCACGGGCATTCCACCGACGGAGATGCAGTCGATCCGGAGTCGCGGCGACGCGTATCGCGCGTATCAGAAGCGCGTTAGCAAGTTCGTTCCGTGGCCTCCGAAGCTCTACTGATCGCACGCCGGCCGCTCCCACGATCTCGAAGCACACGCTGAGCGACGTGCTCGATTCATGACTGCGCACGATCACGGACCTGATACTTCCCATGCCACGTAGCACCAACGTACTCGCGATCCTCGATCGGATCATGCGTCAGGTTGCGCGTCGGCTCGCGAACGAGGCGATCGACGACCTCGACGAGGCTCCGGCGCCCGACGTGTTCGCGCAGGTCCAGGCCGAGGCTGCGGCGACGCGGAGATCACCGGCGATCGCCTCCACGTCCATTCGCGGCAGCGAGCGCCTCCGTGCCTGGTGCGACGGTTTCTCGCTCCACGCCGCCGTCGTGATCGCCGACCACGATCGTGACGCGCTCGAGCGACTGTGCCGCTACGGCGCGCGCCCCGCGTTCGCGCAGGACCGACCGGCGTGGACCGCCGACGGCCGCATCTCGTACAAGCTCAAACGGCCGTGGCCCGACGGCCGCACCCACCTCGTGATGGAGCCCGTCGCCTTTCTGCGCCGGCTCATCGGCATCATCCCCCTCCGCGCCGTCACCTGGTTCGCTACGCCGGCGTTTTCGGGCCCGCCAGCAAACACCGCACGAAGCTCCGCGCACTCGTGCCCACCGATCCCGATCATCCGGCCGACCGCAGCTGCACGCATTCCGAATCGGCTCACCACTCGCGCCCCCGCCGACTGCCCCGGGCCGACCTATTGCGCCGCGTCTTCGCCGACGACGTCCTCCGTTGCCCGTGCGGCGGGCGCCGCACCGTCGTCGCGTTCGTCGCCGATCCTTCGATCGCACGCGCGGTCCTCGACGCCCTCGGCCTTGCCGCCGAACCCGCGACCTTCGCGCTGGCAGGGCAACCATGGCAGCCGTACAGTGTCCGTCGCGCATGCGCTATCCCCTGCTGTCGGTCGTGATCGTCGTGCTTGCGGGTTGTCGCAGCGATGACGCACGCGTCGCATCCCCCGGTCACTTGCAGTCGCAATTGCGTTGCGTACGCGTGCGTGACCTCGATGCAGCTCGACTCGATGCGTTCGTCACCCACGCCTTCGATGCGCTCCACATACCGGGCGCCGCGATCGCAGTGATCGTGGACGGCAAGGTCGTCTACGAACGAATGCTCGGTGTTCGCGTTCTGGGCCAGACCGCCCCCGTCACGGCCGGCACCCGATTCATGCTCGGGTCGGTCACCAAACCGCTCACGACCTTCCTCCAGGCAACGCTTGTGGACGCGGGGACGATCGCGTGGACCACGCCCGTCCATGATTTGATGCCCGCCTTCGCCGTCGCGGGCGGGCTGGCTTCGAGGCTCGCCCTGTGGCACCTGATGTGCGGCTGTTCGGGCGTGGACGGCGACGACATACCGGGCATGTTTACCTGGGAAGGTATCACCCCCGAGGCACGCATCGCAGCGCTTCGTACAGCCCAGGCGACAGCGCCGCTCGGCGAGAAGTTTCAGTACTCGAATCAGATGTTCGCGGCGGGTGGGTTCATGGCGGCGCACGCGTTCGCGCCCACGCTGCGGCTTGCGAAGGCGTACAGCTCGGCGATGCAAGCGAAGGTCTTCGCTCCGATCGGCATGACCGCGACCACCACCGACTTCGCTGTCGTCGAGGCCGGTGACCACGCGTTGCCGCACGCGCTCGCCATCGATGGCACCACGCATGCCCTGCCCCTCGCGATCGAGCGCGCGGTGCTCCCGATCGCGCCTGCGGGCGCCGTGTGGTCCACGCTGCACGACATGGAACGCTACGTGCTCACCGAGCTATCCCACGGAATCGCACCCGACGGAACGCGCGTGGCCAGTGCGGCAAACCTCGCGGAACGCGCAAGGCAGCGCATCGCGATCGACGCGAGCACAGGCTACGGCCTCGGCCTGGACATCAGCAACGACCACGGCCTCCGCGTTCTCTCTCACGACGGTGGATCGTTCGGATTCGGCACCACGCTCTACCTGTTGCCGGAGGCACGCACAGGAATCGTGATCCTGACCAACGTACGCAATGGCACGGCCGAATCGCAGCTGCCATTCAACGAGGCCGTCACACGCCGGATCGTCGAGGCGCTCGTTGCGACCACCGTGCCGGACGCCGAAGAACTGTTGTCACGTGCCGTGAAAGCCCGCGCCCGCGACCCACGTCCCCCCGTCGATCGGAGCTGGCTGGGCGCGCTCGCCGGTCGCTACCACGAGCCCGTGCTCGGCAGGATCGAGGTTCGCGATTCTCCCGACGGGCCGCTGGTCGACGTCGGCGAGTGGCGCTCGACGGTTGCACGGATCGAGTCACCTGATGGCAGCGCGAAGCTTCTGCTGCTAGATCCGCCGTTTGCCGGAGGCGCGCTGCTGGTGGGAACGGATCACACGCTCACGCTGCCCGGCTCCCGGTACATCTTCCGCCGGGAATAGTCGCCGGGCGCGTCGTCAACGGCAGCAGGGCGGCAGCAGCGCCGTTGAGGCCGCGCTGCACAGCGATCGCGAGCCGCCCGCCATGCTGGTCAACCGCCACCACCGGTTCGTCACCGGCCAGCGGTGCGAGCAGGCCGGTCGCGAGGGTCGCGGCGGTGAAGAGGTCGACCAGCGGCATGCGACCGGGCAGCACCATCGCAGCGAACCCACCGCCGGATCGCAGATCAGCTGGGCGGCGATCGCGAGGCGCGAGGTGGTGACCTAGCTCTTCGAGCTCGCGGAGATCGTCGGGTGAGCAGTGAGGTATTCGTCGGTTTCGCCGAACGCGTATTTCCTTTGCCGGTGTGAATCCGCGGCGCAGCTACTGCGCGATCCGGAAACCGATCACCGACGTCGGAGGATTCTTGCCAGCGATGTGCCACCTATGGTCGCGTCAGATGCGAATCGTCACGAGCGTGCTGTCGCCGACGGCTTGGGTCCTCCTCGTCGATGAACTCCGCCAGCGAGCGTCGCTTTCGGTCCAGTCGCGCGGCGCACACGCGATCGCAAGTGACAGCGCATGCTGGTGAAAACCGCGTGCACGAGACAAGGAGCATGCCGAGGGGATGCTCCTCGTACTCGATCGTCTCCAGATGCGCCGTCTCCGGACAGGTGACCAACATGGATCGCATGGGGGTTGAACGATCAAGCCGCATGCACACTGCGATCCGACGATGCCGGCGTCGAGATCGCTGAGCGGTCAGTCGAAGCGTGTTTTGGATATCGCGTGAACGAGACTACCCTCTGCCCGTGCACGCTCGCCGAGCGGTATCGTGCCCGCATTGTGGCGTCGGACCCCGGTAGCGGCAACAGCCAGCTCGCGATCGAGATCTTCGCGGTCTCCGACGTGCCGCGCGCCGTCGCGTTCTACGTCGCCGCATTCTCGGCGACCGAAGCGGTCACCTCCCCGAATTATGTCGAGCTCGATCTCGGCGGCGCGACCCGGCTCGGGATCTAGCCGCTGCATCTCGCACCTCCCGACATATGGCTTCGCCTACCCGTCACCATACCGAATTTCCGCAGAAGCGCTTGATCTCGGCGGCGATAGTCGGCCGCGACACGCCTTCATCCTATCTCGCGACCTCAGGCCGGCTGATGCGGAGATTCATCGGCCTCGGTGTTAGCGATCACGCCTGATGCGGCGCAGTCGGGTGTTTCGCGGCGGTTGAGTAGCCCCCCGTGATCACGCGGATCCGCGCACCGCGCACGAGCGCAGACTCGACCGCGAGGCATGGCTGTTCCGCCGCAACACCGGGCTCACCACCGCGTACATCGGCTCGGCGAACCTGACCTCGACGGCGCTCGGCGCCGGCCAGGAGTGGATGGTCAAGGTCTGCGCCGCTGACCTGCCGCA
>JBDTEH010000100.1:0-12206 GCA_039922635.1 Kofleriaceae bacterium | reverse complement strand
CCAGCGCGCTCGGATCGATCTGCTTGGTCGGCGTGCCGACCAGCTTCGGTCCTGGTGGTGGCGGTGGCGGCGCCGGGGGGGGAGGCGAGTCCTCGAAGTCGGCGGGGTCGAACGGCTGGCTTGGCGTTCCGACCAGCTTCGGTGGTGGCGGTGCCGGTGCCGGTGCCGGTGCGGCTGCCGCTGCAGGTGCGGCTGCCGCTGCCGGTGCCGGTGCCGGTGCCGGTGCCGGTGCCGGTGCCGGTGCCGGTGCCGGTGCTGGTGCCGGTGCTGGTGCCGGTGCGTCGGGCTTCGTGCTCACCGACGTGCCGGCAGGCGCGCTCTCCTTCGTCGACGGCGGGCGCGCAGGCTTGGAATCCTCGGGCGGATAGGGATTCGCGCGCTTGGTGTGGGTGTAGCTGCCGCCCATGGCGGTGACGCCCCGGATCGCGCCGCCGACATCGGTCGTCATCATCGCGGCGACATCCACCTCGGTGAGGGCCACCGTACAGGTCGCGCGCAGCGGCTCGCCCGACTCGTCGAACATCGTGAGCTTGGTCGCGACCGAGGTCACCACGCAGCGCAGCTGCTGCGATCCCCACACCGCCACGCACAGCTGCGGGCGGCGCTTCGTCAGATCGGTCGAGCGCATGTCGACCGGGATCGTCAGCCGCTCCAGGGTCTCCACGGTCGGGGCCACGCTGATGCCTTCTTCGTACCCATCGAACAGGAGCTCGAACGTCAACGTGCGCGGCGCGGTCGTCCCGTACTGCGACCACATGTTGCTCTCCCCGTTCGGAGCGTAGTGCGCGCTCGTGTTGGGGTGCGGATTCCACGTGGCGGTCGCCGCGCGCGCCAGCTCCTTCGGGTTGTACTGCGCGACGATCTGGATCGACTCACCGTGCAACGTGCCGATCACGAACTTGTTGCCGCGGTGGGTCCAGAGTTGATTGTTATCCCGCTGCTCGCCATTCCCGTTAGCCATGCCGGGACTATCGTCCGTTTCGAGCCCGGGTTGCGTGGTTTGGTAACTACTTCCAGTTACTGTCGTCTTTGACGCGCGACGGCCCTCCGCCCGATCTAAAGTCCCCGCCTCCATCCGGAGATTTCCGGACCCGGTGCCGCGCTCGGCGCATGCGATGCGTGCGACGCGCCGTTGCTGGAGCGCGAAGCCGCCGGTTTTTGCAGCGCGTCGAGCGCCGCGGCGATGATCGCGGCGTCGAGCTCGCCGCCCTCGGCGCGGGGGTGCAGCTCCGCGGCGTTGCGCGCGATGAAGCCGGTGTCGTAGTCGCCCTCGATGAACGCGACGTGGCGAACGCAGCGGCGATGGAACGCGAGGTTGGTCTCGATGCCGCGGACCTGATACTCGTCGAGCGCGCGGCGCATCCGCGCGATCGCGGTGCGGCGATCCTCGCCCCACACGACGAGCTTCGAGATCATCGGATCGTAGTGCACCGGGATCTCCGCGCCCTCGTAGCATCCGGAGTCGTTGCGCACGTACGGCCCGTCGGGCACGCGGAGGTGCGTGATCTTGCCGGGTGACGGCAGGAACTTCACCGGATCCTCGGCATAGATCCGGCACTCGACGGCGTGACCACGGCGGCGCGCATCGAGCTCGTGCTGCGCGAGCGGCAGCGGCTTGCCTTCGGCGACGTCGAGCTGCCAGCTCACGAGATCGAGCCCGTAGATCAGCTCGGTGACCGGGTGCTCGACCTGCAGCCGCGTGTTCATCTCGAGGAAGTAGAAGCCGCCGGTGTGCTGATCGAGCAAGAACTCGCAGGTCCCGGCACCGACGTAGTCGACCGCTCGAGCCGCGGCGACCGCGGCGGCGCCCATCTTCGCGCGGACCTCCGGAGTGATCACCGGCGAGGGCGCTTCTTCGATCACCTTCTGGTGACGGCGCTGGATCGAGCAGTCGCGCTCGCCGAGGTGGACCAGGTTGCCGAGCGTGTCGCCGAACACCTGGATCTCGATGTGGCGCGGCCGCAGGATCGCCTTCTCGAGATACACGGTGCCGTCGCCGAACGCGGACGTCGCCTCGCGGCGCGCGCCGTCGAACGCGGCGACGAAGTCGGCCTCGCCGGTGACGAGCCGCATGCCCTTGCCTCCGCCGCCGGCCGCGGCCTTGATCAACACGGGGAACCCGATCCTGGCCGCGGCGGCGACCGCGCTCTGTGCATCGGGAAAGCCGTTGCCCTCGGGACCGTTGTCACCGGGGACGACCGGCGTACCCGCGGCCGAGACGGTCTTGCGCGCCTCGGTCTTGCTCCCCATCTTGCGCATCGCCTCGGCCGACGGGCCGATGAACGTGATGCCCGCGGCGGTGCAGGCGTCTGCGAAGTCCTCGTTTTCTGAAAGGAAGCCGTAGCCCGGGTGGACCGCATCGGCGCCGCTGCGCCGGCAGGCGTCGATGATCTTGGCGATGACCAGGTAGCTCTGCGCCGCGGGCGCCGCGCCGATCGCCACCGCGAAATCGGCGATCTGGACGTGGGGCGCGAGCCGATCCACGTCGCTAAACACCGCGACGGTCTCGAGCCCGCGCTCGTGACACGTCCGCATCACCCGGACCGCGATCTCTCCGCGGTTCGCGACAAGCACGCGCTTCAGGGTCGCCATCGCGCGGCACCTTACTACTTCGCATCGCGCGTTGCATCGGTCGGCCAGGCACCATAGAATCGAAGCGAATCGACGATTTAGGGGTAACCGTGGGGAGCCCAGATCGTCGCCTCGGGAGAACGTCTTGGCCGATCCAAACACCCGTCAGGGGAAACGAACGCCGGTCACGCTCAAGATCAAGTTCAAGAGCGAGACCCTGGAGCAATTCATCGAGCGCTACGCGGTCGATGTCAGCCAGGGCGGCATCTTCATTCGCACCAAAGAGCCACTGGCCGTCGGCACGCAGATGAAGTTCGAGTTCCAGTTGCGCGATGCGTCACCGCTGATCGCGGGCGAAGGCACGGTGGTGTGGACGCGCGAAAACGATCCGAGCCGCCCGGCGATCGCTCCGGGCATGGGCGTGCGGTTCGATCGGCTCGCCGATGGCAGCCAGAGCGTGCTCGAGAAGATCCTGGCGGAGAAGGCAAAGCAGGCGCCCCAGCGCGGCCAGCCCGAGACCACCAAGCCGCCGATGTTCACCGATACGCCGACGCGCGTCGCGCCCGCACCGGTGCAGGAGGCGTTGCTCGGCGGCAAGTCGGGGCGCAGCCGCGCCGATTCGCAAGAGACCCCGCTGCCCAAGCCGATGCCGTTCCATTCGGACGCCGACGAGTTTGGTGCCGAGGCCTTCGAAGAGGCGACGAAGGTGCGCGCGCTCGACGAGCTGGTCGCGCAGACCGCCGCCGCCGAAGGCGCCGAGCTGACCTCGAACCCAGTCGCGCCGAGCTCGACTCCGGCGACCGCGGCTGCGGGCGACGACCTCGCGACGCGCCGGCGCGAGTCTGGACCGCCGAAGGAGCTCGCGGACCTCGAACGCGACTCTGCTCCGGGACTGCCGAGCCCGCCCGAGTCGGGCAACACCGGCCGCACCGGCAAGCTCCTCGATACGTCGCCGTCGCCGCGAGACGAACAAGCCCCCGCGCGGACGTCGTCGCCGAGCGTGCAGCCACCGGTCGAAGGCGCACGCACCCGGCTCGGCGTCGAGCCGGCGAAGGCGCAGACCGGCGGTCGCTCCGTGCCGACCGATCGGTTGCCATCGCAACGGACGGCGGTCGCTGCCGAGGCGGGCGAGCCCGCGCCGCAGCGCCCGTCCAGTGCACCGATCGTGATCGGCATCGTGTTCACGGTCGCGGTCGCCGCGGCCGCGTTCTGGTACTTCGTGCTCCGCGAGCACGTCGCCGACGAGGTCGCGAATCAGAATCCGGTCACGAACCCCAGCGGTAGCGCGCTCGGCAGTGGCAGCGCGACGCCCGAGCTCGGCAGCGGCAGCGCGATCGCGATGACGGGATCCAACGGCAGTGCCGCGACGGCGGCGCCGCAAGCACCGATCGTCGAGACCGAGATCGCGTCGAACGTCGCCAAGGCGACGGTCACCGTCATCGACACCGATCAGAGCGGCACCGCGCCGTTCAAGGCCCAGCTCGAGAAGGACAAGCCCTACAAGATCAAGGTCGACGCACCTGGTTACGTGTCCACCACGCTCGACGTCAACGGCGGTCAAGACAAGGTCACCGCGAAGCTCGTCGCCAAGCCACGTGTCGTGTCGGTCGCGAGCGAGCCACCGGGCGGCCTGATCTATGTCGACGGCGTGTCGACCGGCAAGCGCACGCCCGCGGACGTCGTGCTCAGCACGGCCCAAGGCGCGCGCAAGCAGGTCCGCATCCAGGTCCGGCTCGCCGGTTACCGCCTCGCCGATCGCGTGATCGATCCGAACACGATGCAGGACGGCGACACGAGCGTGACCGCCTCGGTCAATGCCAAGCTGATCGTCGTGCCGGCAGCGGTCAACACGTTCAATGGCGGCACGCACACGCAGGCCGGCAGCGGCAACGGCAACGGCAGCGCCAACGGCAGCGGTAGTGGTACCGGTACCGGTTCGGGATCGGCCTCGACCGTCACTCCGATCGAGGGTGGCACCGGCAGTGCGACGCCGAGCACCACGGGCACCGGAAGCGCCAGCACGACCAGTCCCGGTGCGAGCACCGGATCGGCGACACCCCCCACGCCGTCCGAGAAGTCCGCGACCGGCAGTGGCGACCCCGAACCCGACTGGTCGAAGAAGACGCCGTAGCGCCGCGCGCGCTGGGGCCGGTCCCTGAATCGGCTGCGTCGTTCGCGCATCGAAACGAAGATGACTGACGTTGCGTGCTGGTCTGGATGCGAAGCTAGACGCCGTCGACGTGATCGTGATCGTCCACGTGATCGTGGCCGTGCACGGGAACGGGAACGACACCGTGATCGTGATCGCCTCCCCTTGACGATCAGGGATCAGGGAGCGGTGGTGCAAGCGGGAACATACGTGGCACTTCTGACCGGGCACATCGGTGGCACTTCTGACCGGGCACATAGGTGGCATCGGTCAGGTGTGGGTGCAGACCGGGTACATGGGTGGGTTTGGGTGTTCGGTGACACATGCCTTGGGTGACTCCCGCCCACGGGTCAGATCACGATCACGGTAGCGTTCCCGTTGCCGTGCACGGCCACGATCACGGGCCCGATCACGGCCACGGCCACGACCACGATCACGACCACGGGCCGATCACGACCACGGCCGCCGCCACTCAGCGACAGCCTAGTACCCGCTGATCCCTTTGACCCACTTCGAGGGATCGCCGACCCGCGGCTTGTCACCGCCGCGCACGAGGTACTTGACCGCGTGGTTGAGCCCGTCGAGCGTGAGCGACCACATCGGGATCGCGGACGCGATCACCTCGATCGTCGTGCCGGTCCAGAACCGCTCGGGCTCGGGGTTGAGCCACGCGCTCGACCGGAAGTGATGGCCGAGCCGGCGCAGCCACTCGACGCCCGACGCGCGGGCCTGGGCGTACAGGTACATCGAGCCGCCGGGATCCAGGAGCTCTGCGGGATGCATCAGCGCGTCACCGAGTACGACGAGCTTCTCGTCGCGATCGCTGGTCGCGAGCAGCTCGGCGACCGGGACCGGCTTGCGAAACGCCGCGTCCTCGTAGACCGCGTTGTAGACGCAGTTGTGAAAGTAGTAGCTACGGAACTTCGCGAACCTGCCGCTGCGCGAGGCCGCGGTGAACATGCGCGAGACCAGCTCGGCGTGCGGATCCATGGAGCCGCCGACGTCCATCAGCAGCACCACCTTGACCCGGTTGCGGCGCGGCGCCCGGAACACGACCTCGAGCTCGCCGGCGTTGCGGCCGGTCTGTTCGATCGTCTCGTCCATGTCGAGCTCGTCGGGCGCGCCCTCGCGGCCGAGCCGGCGCAGGTTGCGCAGCGCGACGTCGATCTGGCGAACGTCGAGCACGATGTCCTTGCGATACTCCTTGAACAGCCGCTCGCCGGCGACCGCCATCGCGGAGCGGCCCCCGCCCCCACCGACGCGCATGCCGGTCGGGTTGCGTCCGTTGGTGCCGAACGGAGACGTCCCGCCGGTACCGATCCAGCGATTGCCGCCGTCGTGGCGCTCCTTCTGTTGCTTCAGGCGCTCTTCGAACTTCTTGCGCAGCCCGTCGAGATCGAGGTCCTTCAACATCTCGCGCTGCTCGGCGGTGAGCTGCTCGAGCAACTTCGGATCGAGCAGCCACTCCTGCAGCTGCTTGGTCAGCTCGAGCGAGCTGACGTGGACGTCCTTGAAGTACGCGAGGAACGCCTCGTCGTACGCGTCGTAGAGCGCGATGTCCTTGACGCAGATCGTGCGGCACAGGTGATAGAAGCCATCGAGGCTGCTCTCGTGCAACCCGAGCGCCATCGCCTCCATGAGCGCGAGCCACTCGTGCGTGGACACCGGCACCTTCTTGGCGCGGAGCTCGTAGAGGAAGTCGATCAGCAAGCTAGGCTTTCGCGCGCTTCTGCACGAGCTCGACGTCGGCCTCGGTCTTCAACAACGTGCCGAGGAACGGGATGCCGTGGCCGACCTTCGCGAGATCGATCCCGGCCTTCTCGAGCGCGAGGATCCAGTCGATCAGCTCGCTGGTCGAGGGCTTCTTGCGCAGCTTCGGCGTCGCGCGCAGCGAGAAGAACATCTCGAGCGCGTTGTCGAGCACGCGGTCGGTGATGTCGGGGTGGTGAACCTTGACGATCTCCGCCATCAGCTCGCGATCGGGGAACTGGATGTAGTGGAACACGCAGCGGCGCAGGAACGCGTCGGGGAGCTCCTTCTCGTTGTTCGAGGTGATCACGACGACCGGGCGCTCCTTCGCGACGACCTCGCGGCCGGTCTCGTCGATCCGGAACCGCATCGCATCGAGCTCGTGCAACAGGTCGTTCGGAAACTCGATGTCGGCCTTGTCGATCTCGTCGATCAACAGCACCGACTTCGCGGGCGCGGACAGCGCCTCGCCCAGGGGGCCCAGCTTGATGTACTTCGCGATGTCGTTGACGCCATCCCGATCCGTGGCGAACCGCGAGTCGTAAAGCCGCGCGACGGTGTCGTAGATGTAGAGGCCGTCGCGCGCCTTCGTCGTCGACTTGACGTGCCAGCGGATCAGCGGCAGCTCGAGCGCGCGCGCGAGGTTCTCGGCGAGGAGCGTCTTGCCGGTGCCGGGCTCGCCGCGCACGAGCAGCGGACGGCCGAGCGCGACCGCGACATTGACCGCGTGCTTGAGCTCCTCCGAGGCGATATACGACTCGGTGCCCGTGAATTGATCGAAGTACTCGACAACTTCCACGTCGAGAACTGTAGCTTACTTCTTGCGGCCCTGAATGTAGGCGTCGCCGACGGCGTAGACGTGGGTCGCGAGGTGAACGAGGCCCAGCACACCACCGATCAGCGGTAGCCCGACGATGAACGCCGCGCCGGTCGCGGCCGCGACCACGAACACGCCGAGCGCCTTGTCGGTCTCGCCGTTGATCAGCTGACCGGCGCCCGGGATCACGAGGCTACACGCGGCCGGGACCAGCCCGCTACCGCCATTCGACGACGACGATTTGACCAGCGCGGTGCTCATGCCTTCAAGATGACACCGATCGCGACGCCGCGCACCTGCGACGTCTGCGGACAGGTCGAGGACGTCGCAGGGACGTCGCAGCGTCAGAACCAGGTCGAGGCGCCGAGCATGATCAGGAGGTAGTACGAGCTGTACGTGCCCTGATTGACCGGCTGCTCGATCTGCGAGCCCGGCGGGATGATCGGCACCGTCGGATCGGGGCCCTCGCGCGAGGGCACCGTGCCGTTGTAGCCGTCGACCGGCGCTTCGCCCGTGCCGCTGCAACCGTTGCCGTCGGGCGGATTGCAGTGGCGATCGTTGGTGCGCGTGCCCTCGAGGATCAGCCCGAAGCCCGCGTCGATCGACCACCGCGGCAGCTTGTACGAGCCACCGGCCGAGATCATCGTGCGCGCGGCGCCGTCGAGATCCGAGCGCTCCCAGCCGCTCTTCGCGGCGCGGGTGTCGTGGGCGAGACCGCCGCGCACCACGAGGCTGTTCGTGGGGCCCGCGTCGAACGTCCAGCTGCCACCGACGCGCACGCCGTAGGTGTCCTGGAGGCCGTGCTGGATCAGGGTCGGCTGGAGCTGCTGCGCGTTCGTGCTCGCGGGCGTCGTGATCTGCGCGTCGACGGTGACGTGGTAGTCGCTCGGGTTCTGGCACGTGACGTCGGTCGTGTAGTCGCACTTGGCGCCCCAGTGCTCCCAGTCGAGGTCGACCTCGAGGTCGCCGCGAAGCTTGCCCTTGCCATCGAGGAACTTCCAGCGACCGCCGAGCTGTGCGGTCATCGGCAACTCGATATCGGCGCACGCCTTCAACTGAGCGGCGGTGCCACCGGCCTGACAGCGCACCATCGAGGCATCGACGGGCTCGATCGAGATCGGTGCGCCGGCGAGCGTGACGCCGGGCGCGTTGACCGCGTGCGCGGTGCCCTTCGCGTTGATCATGATCGGCAGCGAGTAGTTCGCGCCGAGCTCGATGTTCGGCCCGATCCGATAGTTGACGCCGAGCCCGCCGGTCTCGACGATCGAGCTCGCATCGACCGCGAACACGCCGTCCTGCTGGACGTCCTCGGCGTAGTTGAGGAGCCCCATGATCGCGACGGTCGACTTGAGCTGGGCGATCCCGAGCGAGCCGCGCACGCCGACATCGAGGTCCGGGGTGATCGAGTACGCGAGGTCGAGCGACGGCAGGATGATCGCCGCTTCCTGCTCGATGATGTCGTAGCGGGTCGGCGGCGGCGCCGCGCCGAACGTCGGGAAGTCGTAGCCGAGGTCCGTCTTGACGAAGTACGGCTTGCCGTTGACGTTGTTCATGTTGCGGAACGGGTACGCGTTCGGCGCGTAGACCCCGAACCCGGCATGGAGGTGCGGGATCACGTTGTTGAGATCCGACACGATGCCGATCACCGGTACGGGCTGATAGGCGCCGATGCCGAGCGGCGGGCTCGCCGCGTTCGTGATCTTCGGGTAGGGCATGCCCGCGTACGAGGTCGCGTCCTTGGTCGGGTCGTAGGTGCCGGAGCGCTGGAACGACATCAGGTAATCGATCGCGACGATGCCGATCGTGATCTTGGTACCGGAGGTCTTCGCGATGCCCGCGGGGTTGATCGCGATCGCCTCGGCGTCGTCGGCGGATGCCACCGCAGCGCCGGCGCGCGACGTCGACACCACACCCGCACCGGGCAAGAACAATCCACCCGCCGACGCCGCTCCGCCCCCACAAACCACGAACAGGTAAGCCAGCCCCTTAGCCTTCATGTGGCGGTGAAGCTACCGCACCGCCCTTGCGGGCGAAAAGCCCTATGTGCGTCAACAGGATCGCGATCGCCGCCGGGGTGATTCCACTGATCCGAGACGCTTGACCGACGGAGCGAGGTCGGATCGCCTCCAGCTTCTCGACGACCTCGTTCGACAGCCCCGGGATCAGCCGAAAATCGAGGCCGTCCGGAACGCGGACCGCATCGGCGCGAGCGATCCGCGCGGCATCGGCCTCCTGGCGCCGCAGGTAGCCGGCGTAGCCGATCTCGATCGCGACGCGGTCGAGCACCTCGGCGGTATGCGGCGACGCGGCCACGCCGCCGGCCTGCGCGACCTGCTCGACGGCGCGCCAATCGAGCTCGGGCCGGCGCGACAGCTCGGCGAGCGTCGCGCGCTTGCCGACCAGCGGGGCCGAGCCGTGGCGCGCGAGCACGGCATTGACCGCGTCGCCGGCGAGCACGCTCGCGCGCTCGGCGCGCTCGGCCGCGGCCGCGAGATCCGTGCGCCACGCCTCGAACAGGGCCCAGCGCTCGTCGGGGACCAGGCCGAGCTCGCGCCCGATCGGCATCAGGCGATCGACCGCGTTGTCCTCGCGCAACAGCAGGCGGAACTCGGCGCGCGAGGTCAGCATGCGATAGGGCTCCTTGGTGCCGCGGGTCACGAGATCATCGACGAGCACGCCGGCGTACGCCTGATCGCGGCGCACGATCAGCGGGTCGCGACCGGTCAGCGCGAGCGCCGCGTTGATCCCGGCGAGCAGGCCCTGGATCGCCGCCTCCTCGTAGCCCGAGGTGCCGTTGATCTGCCCCGCGTGATAGAGCCCGCGCACGCGGCGGGTCTCGAGCGTGGGCAGCACCTCGCGCGGATCGATGAAGTCGTACTCGACCGCGTAGCCGGCGCGCGTCATCTCGGCGCGCTCGAGCCCGGGGATCGTGCGCAGGAACGCGAGCTGGATGTCGAACGGCAGCGAGGTCGAGATCCCGTTCGGGTAGACCTCGGCCGAGTCGATCCCCTCGGGCTCGAGAAAGATCTGGTGGCGGTCCTTGTCCGCGAAGCGGACCACCTTGTCCTCGATCGACGGGCAGTAGCGCGGGCCGGTGCCCGCGATGTCTTTGCGGTACAGCGGCGAGCGCGGCAGGCCGTCCCGGATGATCGCGTGGGTGCGCTCGTTCGTGTAGGTGATCCAGCACGCGAGCTGCGGCAGCGGCGGCGGCGGGCCGCGCCACGCGAACGTCGGCGGTGGATCGTCGCCGGGCTGGAGCTCGAGCCCCGCGAGGTCGATCGTGGCGCGATCGATCCGGCACGGCGTGCCGGTCTTGAGCCGCGCGAGCGGAAACCCGAGCTCGGCGAGCGAGATCGACAGGCCCATCGCCGGGGCCTCACCTGCCCGTCCGCCGGCCGCGCGCGCCTCGCCGACGAAGATCGCGCCGCGCAGGAACGTGCCGGTCGTGAGGATCACCGCGCGCGTGCGATAGGTGACGCCCATCGTCGTGGTCACGGCGGTGACGTGCTTGCGCAGGCTCGCGGTGGTCGGCGAATCCTCGACGTGGAGCGTCGCGACCTCGCCCTGGCGCAGCGCGAGCCCGGGCTGGGCCTCGAGCCGCATCCGCATCGCGTCGCGGTAACGCCGCTTGTCGGCCTGCGCGCGGGTCGAGCGCACCGCCGGACCCTTGCTCGCGTTGAGCCGGCGGAACTGGATCCCCGTCGCATCCGCGACCCGGCCCATGTCGCCGCCGAGCGCATCGAGCTCCTTGACCAGGTGACCCTTCGCGACGCCACCGATCGCCGGATTGCACGACATCTGCGCGACCATCTCGAGCGAGCCGGTGAGCACGAGCACGCGCACGCCGAGCCGCGCCGCCGCGAGCGCGGCCTCGCACCCGGCGTGGCCGGCGCCGACGACGATCACGTCGTAGCTGTCGGGGTACTCGTACACCGGCGCGGTCTACCACGCCGGCGTCGCGATCGCGCACGCAATCGCTGGTTGCGCCGGGACGCAGCGCTGGTCCGCGCACGCGCGCGACGCGCCCGCGGAGCCGCGATCATGGCGCAGCGGCATCGCTCCCCGCATCGCTCCCCGCCTCGGCGGGCGGACGGCCCTTGCCGCAGGTCTCGTCGCCGTGGAGCTTCCACGGCGCGAACCGATAGATGTCGAGCTTGAGCCGTACGACGACATCGGTCGGGTGCTCGCCGTCTGGAGCCTTGCTCTGATCCCAGGTCAGCGCCTTGATCTTGGTCGAGCCGCACGTGTCGTGCAGGTTGTTCGACATCGCGGCATACTCGGCCTTGTTGCGATCGAGCTCGTCGAACGAGCACACGCCCGGGACACCACAGTTGAACAGGAACGTGTCGTAGTAGCTCTTGGTCTTGGTGCCGAGCTCGCGGATCGACCACGCGCCGGCCGCGCCGTCCTTGTCCGACATCCGCAGCTCGACCGGTGAATCGCCGGGTGGCAGGTCGACGTAGAAGCACGCGTCGGCGCGCTCGGCGCTCTTGTAGAGGTGATTGGTCCCGACCTGCGCCCACAGCTCCTGCGGCGAGGTCATGCGGACCTCGAACCGCTTGTGCACCGCGTCCTCGGGCACCCCGGCGCCACCGTCGCCTGGCGCGGTCAGATCGCGGCACTTGCACTCGGCCCCGGCGCACAACGGGCCGGCCAGGACGCCATCTGTCGCCCTGGAGGGCGGCGGCCCGATCGAGACCTGGTGCGCCGTTCCCGAGCACGCGAAGCACATCACACAAAGAGCCAGCCTCATGGTCCTAGCTATATCAGCTATAGCAGGCCGCTCAGGCAACCGGACCGCCCCGGGCCGGGTCGTAGCGCCGTTGATCTCCCGCTCCGCGCGGGTGTATGAGCGGAAAGTCTCGATGATCAAACCCCTTCTCCTCGCCCTCGCCCTGGCCCTGGCCTGCGGGGCCGCCG
>JBDTEH010000099.1:0-5774 GCA_039922635.1 Kofleriaceae bacterium | reverse complement strand
CAAACCATCCACGAGTTCGATACCAAGAAGCTCGATCTCAACGACGCCGACGCGCTGTTCCAGCTCGCCGAGGCCGCGCGCTATACCTCGCAGTTCGAGCTCGCGAACGACTCGTATCGCGCGGCGCTCAAGATCAAGCCGCAGCTGATCGAGGCCGGGCTCGCCTGGGCCGACCTGTTCTCGCGCAAGTACGCCAGCGAGCTCGCCGAGCAGACCATCGAGGAGGTGTTCAAGGTCAACCCGAACCAGCCCGATGCGCACGCCGCGATGGCCGGCGTGATCACCGAGACCAGCTACGATCTGCAGGCGGTCAAGCACCACCTCGAGGCCGCGCTCGCGGTCAATCCGAAGAACAAGCGCGCGCTCGAGGTCCGGGCCTCGCTCGAGATCGATCAGAACCAGTGGGACGTGGCCCGCGCGACGCTCGATCAGGTGCTCGCGGTCGACAAGGATGACGTCGAGGCGATCGCGATGAAGGCGACGATCGCCTGGCTGCGCGACGATACGACCGCCTACAAGGCGCTCGAGCAGCAAGCGTTCGCGATCGATCCGGCGTACGCCGAGCTCTACCGGATCGTGGCGCGTTCGGCCGTACGCGAGCACCGCTACGTCGCCGCGATCGAGCTCGAGAAGCAGGCGATCAAGCTCAAACCCGATTTCTACGAGGCGATGGCCGGCGCCGGGCTCGGCTACCTGCGGCTCGGCATGGAGAAAGAGGGCCTCGAGTGGCTCGACAAGGCATATCGCGGCGACGGCTATAACGTCCGCACGGTCAACACGCTCAACCTGTTCGAGCAGACGATCCCGAAGGAGTACTCGTTCGAGTCGACGAAGAACTTCAAGATCCGGTTTCACAACGACGAGAAGGCCGGGCTCGCGCGCTACCTCGAGCCGACGATGGAGCGGGCGTTCGCCGACATGGTCAAGCGCTACGGGTTCACGCCGAAGACCCCGGTCGTGCTCGAGCTCTACGCCGACAAGACCAACTACGCGGTGCGCACCGCCGGCCTGCCCGATATCGCCGCGCTCGGCGTGTGCTTCGGTCAGGTCATCACGGCGATGTCGCCGGCGACCGGCGACCTCAACTGGGGCATGGTGCTGTGGCACGAGCTCGGCCACGTGTTCGCGATCCAGCTATCGAATTCGCGCGTGCCGCGCTGGTTCACCGAGGGCCTCTCCGAGTACGAGACCTTGATCGCCCGGCCCGAGTGGCGGCGCGAGAACGACGCCGACCTCTACGGCGCGATGGCCAATGGCACCCTGCCTTCGATCGGTGCGCTCAACTCCGAGTTCATGCAGCCCGACACGAGCGCGGTCGTGGTCGCGTACTTCCTGTCGGCGGTGACCGTCGAGTGGCTCGCGCGCACGTACGGGTTCCCCAAGATCGTCGAGGCGTTGAAGCTCTACGGCAAGGGTCAGGAGACGCCTGCGGTGTTGAAGGCGATCACCGGCAAGACCATCGCGGAGCTCGATGTCGACTTCCACAAGTACCTCGAGATCCGGCTCGCCGCGTACGCCGGCACGTTCAAGCTGCCGACCCGCGGCTTCGACGACGTCACGAAGCTCGAGATCGCGGCCGACGCGGCGCCCAAGGATGCCAAGGCCAAGGCGAACGTCGCGCTCGGCTACTACTACGGCGGCGACGCCGACAAGGCCGGTGCCGCCGCGCAGGCCGCGGTCGCGCTCGATCCGAAGCAACCGATCGCGCGCTACATCCTCGCCGAGATCGCCGTTCACGCCGGCGATGCGGCGAAGGCCAAGCAGCTCTACATCGGGTTGATCGCGGATGGCCACGACAGCTACGACCTGCGCACGCGGCTCGCGCAGCTCGCGGAGGGCGAGGGCGATGCCGCCGAGGCCGAGAAGCAACTGTGCGCCGCGAAGAAGCTCGATCCCGAGCGCAGCTATCCGTATCAAGCGCTCGCCGAGATCTACGAGAAGCAGGGCAAGCAGGCGCAGGCGCTCACCGAGACCGAGGACTACGCCTACCTCGAGCAGATGGAGCTCGCGCCGGTCAAGAAGCTCGTCGTCGAGTATGGCAAGCTCGCCAACTGGCCCAAGGTCCGCACCTACGGCGAGCTGGCGACCTTCATCAACCCCCAGGACTCCGAGATCCTCGGGACGTTGGGGCATGCGTACCTCGAGCTCCACCAGCCCCAGAAGGCCCTGTTCACGTTCGAGTCGATGCTGGTCGCGAACCCGCCACCTCGCCGCCCGGCGCTCGTACACCTCGGTCGCGCGCGCGCGTTCGCCGCGATGAAGAAGCTACCGGAGGCGCGCGCGGCCCTCGCCCAGGCGATCAAGACCGAGCCCGAGAACGCCGAGATCCTGGCCTTGAAGGCGCAGCTCAAGTAGTCGCGATCTGCCCCGCCGGCCGGGGCGGCGGCCGTGCTGACGCGGCCGCACTAACAGCCTGTCAGCGACTGATGAAGCTTCGGTTTTCTGCGAGAACTCGCGTGCTCGTGTTGCGCCAACGGGTGTTGGTGTCGCTGGTCGAACGGCGCGCTTATGGTGCCCGCGCTGGAGGGCGCCATGTCGAAGAATATCTTGTTTGCGAGCCTCGTATTCTGTGCAGCCTGCGGCCCGACGGCGCAGAGCGACAACTTCGGCGCGGCCGACGCCAACGGCGGCGGTGGCGGTGGCGGTGGTGGTGGTGGCGGTGGCGGTGGCTCGAACTGCGCGAGCGCGACCGTCAACGCGATGCAGAGCCCACTCGATCTCTACGTGATGCTCGATCAATCGGGCTCGATGAGCGACACCGTCAGCGGTGGCGGCTCCAAGTGGACCGCCGTGACGTCCGCCCTCGATTCGTTCCTGACCCAGCCCGGCCTGACCGGCTTCTCGGTCGGCCTCCAGTACTTCGGCCTGCCCGGCAGCGGCTTCGGCGACTCGTGTACCGCGAGCGACTACGCGACCGCCGCCGTCGAGATCGCGGCGCTGCCTGGCGTCGCGAGTGCGCTGACGACGTCGATCGCGGCCCACTCGCCGACCAGCGCGACCCCGACGTCCGCGGCACTGCAAGGCGCGGTCGATCACGCGAAGGCGTGGGCCGGCTCGCATGCGGGTGACGTCACCGCGGTCGTGCTCGCGACCGACGGCGACCCCTCGGAGTGCGATACCACCATGACGGACATCGACGCGATCGCGGCCGCGGCCTGGACCGGTACGCCCAAGGTCGCGACGTTCGTGATCGGTGTCGGCTCGTCGCTGTCGAACCTCAACGGCATCGCGGCGGCCGGTGGCACGACCCAGGCGTTCCTCGTCGATACCGGCGGCAACGTCAACATGCAGTTCCTCGCGGCGATGAACGCGATCCGGAACTCGGCCTCGTGCACCTACCAGATCCCGCTGCCGATGAGCGGCACCGTCGACTACACCCAGGTCAACGTGGTGTTCACGCCGAACGGTGGCTCACAGATCACGATTCCCAACGTCGCCAACAAGATGGCTTGTCCGGCCTCCGGCGATGGTTGGTATTACGACAACCCGGCGGCGCCGACGAACATCATCCTGTGCGAGACCACGTGCGGGAGCGTTCAGACCAGTGGCGTCGTCCAGATCACGCTCGGCTGCGACACCGTCATCCTTTAGTACCTGGGGGTAGCTGCCTAGGTCCGGTGGGCCCGCGCGTTCCAGAGCAGGAGGGAGGCCAAGATCGGCCCGGTGATGGCGACGACCAAGAAGAAGATATCGAGCACGCCGCGCCGGCGCGGTAGGTCGTAGACGATCGACTGCACGATCGTCAGCGCCGCGTCGGCGGTGACGGCGGCGGCGACCACGTCCGCGAGCCCGCGCCGCCAGCGGTGCGCGAGCGCGAACAGCGCGCCGCCGAGCACGACATCGAACGCGACCCAGCCGTACTGCCACGTCGCGCTCGGGAAGAACCGCTCGCTGACCGGGAGCGCGAGCAGCGCGGTCCACACCACGAGCAGCGCCGCGAACGCGCGCACGACCACCGCCGGCCCGCGCAGCAGGGTCTCGAGCCCGAACCGGAGCAGGCCGCCGCGCGCGAACGCCTTGAGCGTATCGAAGATCGCGACGAACGCGTTGCCGTGCGGCGGGTACGACAAGAAGATCGGATCCCAATCGCGCGGCTTGAACTTCGCCTTGAACGCGCGCAGCCCGTCGAAGTCGTAGAGCGAGCGGCCGAGCTTGCGCGCCGCGCGCAGCCACGAGCTGACATCGCCGGCGAGCGGCACCAGGCCGAGCGTGACGACCGGAACGTTCGCCGCCGCGGCCGCGCGCATGCCGGCATCGACGAGCAGCTCGATCGTCCCGTTCGGTGCCTCCGGGTCGCGCAAGAAATCCTCGAAGAACCAGCCGGCCCGTGCATAGACCGGGATGATCCCGAGGAACGCGACGACGCGACCCTCGCGCTCCGCGACGAAGTAGTTGCGCTCCGCCGGGAACGTGAACGGATCGATCTGGACCAAAAAGCCCATCGGCGCGATCGGTCGTGACGCGAGCCATCGCTCGATCAACTGCTCGACCTGGACGCGCAGGGCGTGGCCCGGTGCGAGCTCGTCGACCGCGATCGCGCGCACGGCGACGCCCTTCGCGCGGGCGCGCCGCAGCTGCTCGCGCAGGCTCTTGCTGCTCTGCACGACCTTGGCCCACTCGCTCGGATCCCACACCGGCTGATCGCCGATCCGCAGCGCCGGCCACGCGGTCGCGTCGCGGAACCGCTCCTCGGTCCCGAACCAGGTCGTGCGCCGCCCCGCGGCCTTCGCCGCCTCGACGAACCGCTGCGAGACCTCCGCGACCCGCTCGTTCGGCGCGACCGGCGGGCCGGCCACGACCCACGCGCTGCCGGTATCGACGTAGCCGACGAACGCGTCGTCGCCGTCGAACCAGTAGCGGAAGCCCGGCTCGAGGACCTGGAACGAGGTGGTGTTCCAGCCGTGGCGGCGCAGCAGCGCGAGCACGCGGGTGCGGTCGCTGTCTGCATTCACGCGGGGAGCATACGCCTTCCGGCGTCATCGGTATGCAACGCGACGCGGCTCGATGTCGCGGCGACCTCGCATGAAGCACGCCGTGATCACCGCATTGTCGCTGGCAGCCTGCACGCCGATGGGAGCCAAGCCGTGGCCTACCCTCATTTGCGCTTCGTCGCAGGTTTCTTCGTCGCAGATGTTTTCGTCGCAGATGTTTTCGTCGCAGATTTTTTCGCCGCCGCCTTGCTCGCTGGTTCCTGCACCACGAGCCCGAGCGCGAGCTGCGTGCGGATGTCGGGCATGTGGCGAGACAGTGGTCGGGGCCCAGGCTCGAGCTGCGCCACCAACTTCTTCGGCGCCTGCGCGCGATAGCTCTCGTCGATCCACTGCTTCAGCAGATCGATTGGCGGCAGCTCGTCGGGAAACACGGCAGTGACCCAGCCGCTCTTACCGAGCCCGTACGCCGTTGGTTTCGCGAACGGCAGCATCAACGCGATGTGCGACGACGTCGGAAGCCTGCACGAGATGCTGAACGGCTCACCTTCGATCGTGAGATACGCGAACGTCTTGTCGTTGACGGCGAGGTCCTTGTGGCCGGGCCACGGGCTCTTGATCGTCGTGCCCGGATACGCGAGGCCGAACGCGCGCAGCTCCTTCACGCTCGCGTCGCTCGCTCGCTGCTGCTTTGCCATGTCGCGTCGTAACACATTCATTTGGGTGCAGATCGGCCCATGTCACGCCGCGGCGAGGAGTGCCGGCAGCGCGGCAGGTGTGGAGGATTGCAGCCGTTGTCGTACGCCGTCGCGTTCCGCGGTCGCGCGCATTCGGTCGTGCACGAAG
>JBDTEH010000098.1:0-12828 GCA_039922635.1 Kofleriaceae bacterium | reverse complement strand
CGGGCAGCGCGGCGGCGGCCGGCGCGGTGGCGCTGATCGAGCACGAGCTCGCCGGCATCCCGCTCGAGGTCATGCCGGTGGGCGATGTCGAGCTGCCCGCGATCGAGGTGCTGGGCACCACGTTCCGCGCCGCGCACCGCGTCCACGTCGACGATCCGGATCTGATCGCGCGGTTCGGTCCGCCGGGCAAGGCGCTGGTGCTGATGGCCCACTACGACAGCGTGCCGGGCAGCCCCGGCGCGGTCGACGACGCCGCGGCGGTCGCGGTGTTGATCGAGCTGGCGCGCGAGCTGCGCACCCATCCGCCGGCGCAGCCCGTGATGCTGGCGTTCACCGCCGACGAGGAGGGTGGGCTGGTCGGCGCGGAGGCGCTCGCGCTCCACCACGGCGATCAGGTCGAGCTCGCGATCGCGCTCGATCTGATCGGTGCGAGCGGCCGGATCGCGTTGAACGGCGCGAGCACGCGGATCGGCTACGCCGAGATGACCTGGCTCGCGCATGCCGCGGCGCGCGCCGGCGTGATCGTCGATGCGCCGCTGCCCCATCGCGTGGTCAGCCGGTGGTGGCCGCAGGCCGAGCGCGCGGACCACGGGGCGTTCACGCGCCGTGGTGTGCGGGCGTTCCACCTCTACCAGCGCGGGCAAGACGGGCTGTGGATCGACACCGCGTACCACAGCCCGCGCGACACGCCGTCGCGCGTCGACCCGGAGGCGCTCGCCGAGATCAGCCGGCTCGTCCGTGCGCTCGTCGCCACGCCGGTGCCGCGCGCCGAGGGCGATGGGTTCTGGTTGCCGCTCGCGATCGATACGGTCGTCCCGCGGTGGTGGTTGCTCGCGTTGGAGGTCGCGCTCGCCGCGATCGCGTGGCTCGGGCTCGGCGCGCTGTGGATCGGCGGCCAGAGGGCTCGTTCGCGCGGTGCCGGGCTCGCCGCAGGACTGGCGTGCGTCGCGGTCGCCGCGACGATCGCGGTGCTCGCCGATCGGCCGATCGCGCTCGCGCCCGAGCGGCTCGGGTTTGCACCGTTCGCGCGCTCCGTGGTGGGCGCCGCGCTCGTGGTCGCCGGGGTGCTCGGGCTGGTCACCCGCCTGGTCGCGCGCCGGTTCGTCTGGATCGGCGCGCGACGCTACCTCGTCGCCGCGGTCGTGCCGCTGGTCGCGCTGGGCACCGCGCTGGTCGCGCTGGGGGCCGCGGAGCTCGCGTGGATCTGGCTGGTCCCCGCGTGCGCCCTCGCGGTCGCCCCGCGCTTGCCGCGCCCGCTCGCCGCGGTGGCCGCCGCGACCGCGGTCCTGCCCGCCGTCCTCGTGCTGTGGCCGAACCAGGTGCTCGAGGCCCGCTGGAACGGGTTCTGGGTCCCGGGAGTGCCGCTCGCGGCGTGGGTCGTCGTGCTCGGCGCTCCCGCCCTCGGGGCGGCCGCGTGGTGGCTGCGGTCACGCCCGGCGCGTGGGCCCCTGGGGACACTCGTTCTCGCGGTGGGGTGCGGAGTCTCGGCGCTGGCTGGGTTGGCGCTGCAATTAACGACGTAACCGGCGAGAACTTCGTACCTTTCGCAGGATGCGCGAATTGGTCATCCGCCTTGCATTACCCCGCCATTACACCCGATGATTTACAGGGGCCCCATGACTCGAATGTTCGTCATTTTTTCGCTCCTGTTCGCGTCGGCCTGCGATGTCGGCTCGGTCCTCGCCAACGAGGGCGGCGGTGACGGCGGCAACGGCAGTGGTAGTGGCAGTGGCACCGGCTCGAATTGCGGTGACCTCGTGTCGCCCGCTCCCGACAAGCACATCCACATCGTGGGAGGGACCTCGAACGCGGGCATGGGATGCGTCGCGGTGGGCTGCCATCTCGATGGCCAGACCGGCACGAACGCGCCCGCGTTCAGCTACGCGGGCACGGTCTACAACACCGATGGAGCGACGCCCGCCGCGGGCTCGACGGTGTTCGTCACCTCGGCCGGCACGACCAGGAAGCTGATCGCGGACAGCGACGGCAACTTCTTCATCGATCCGGTGCTGCTGCCGGCGCCCGGCAATCAGATCGCGACGAACACCAGCGCGACGCTGTGTCCGAAGGTCACCCCGATGATCGGCGGCCTCGTCGCGGCTGGAGGCAACTGCAACGCCGGCGGCACCTGCCACGGCGGCACCGAAGGCAAGATCCACCTCTAGATTCGCTCGGGCTCGCTCGGGCCGCTCGGGCCGCTCGGGCTCGCCGGCGGAACGGTTACTTCTTCTTGCGGACCGCGATCAGCCGCGCGTAGGCCTCGGCGGTCACGGCGCAGACCTGGCGCAGCTCGTCGATCTGGTCGGCGGTCAGCTCGTCGCCGTAGCCGTACAGCACGTTGACGACGCGCTTGCCGATCATGATCACACCGGAGGTCTCGAACTTCGGTTCGGCGATGCCGAGCACCTTGTGGAGATAGCTGTTCACCGTCGACGGCGCGACCTCGCCGGAGAACACGCCGGCCTCGGCGGCGAGCGCGGTCTGGATGATCGAAGGCGCGTCGAGCGGGATCAGGAGGTGTTCGACGTGGGCGCGGCCGGGGAGCTGGCCGACCGCCTTCCAGCCGAACGCGAGCTGGTCGCGCACGGTGAACAGCACCGCGCCGTGAAACGCACCCGCCGCGTAGCCGAGCAGCGCATCGATCATCGCGTCCCGATCCGTGACGGTCGCGAGTGCGGCGAGCGCGTCGTCGGCGGCGATCGCCTGGCGCGGCGCCACGTCGACCTCCGCGACGACCGGCGGGTTCGTCGAGCGATGCGGCAGCACCGTGGTCGCGGGCTCGGCCGGTGCCGCGTCGTCGGCGTCGAGCGACTCGAGCAGGTCCTCGGCGTCGAGCTCGAGCGACTCGGAGTCGTCGAACAGCTGCGCCAGCTTGGTCGAGCGCAGCCGTGGCTTGGGCCCGGGCGCGGACACCGGCGAGGCCGGGACCGGCGGCAGGCCCGGGAGCGGCGGCGCGGGCAGCGCGGGATCGGTGGCACTCTCGTCGCCGCGCGGCGTCTCACCGAACTTCACGAACCGCGCGGGCCGGGCGACGCCGTAGTAACGCTCGATGTAGTAGTAGATCCGGACCTCGGGCGCGACCCGTGGCAGCACGCGGTAGCCGGTCTGATGGCTCAGCGCCTCGAGCGTCGCGAAGTCGTGCGGATCTTCGACCGCGGCGATCAGCTGGCGATCTTGGACGACCAGCGGCACGACCTTGAACTTGAACGCCTGCGCCGGCTGGAGCAGGCGGACCGCGGCGCGCTTCGCCCGTTCCAGCATCGCGCCGGTCGCGATCGGAATGCCGAGCTCGAGGCCGAGGTAGACGGTCAACGCTTCGAGATCGACGAGGCCGTGCTCGAACAACACGGTGCCGAGCCGGCCGCCGTCCCTGGCCTGGGCGGTCAACGCCTGCTTGAGCTGGGCCTCGGTCAGGCGACCGTCGCGCAGCAGCATCTCGCCGAGCCGCATCGGTCTGGGACGGTAGCACGGCGATTTCACGCACCGAAATTTGCGTCGCGTGGTGCATCTATAACTGCCCGAGGAACTGCCCGAGGAACTGCCCGAGGCCGGGGACGGTCCGCGCCCGGCGCGGGCCACCGCTGGAGTTCCGCGCGCCTCGTGGTATTCGTCAGGCGTGCGCTTTGCCCTGGTCGCCGTCGCGATGATCGCGGCCTCGTGCGCCGGCAAGAAGGACCGCGCACCGGAGGTCACGGTGGGCCAGCGCTCGCCGACCGCATCGCCGCAGGTCGCGTTGCCGGCGGGCCCGCCGCCGTTCCCCGAGGGGACGCACTCGCTCGAGCTCGTTCGCACCGTCGGCGTGCGGCTCGAGCCCGCCGATGACGCGAAGCGGATCGGCACGGTCGCGATCGATACCCGCGTCGGCTGGATCCAGGTCCAGCACGGCCGGGGCTGCGACAAGCCCTGGGTCGAGATCCGGCCGCGCGGCTGGGTCTGCGGCGATTACATCAAGGCCTCGACCAAGCCGCCCTACGGCCAGGAGGTGCCGCAGCTCGATCGCGGCGAGATCGTGCCCGGCATCTACGGCAAGGTGACCGTGCCGGGCTCGGTGACGTTCACGCTCGCGAAGCCCGAAAAGACCAAGAAGCCGACCAAGAAAACCGGCCCGGTGCGGTCGCCGAACGACCTCGATGACGACGATCCGGCGGCGAAGCTGGCCAAGATGCCGACGATGATCGAGGACGCGCCGATCATCGGCTCGCTCAACGTGCGCCAGTACGACGTGCTCGACGTCGGCGGCAAGACCTACTGGAAGATCGCGCAGAAGGACAACCAGTACGTGCTCGCATCCGCGATCTCGAAGCACCAACCGTCGCGGTTCAGCGGCGCGCGGCTCGGGGACGATACCGGGCTGGCCGTGCCGATCGCGTTCGCGTGGCCGCGCGGGGGCGGGCAGGTCGCGTGGGTGACCGCGAAGTCGACCGGTGCCGGTGCGGTGCGGCAGATCCGCCAGCGTACGCTCGTGCCGATCCTCGAGGTCGCGACGGATCTCCACGGCAAGCCGAGCGCCTATCGGATCGCCCCGGGCGAATGGCTATCGGCGCTCGACGTCCGCGTGTTCCAGCCGACCGCGCCGCCGGCCGGGCTCGGTCCGCACGAACGCTGGATCGACGTCGATCTCGACACCCAGATCCTGGTCGCGTTCGAGGGCGACGAGGCGGTCTACGCGACGATGGTGAGCACGGGGGCCAAGGACACGCCGACCGAGCCCGGCATCTACCGGATGTGGATGAAGGAGTCCGAGGCCGACATGAAGGGCCTCAACGGCGAGGATCCGTATTCGGTCGCGACCGTGCCGTGGACGCAGTTCTTCTCGCCGGAGAACGGCCTCGCGCTGCACACCGCGTACTGGCACGACGGGTTCGGCAGGCCGCGCAGCCATGGATGCGTCAACCTCGCGCCGCGCGACGCGCGCTGGCTATATTTCTGGAGCGATCCGCAGGTCCCGCCGGGCTGGACGATGGCGGCCGGGGTCGTCGAGGCGCCGGGATCGATCGTACGGATCCGCAGCGCGGTGGATCCGACCCCCGAGCTCAAGGGCTACGCCAAGAAGGTCGCCCAGCAGCGCCCCTGACTCCGCCGCCGCGGGCACGAACCGACACCGCGTTCGAGCCCTCGCACGCCGTCATCCTCCGTGCACCGGCGGGTGAGCTCAGCGGCTGATCGGCAGCTTGCGTGCGGCGAGCTTGGCCTCGGCCGCGTCCATCGCCGCGACCAGCTCCGCGCCGAACAAAGCGCCGATCGTGTCGCGCGCGACGCGATAGAGCGTCGGCGCATCCTCGACGTACGCGCACGAGTAGTCATGATAGTCGTCCGACACGACGATCGCGCCCTCGCCGTACGACAGCGGGAACAGCCGGCAGATCGAAGGCTTCACGCCGTGAAAGTCCCAGCCCTGCTCGAGCGACGCGCGATGGATCGCACAGCCTCGGCGATCATGGGCGAGGAACAAGCAGCCGTCCTGATGGACCGCGGTGCGCACGACCGTCCCCGACGGCACGTCGGGATCGTGCTCGGGCTCGCTCTCGTCGAACCACGGCAGGCCCTGGACCTCCGCGCGCAGCACCGGCCGGATCTGGTCCGCGCGCGCGAGGATCGCGTCCCTCTCGAACAGGTCGACGTCGCAGCCGTACTGGCAACACGCCTCGAGCTTGACCTCGCCGGTCTCGTGCATCTTGCAGGTGTGCTCGAAGCAATCGGCGACGACGCGACGGGTGAACACGTCGAGCTCGGCCTTGGTGAACCGCGGGTGATCGAGCTCGACGTACGACATCGCGGCGGACCCTAGCAAATGGCGGTCAGCTCGGCGAGTAGCTCGGCGAGCTCGATGCGAGATCCGTCGCCACCGGCCTCGCGGTCGACCGCCAAGGTCAGCGCGGACAGCGTGGTCTGATCGAGCACGCAGTCGGGGTCGGGCGTGGTCGAACCGAAGTTGCGGAAGCACGACTCGATCACCGGCAGCGACCTCCGCGTCATCCGGATCGGGGCGCCGTGCGTGCGACAGATCACCGGGCGCGCCTCGTAGATCCGACACCGCCCATCGCGCCCCAGGGCGGCGCACACCTCCCCCAGCTCCCCCAGCTCCCCCAGCTCCCGCGAGGTCTCGGACGCCAGCGCCGCGCGCCGGTCCGGCGCCATCGCGGCGACCAGGGCCCGGATCGGCTCGGCCTCGGCGCGGGTCACCGACAACCGGACGTGGCAACAATCCGAGCAGCCCGAGCCGCATTGCATGTCGTCGCCGTGGCGCGCGGTGACTCGTGCGAAGAAGCCATCGATCTTGGCCACTAGCTCGTGGTATCGGGACACTCGAAGCGAGCATAGCGGTCATGGACCTCAACGACATCGTCGTGTTCACGAAGGTGGCCGAAACCAAGAGCTTTACCGGTGCCGCGGAGGCGCTCGGCCTGCCGAAGTCCACGGTCAGCCGCAAGCTGGCCCAGCTCGAAGAGCGGCTCGGGGTTCGGCTCGTGCAGCGCACCACGCGCAAGCTCGCCCTCACCGAGATCGGCGAGATGTACTACCAGCGCTGCAAGGACATCGTCCACGATGTCCTCGAAGCCGAGAACCTCGTCACCGACCTGCAGGCGACGCCGCGCGGCCGGCTGCGGCTCTCGGCCACGGTCGACTTTTCGACGCGCTGGCTCGGTGACATCGTCGCGAGCTTCCTCGCGCAGCACCCGGAGATCAACATCGAGCTCGAGGCCTCCGATCAGGTGGTCGATCTGATCGAGGACGGCTTCGACGTCGCCGTGCGGTTCGGCCCGATGCCCGAATCGACCCTGATCGCGCGCCGGCTGTGCACGCTCTCGCTCGTGCTCGCCGCGTCCCCCACGTATGCCGCGAACACCCCGCTCGCGTCGATCGACGACCTCGATGCCGCGGAGCACGTGCTGTTCACGCCGACGCCGGCGATGAACGCGTGGACGCTGTACGACGGCGAGCAGACCTACGAGTTCGGCCGCCCGGCGCGGTTCGCCAGCAACAACTACGGCGCCGTGCGCGATGTCGCCCTCGCGGGTGGCGGCGTCGCGCTGCTCTCCGAGTTCATGATCGCGGAGGACCTCGCGACCGGCCGGCTCGTCCGCGTGCTCCCCGCGTGGCGCACGCGGTTGACCGAGGTCCACGCGGTCTATCCCGCGCGCCACAACCTGCCGCCCCGGCTCGCGCTGTTCCTCGATCACCTCGCGAAGTCGCTCAGCCCACCGCCCTGGGAGCGGTCATGAACAGGGCACTGCTCGCGGCCGGTGCGATCGACGGCGCGATCGCGGTCGCCGCCGGCGCGTTCGGCGCCCACGCGCTCAAGGCGCGGCTGACCGACAAGGCGCTCGCGGTGTTCGAGACCGGCGCGCGCTACCAGATGTATCACGCGCTCGCGATCGTGCTGTGCGCGGTGCTCGTAGGTGGCGTCGCGGGCGCCCGGTTGTCGGGCTGGCTGTTCCAGGCCGGCATCGTGCTGTTCTCCGGCAGCCTGTACGCGCTCGCGCTCACCGACGTGAAGGTGCTCGGCGCGATCACGCCGCTCGGCGGGCTCGCGTTCCTGGCCGGCTGGGTGTGGCTCGCGATCTCGGCGCTCCGCTGAATCGGGACCTGAGCTAGCCGCCGACGATCACGTCGACGCCGCCGCCGTGCTTTTCGGTCCGGATCGGGACGTCGAGGAACGCACCGATGGTGTCGATGTTGGTCGTCGCGTGCAGCGACAGCTCGTCGCAGCGGAACCGCCCGCCACCGGCGACCGCGAGCGGCAACAGCAGCTGATCCGCGAGGTGCATGCCGACCGGGACGGCGGCCTCGACAAAGTCCTCGAGCGCGTCGAGCGCGTCGTCGGCGACATCCTCGGCGGGATAGCCCTTGCGGCCATGGGAGGTCGCGAGCTCGCGGCCGCCGCTCGCGAGCTCGACCTCCGCCATGAACAGGTTGTGCGGGCCGTCCTTCGCGAACTCGCGGATCTCGCACGCCGGATCCTTCATCCGCTCCTGCGCGCACGCGATCTCGCGCTCGGCGATGTGGCGCGGCAACCCGGCGACGATCGCGGTCACGCGCCGCGCGACGACCTCGCCGGCCGACACGATCTCGATCGGATGCAGCTGCGAAGGCTCGATCTCGACGACGATCTTGCCGCCGCCCCTGGGCAGGAAGCCGTGCTTGACCAGCGTCAGCGTGACGGCGGCCCCCATCGCACGGAGGTGCGGTACGAACACGCGGTCGAGGAACTCGAACGGCGGGGCGAGCGGGTTGTGGGTGCCACCGGTGACCTCGAGGCGGAGCGGCTTGCCGCTCGCGAGCGCCGGCACGAGCACGGTCTGGATCAACAGCGTCGTCGAGCCCGCGGTGCCGATGTCGAGCTCGAGCACGCTCGCCTGCTCGGCGCCGGGGACGAGCTCGAGCTCCTGCATCCCGGGCTCGAGCTCACCTCCGCCCGGCGCGGTCGCGCGGCCGTGGCACAGCCGCGCCGCCGCCTTCACGCACGCGAGGTGCTGTGGCTGTAACCCCGGCTGCTTGCGGCCCGCGCGGATCCGCTTGATCCGCAGCTTGCGCTTCGTGATGATCGCGAGCGCGAGCGCGGTGCGCAGGATCTGACCGCCGCCCTCGCCGCGCGAGCCGTCGATATCGACCGGTAGCCTCATCCCTTCACGCACACGACCTGGCGCAGCTCGTGGACGATCTCGACGAGGTCGGCCTGCGCCGCCATGACCTTGTCGATCGGCTTGTACGCCATCGGGGTCTCGTCGATCACGCCGGCGTCCTTGCGGCACTCGATGCCCTCGGTCGCCTTCTCGTGATCCTCGACGGTGAACCGCCGCTTGGCCTCGCCGCGCGACATCGCGCGCCCGGCGCCGTGGCTGCACGAGCAGAACGACTCCGGGTTGCCCTTGCCGCGCACAATGAAGCTACGCGCGCCCATCGAGCCCGGGATGATGCCGAGGTCACCGGCGCCGGCGCGCACCGCGCCCTTGCGGGTCACGAACACGTCGTGGCCGAAGTGGTGCTCGCGCGCGACGTAGTTGTGGTGGCAGTTGATCGCGTGCTCGCCGAGCGTGAACCGCGGCAGCTCCTTCCTGGCCGCCGCGAGCACCGCGTCCATCATCAGCGTGCGGTTCGTCAGCGCGTAGCGCTGGGCCCAGCCGACCGCCTCGACGTAGTCGTCGAAGTAGCTCGTGCCCTCGCGCAGGTAGGCGAGGTCCTGATCGGGGAGGTTGCGCACGTGGTGCTTCATATCGCCCTTCGCGAGCTCGATGAAGTACTGGCCGATCCGATTACCGACCCCGCGCGAGCCGGAGTGCAGCATGAACCACACGTGATCGGTCTGGTCGAGGCAGACCTCGATGAAGTGGTTGCCGGTGCCGAGCGTGCCGAGGTGGTTGACGTCGTTGCCGCCGCGGATCTTCGGGTGGTTCGCGAGGATCCGCTCGAAGTCCTTGCCGAGCGTCTTCCACGCGCGCTCGGTCGTCGCGGGCAGCTTGCCCCAGGCGCCGCGGTCGCCCTTGCCGCCGTTCGCGGTGCGGCCATGGGGCACCGCCTTCTCGAGCTGGGAGCGCAGCCGCGCCAGCGAGTCCGGCAGCTGGGCCGCCGGCAGATCGGTCTGCACCGCGACCATGCCGCAGCCGATATCGACGCCCACGGCCGCCGGGATGATCGCGCCTTCGGTCGGCACGACGCTACCGACCGTCGCGCCCATCCCGAAGTGAACGTCGGGCATCACCGCGACGTGATGAAAGATGATCGGCAGCGACGCCGTGTGGATCAGCTGCTGCCTGGCCTTGTCCTCGACGCCGAGGCCTTCGATCCAGGCCTTGATCGGCACGTTGGTGGTCTCGATGATCTCCATGGGCGGGCGGTCACCTATAGCCCTGCGCCTGCAGGTTGAACAGCTGAGCATAGCGGCCCTTCTCGGCGACCAGCGAGTCGTGGGAGCCGCGCTCGATCACGCGGCCATGGTCGAGCACGATGATCTGATCGGCCATGCGCACGGTCGAGAACCGGTGCGAGATCACGATCGCGATCCGATCGTCGGTCAGCTCGCGGAACCGCTCGAAGATCTTGACCTCGGCCTCGGCGTCCATCGACGCGGTCGGCTCGTCGAGCACGAGGATGTCGGCGTCCTGGCGCATGAACGAGCGCGCGAGCGCGATCTTCTGCCATTGGCCGAGCGACAGCTCGCGGCCGTCCTTGAACCACTTGCCGAGCTGGGTGTCGAACCGCGACGGCATGCCGTCGATGAACGGCTTCGCGAGCCCGCGTTCGGCTGCATCGTCCCAGCGCTCGCGGTCGTCGTACGCGCGGTCGTCGCCGGCGCCGATGTTCTCGCCGACCTTGAGCTGATAGCGCACGAAGTCCTGGAAGATGACGCCGATCCGGCGGTGGAGCGTGGAGCGGTCCCATTCGCGGAGGTCGAGCCCGTCGAGCGTGATCTTGCCGGCGGTCGGTTCGTAGAGCCGGGTGAGCAGCTTGATCAGCGTGGTCTTGCCCGAGCCGTTTTCGCCGACGATCGCGAGCTTGCTGCCCGGCTTGATGTGCAAGGAGAGGTTGTCGACGGCTCGCTCGTTCGAGCCCGGATACTCGAACGTGACGTTCTCGAAGCGCACGCCGTCGCCGGGGGTCGGGCCCGTGGTCGCGTCGCCGCTCGTCGTGATCGTCGGTGTGTCGAGGAACTCGTAGAGGTTCGACATGTACAGGTTGTCCTCGTACATGCCGCCGACGTCGCCGAGTGCGCTCGACAGCGCGGACTGCGCCTGCTTGAAGACGAGCACGTACATCGTCATGCTGCCGAACGAGATCTGGTTGTCGATCGTCGCGAACGCGATCCACAGGTACATTCCGTAGAACGCGAGCTGGCCGACGGTGCCGAGACCGAGCGCCCACAGGCCCCGGTTGATCGCGATGTGGCGATCGCCGGCGTAGATCTTCTCGAAGATCGCGCGGTAGCGATCGAGGAAACGCGGGCCGAGGCCGAACAGCTTGACCTCCTTCGCGTAGGCATCCTGCGCGATGACCATCTCGACGTACATCTGCTCGCGCGCCTCGGGCGTGCGCCAGCGCGACAGCCGGAACCCATCGCGCGAGAACTTGAGCTCGGAGATGAACGGTGGGATCGCCGCGGCGACGAGCACCGCGAGCGCGATCGGCGAGAACTGCGCGAGCAGGTAGGCGTAGCCGATCAGCGCGACCATGCTCTGGCCGAGCTCGAACGCCTGCGACACGAGCGAGAGCGGCCGCGACGACGCCTCGCGCCGTGCGCGCGTCAGCTTGTCGTAGAGCTCGCTGTCCTCGAACTGGGTCAGCTCGAGCGTCAGCGCCTTGTCGAGGATCTCGACGTTGATCTTCTGGCCGAGCTGCTGGCGCAGCAGCGAGCGAAAGATCCCGAGCGTGCGCTGGGACAACGCCGCCGCGACGACCAGCGCGAGCTCCGCGCCAACCCACACCATCGCGTCGTGGTGATCGTGACTCGACGCTTGCAGCGCGATGTAGATCGCGTTGATCAGTCGCTTCGTGACCCACGCGATGCCAACCGGCAAGATGCCGCCGATCAGGCTGCCGATCGCGAGCCCGAGCGTGAGCGCGCGGTTCGTCGACCACACCAGCGCGATCGCGCGCCGGATATAGCGGAACACGCCGAGGTAGTTGCGCAGGTCGAACTTCTCGGGCGGCGGCGTCACCGCTTGCTTGCCGTGCGGGCTCGTCGCCGCTCCCTTGGCGGCACCGTCGCCACCGCCACCGCCACCGCCGCCACCGCCACCGCCACCGCCGCCACCGCCACTGCCGCCGCCACCGCCGCCACCGCCGCCGTACGCGATGCCGGGAGAGACTGCGGTGGCCATCGGCAGACTGTAACGTGGTTCGGCGCACACCGCGCCTCGCCAACCAGGCTGCTATCAGGTGTCTGAACGGCGAGGCTCGCGCGCAGGGCCTAGCGCCGCTTGCGCGAGACCGTCTGGATCTTGCGGCGGCGCAGCCGGGTCGCCTCCTTGAGGCGGCGCTCGGTGCGCTCGATCAGCTGGACCTGGCTGTGCTTCGCGCCGGTGCCGGTGCGCTGGACGTAGCTGCCATCGGACTGCATGTCCCACGCGCCGCGCTGATCGCTGAGCTCGGTATCGAGGATGAAGCGCAGCTCGGTCTGGAGCCGCGGGTCCTCGATCGGGCACAACACCTCGACCCGCTTCTCGAGGTTGCGCTGCATCGCGTCCGCCGAGCCGATGTAGTACTCGGCGCGCCCCGCGTTGTGGAAGTAGTAGATCCGCTCGTGCTCGAGGAAGCGGCCGAGGATGCTCAGCACCTTGACCGACGAGGACACGCCGTCGAGCCCGGGCCGGAGCCGGCAGGTATCGCGCACGATCAGATCGATCGTCACGCCGCGCTGGGAGGCGCGATACAGCGCGCGCACGATGTCGACGTCCTCGAGCGCGTTGAGCTTCCACTGGATGTGGCCGCGCTCGCCGGCGCCGACATTCGCGATCTCGCGCTCGATCTTCTCGAGCAGCGCCTGCTTGAGCTGCTTGGGGGCGACCAGCAGCTTCTGGTACTTGCGGCGCGGCTTGTAGCCGGTGGTCAGGTAGTTGAACAACTCGGTGAGGTCGCGGCCGATCGCGTCGTCGCACGTGAACAGGCCGAGGTCGGTGTACAGCCGCGCGGTGCCGGCGTGGTAGTTGCCGGTCGCGATGTGCGCGTAGCGGCGGAGGCCGTCGTAGTCGTTGCGCACGACCAGCGTGATCTTGGTGTGGGTCTTGAGCCCGACGACGCCGTAGGTGACGTGGATGCCGGCGCGCTCCATCCGCGTCGCCCACTTGATGTTCGCTTCCTCGTCGAACCTCGCCTTGAGCTCGAGCACGACCG
>JBDTEH010000097.1:0-21961 GCA_039922635.1 Kofleriaceae bacterium | reverse complement strand
CGCAGCGGCGTGCCGGTCAGGTGTTCGTGATCGGCGGCGACATGGGCGAGCAACGCCTCCATATCGGAGACCATGAGCTCGCGGTCGCGCGGGTTCGAGAACGTCTGGAGCTTCGCGATATCGAAGTTGTTGATCGGTTGCTCGCGGGCCGGGTTGACGTACACCGCGTCGCAATTCGCGCAGCGCACGAAGCGCACGCCGGCGCGATGAAACAGGTACCTCGGGACGTCGCGCTGACACGCCGGGCACACCACGTAGCGGTTGTGCGACCGCGCCGCGACCACCGCGGGCGTGGGCGTGAACTCGAGGCGAACCGTGTCCGACATGGCGCGGGGATATCACATGTGCCGGGAAAATCAGCCTCAACCAACCGGCCCGCCGCCGATCCGGGCTTCGTGGGCAGTTCCTTACCACCTCCTCTACCGGCGCTGCGTGTTATTAACCCCGCCCATGCCCGGGTTTGTCCGCCGTCACGCCGTGAAGCTCGTGGCCTCGGTGTTGATCACCGCGGGCGTGCTCTACACGGTCCACGCCGGCGGGCTCAAGATGGTCCCCAACAGGCGCGACTTCGGCACCGTGCACTTCGCCGCGCTCGCGCTGTACGTCCCACTGGTCCTGACGATGACGTGGTTCCGCAGCGTGCGCTGGCGGTTCCTGCTGCGCCAGATCATCGAGGTTCCCAAGCGCCGGCTGTTCGCGGTGTCGTGCGTCGGGTTCATGGCGATCCTGCTGCTGCCGTTCCGGCTCGGCGAGCTCGCGCGGCCGTACATGCTGCGCACGCGCCCCGAGGACGTGCGGCCGGGCCAGCCGGTGCTGACGATGACGGCGGCGACCAGCTCGATCGTCGCCGAGCGCGTGATCGACGGTCTGTTCGTCTCGATCGTGCTCGCGATCGCCTTGCTCGCCGTGCCGACCCTGCACCCGCTCCCCGATAAGGTCGTCGGCCTCGACATCAGCGTCGCGCACGTCCGCATGCTCGGCTTCGCGATGCTGGGGTTGTTCACGGTCGCGTTCACCACGATCGCGGTGTTCTACTTCGCGCGCGGCTGGGCCGTGCGAACGACCGAGATCGTGATCGGCCTGGTGTCCAAGCCGCTCGCCGGCAAGCTCGCCGGGTTCGCCGCGCGCCTCGCCGATGGGCTGCACGTGTTCCGCCGCGGCCGGGATTTCCTCGGCTTTCTGTTCGAGACCGCGATCTACTGGGGCTGTAACGCGATCGGCATGTGGCTGCTCGCCTACGCGTGCGGCGTCGTCCACGGCGATGGATCGGCGATCACCTTCGGCGAAGCGTGCACGCTGATGGGCATGCTGAGCTGCATGATCTTGATCCCCGGCCCACCGGGGCTGCTCGGCGTGTTTCAGGTCGGCATCTACTGCGGCTTGACGATGTACTTCCCCACCGCGATCGTCAACGGCCCGGGCGCGGCGTACGTGTTCCTCCTGTACACCGTCCAGGTCGTGCTCCAGCTCCTCACCGGCGGGTGGGGGCTCTACCACGAGGGCGGCACGCGCCGGTTGCAAGGCGCGCTCGACAGCGAAACCACGCTCGTGAGTGATCCGACGTGACGGCCGCGCGCCGGCGTCGTGCAGAGCTGTCGACGGGCGTGGCGTAGCGAATGGAGCCCGCGCGCACGCCCTGGCAGCGGTGGGGCTGGCTGTTGCGCTGGGGTGGGACCGCCGCGGGCATCGCGTACATCCTCCACGTCGTCGACTTCGCCAGGGCGAGCGCGGCGTTCTCGCGGATCTCGCTGGGCGCGATCGTGCTCGCGGTCGGCCTGGTCGCGCTCAACGTCGTCGCCGGCGCGGCGCGCTGGCGGGCGCTGCTGGTCGCGTACGGGGCGAACCACCGGCCGTCGCTGGCGCGCGCGTCGGTGCTCTACTTCATCTCGTTCTTCTACAACAACTACCTGCCGGGCGCGGTCGCGGGCGATGTCGTGCGCGGCGTGGTCACGCGCGACGTGTTCGGCGAGCGCGGCGCGACGGCCGGGCTCGCGGTCGTGCTCGTCGAGCGTGCGCTCGGGCTGTTCGGCGTGTTCCTGTTGCTCGCGATCGGGCTCGGCGTCGCGGGCCACGACATCGAGACCGGCTCGCTGTGGATCTGGAGCGCGCTCGGCATCGCGGGCTCGCTCGTGCTGGTGCTCGCGCTGCCGTTCGCGCGGCGGCTCGCGCCGTACCTGCCCGGCAAGCTGCGCGTGATCGCCGAGCGCGTGCCGGCGCTGACCTCGACGGTCGCGTTCGTGGTCGCGGTGGTCTACTCCGTGGTGACCCAGGCGCTGGTCGCGCTCGCCGGATTCGTGCTGCTCCACGCGGTCGACCCCGCGGTCGGGCTCGGCGCATCGCTGTTGATCGTGCCGCTCGCGGCCGCGACCACGTTCCTGCCGATCACGGTCGGCGGCGCGGGCGCGCGCGAGGCCGTGTATATCGCGCTCGGCGCGAGCCTGTTCCACATGCCCCAGTCCGACGCGGTCGCGGCATCGCTCGCGCTCTGGCTCGCCCACTTGCTGGTCGGCGCGTTCGGCGGCGTGCTGCAGCTCGGGGAGCGGTCGCGGCGTGCCTGAGCCGGCTGATGCGGGTGATACGCGTGATACAAGCGACCCGTGTTTCCGGACCTGACCCAGCTCCGCCGCGCCCTCGCGGCCCGAGTTGGGCGTCTGGCCGCGACCCTGCCGGTGCGCCTCGCCGCCGCGACCGCGCTGGTCTGTCTCCACCTCGCGGTGTTCGCGCGCGGCGCGCACTCGCGGCTCCATCTGCCGTTCGATAGCGCCCCGGATACGGCGCCGTACTTCTCGGATCCCGATGCGCCGGCGCTCGGCACGCCGCGCCAGCCGTACTACTGGTCGCGGCTCGCGGTGTCGCGGTTCGACGCGCAGCACTATATCGCCACCGCGGAGCGCGGCCTGTCGGCGTGCCCGACCGACCCGAGCGCGCCCGATAGCGCGTACCTCGACTGCGGCCTCGGCTGGTTGCCCGCGTGGGGCACCGCGGGTGGCGCGGTCGCCACCGCCACGACGCTCGCGAGTGACAAGGCGCTGCTGGTGCTCGCGATCATCGCGGCGCTCGCGCTGAACGTGCTGTGGACCGGGCCGGTGATCGTCAAGCGGTTCGGCCGTGGCGCCGCGTGGGGCGCGCTGATCGCATTCAACGCGTTCCCGGCCGCGTTCTACCTGGTCACGCCGTATAGCGAGGGCGCGACGCTCGCGCTCGGGCTCGCCGGCTTCATCGCGCTCGCCGAGGAGCGCTGGCTGCTCGCGGCCGGGCTGGTCGGCGCGGCGACCGCGCTGCAGCCGTCGAGCATGGTGTTCGCGATCGCGCTCGCGGCTGCGCTCGGCGTCGCCGCGAATCGCAGGCGGCGCGGCGCAGCCGAGCAGCGCACGGGCTGGTGGCGGCCGCTCGTCGCCGTGCCGCTGTGCGCGTGGGGCCAGCTCGTCACGCTGGTCGTGCTGCAAGTTTCAGTCGGCGACTGGAGCGCGTACCTGCGCGCGCGCCACGCGTTCGGCGCGACCTACCAATGGCACCGCCTGGTCCAGGTCGCCTATTACATGAGGGGGCTCGCCGGCCAGGACATGGACGGCGCGATGCTGATCGCGACCTTCGCGATCGTCGCGTTGACCGCGCGCGAGGTCGTCAAGCGCCTGTCCGCGCCCGAGGCCACCTACGCGATCGTCGCGAGCGCCCTCGCGATCGTGCTCGCCGTCGTCACCCCGCCGCACTACTGGGGCCAGACCCGGATGCTGTTGTCGTGCCTGCTCGTGTTCTTCGGGCTCGGCGTGATGGCGCGGCGCTACCCGATCCTGTTCGTGCTGTGGTGTGTGCTCAGCCTCGCGTTCTACTGGCACGTCGACCTGTGCGGCTACCTCGCGCAGGGCGACATCGGGACGTGTCACGCGCTCGGCCGGATCGAGCTCGCGATCCCGCTCGGCGGCTAGCGCAGCGGCTCGAGCTTCGCGGAGAACTGCAGCTCGGGCCACGCGATCGCGCGCCACGGCAGGTCGTGCATCTTGATCGGCCAGTCGAGCGCGGTGATCCGTGACCTCGCCGCGGTGATCATCTCGATCCACTGGGGCGGCGTGAAGTACGTGCCCTCGACGTGGATCGAGTCCTTGGCGTTGCCGAACCGATCCATCCAGTACAGCGTCTGGTGGCTGAGCGCGCCGAACGAGAAGTGATCCTTGACCGCGACGACGCGCTTGGCGACGCGCACGCACTCGGCGAGCACCGCGGTGGGGTCCTTGCAGTGGTGGAGCACGTCGACGATGATCACGGCCTCGAACGAGCCATCGGCGAACGGCAGCGTCGTGCCGTCGTAGAGCTCGACGTCGATATAGCTCTCGGGCCGTGGCACGACATCGACGCCGGCCATCCGGGTCGCGCCGATCATGCCGGCGAGCTTCTGGGTCAGCTCGCCGTTGCCGCAGCCGACGTCGAGCAGCGAGTCGGCGCGCTCGATGTGCTTCGCGAGCGTCGCCGCGATCCGCTCGTGGCGGGTCGCCGGGTTCGTGCGGTGGTAGTGATCGAACACGCGAGCGAAGGGATTGAGCTTCATGGCGTCGTCATCCTCGTCAGGCTCGTCAGGCGAACGACCGAGACGATCTGAAACCCGAGCAACTCGGGCCACAGCTGGCACACCTTGATCTCGATCGGCTGCACGGCCTTGTTATAGAGCCGGTACGACTTCGAGTCCTCGAGCGCGAGGTGCTTGCCCTCGGCGAGGTCGGACTCGAACAGCCGGCGCAACAGCGGCGCGGCGGACTGGGCGAGCGCCGGGGTCGCGCGATCCGCGATCACCTCGAACCCGAGGTACTCGAACAGCTCGTGGATCGAGCGGCGCGTGAAGAACCGCAGGTGGGTGCGGTCGAACAAGCCCGACCACTGGTAGCTGAACTTGCCGAGCAGCGTGCGCACGCGGTTGTACCAGACCGCGTAGTTGGGGACCGAGATCACCCAGGTCGCGCCGCGCAGCGCCTCGGCGCGCGACAGCTCGCGCAGCATCGCGACCGGATCGGCGATGTGCTCGAGCACGTCGGATAGCACGACCGCGTCGAACGGCGCCGCGTGGCTGGCGTGGAGCCAGCTCAGCGCGTCGGTCTCGTGGACCTCGTCGAAGCCCTGGCCGCGCGCGATCGCGGCCGCGGACGAGCTCGGCTCGATCCCGACGAGGTGCGCGCCGGGCGCCATCCTGCGGATCTCGGCGGCGTTCGCACCGCAGCCGCAGCCGATATCGAGCACGCGCGCATGGGGCTTGGCCGCCAGCACGTGGTCGTCGAGCAGGCTCGTCAACACGACGTTGGGCCGCTCGAGGTAGCTGTACGCCGTTTCTTGAACGTCGAGCGGGAACGCCGGCACGGCGCGCACCATACATCAATCGGTTCATTCCGGCAGGGTCACCACGGCATGCTGAGCTCGAGCCGGCCCAGGCAGGGGCACGCCGCTGGGTTGCCCTGCGTGATGTAGCTGCACAGCTCGAAGTTCCAGTAGACCGCCGAGCTCACGACGAGCCACAGCACGAACGCCGCGCGGTGCCGGCGCGCGAGCTGGCCCATGCACAGGAACGGCAGCGGGCACAGCATCATGTAGCGGGTCAGGCCCCAGTACTGGAACGCCGCGGCGACGGCGAGCACGGTCGTGATCACGCTCGCGACCACGATGAACATCCGCTCGGTCTTGCCGAACCGCGCGAGCACCGGCCGCCAGGTCAGCAGCATGATCGCGATCAGGCCGAGGTAGATCACCATGTCGGCGCACTGCGACTGGAAGCCGCGCACGAAGTAGGTGATGTCGAATAGCCGATCGAGCCGATTGTGATCGCCGAACGCGAACCGCGCGTCGAAGAACGCGTGCCAGTTGCCGAGCTTGGCCTGGAACACCGCCATCGTCGCGAACTGGCCCCAGCCGCATAGCGGCACCGCGACCAGCGGGCGCCACCACTGCGGCGTGCTCGCGCGATAGCGCTGCCACGCCGCGTAGAGCAGCGCACAGCCGAGCGCGAACGCGTACGACGCGGTCGGGATGCGCAGCGCGGTGCACGCGCCGATCAACACGCCGGACCACACCCAGCGCTCGTTCGCGAGCGCGACGAAGCCACCGACCGCGAGCGCGAGCACGACCGGCTCGGTAGTCGGCACGACCAGGTTCCACGCGCCCGCGTAGCAGTTCCACGCGATCAGCACCATGTACGCCTCGAACAGACCGAGCCGGCGAATCATCGTCGGGCAGATCCACAGCCAGTTGATGAGGATCGCGCACACGACCGAGATCAGGACGAGCGCGACATCGGGCTCGAGCCCGGTCGCATCGCTGACCAGCCCGCCGGCGACGCCGTAGGCCGGCAACCAGCCGAGCCCGCACGCGAGGTAGCCCCAGCCGTGCCTGGCCTGGCTCGGATCGGTCGGGCACGCCGATAGCCCGCGCAACGCGAAGCCGATGTAGTGCTGGCTATCGAACCGCGACACGATCAGCCGCGACCAGCCAGCCGGTTGGCGCGGGATCGCGCCGAGCGAGTTCGCGTGCGGATCGGCAAACGCGAGGTGGAGGCCGGGCTGGCTGTCGAACGGCAGGTGGAGCCGTGACTCGCCGGCGCGCCAGATCACGAGCAGGTGGGCGAGCGCGAACGCGGTGGCGACCGCGACCTTGAACGATCGCCGCGTCGCCCAGCTCGCGAGCCGGTCGGGCACGCTACGCTCGCGCGCCGAACACTTCGCCCGCGACCTCGCGCACCGCGATCGCGACCGCAGCATCGGAGGTGTGGCGTACGCGGAAGCCGAGCTTCGCGAGCTTCTCGGGCACGATCACCGAGGTCGGGACATCGCCCGGCCAGCCCTGCGCGGTCACCCCGAACTCGATCCGCGCGTTCGGGTTCGGCGAGGCGGCGACGCACATTTCCGCGATCCGGCGCACCGAGGTCGTATCGGGCGGCGCGAGGTTATAGATCGCCGGCTTCTCGCCCTTGGCGTGCTCGAGCACGAACAGCAGGCCCGCGACGCAATCGTTGACGTGGAGGTAGGGCTTGGCCTGGCGGCCATCGCCGAGCACGTCGAGGTACTCGGGGTGGGCCTGGAGCTTCCTGCAGAAGTCGAGGATCGCGCCGTGCGTGCCCCGATCACCGACCACGTTGCCGAACCGGCAGATGAAGCCCTCGAGCCCGAAGCACTCGACGAACGCGGCGATCATCGCCTCGCCCGCGAACTTGCTCGCGCCGTACAACGAGATCGGCAGGCTGCCGAGATCGCCCTCCGCGCATGGCTTGGTGACGTTGCCGTACACCGTGCCGCTCGACGAGAACACGAGCTTGGGGACGCCGCCGAGCCGCATCGCCTCGAGGCAGTTGTACAACGCGATCGTGCCTTGCTCGAGGTCGAGCCGGGTGCGCTCGAGGCCCCAGCGCGCCTCGGGGTTCGCGGCGAGGTGAAACACCACGTCGTGGCCCTTGATCGCCTCGGTCAGCTTCGGCAGATCCAGCGCGTCCGCCTCGACGAGCGTCGCCTTGCCGCTCGCGAGCGGGCCGGCGATGAACGCGCGCTTGCCGACCGTCATGTTGTCGTAGACGGTGACCGGGCCGCGCTCGACCAGCTGATCGACGAGGTGGCTGCCGATGAACCCGGCGCCGCCGATGACGAAGGATCTCACGCGCCGGTCATATCACGAGCCCACGGCCGGATCAGCCGTTCAGCGACGCCAGACCACGACCGCGGTCGAGTGCAGGATCAGCGTGAACGTGAACGTCGTGAACCCGGCGATCAGCAGGAACAGCCCGGTCACGCCGAGGTGGTTGAGCAGATCGCCGTCCTCGAGGCGAAAGTGGTGGCGCACGTACGCCACGATCAACGTCGTCGTCAGCACCAGGCCGGCGAGGAACAGCGCCGCCGCGATCCCGACGGTGCGCGTGTAGGGAAACCGTGAAAACCAGACACGTGTGCGCTCCCCGGAGTAGTCGAAGAACACCTGCGCGATCACGCCGAGGTACACGCACTGCAGGCCGAGCGTCCCGAGCGTGACGCCGAGCAGCATCCAGTACAGCGAGAACGTGATCGGGCCGACCGTCAACGCGCCGGCCGACAGCGGCAGCACGAGCAACAGCCCGAGGAACAGCATCAAGAACCCGGGCCGGTACAGGAAGAAGTCGGCGCCGTAGACGAACATCGCGCGCAGGTTGATCCACGCCGCGTGAAACGGCGAGAACCAGCCCGAGCGCTTGTGGTGGCTGAGCCGGCCCTCGCGATCCTTGAGGAACCGGATCGGCACCTCCTCGGTCGCGAGCTTCATGTGGACCGACTTCAGCACCATCTCGGAGGCGTACTCCCACGACTGCGAGCGCAGGTTCATGCGCTCGAGCGCGGCCGTCGAGATCCCGCGCATGCCGCAGTGGATGTCGGAGAACTTGCTTCCGAAGATCACGTTCAAGATCCACGTCGTGATCGGCGTGCCGAGGTAGCGATGCAGCGGCGGCATCGACCCGGGCTCGATGTAGCCGCGGAACCGCGAGCCCATCACGAACTCGGCGCCGGCGCGGAACTTCTCGACGAACGGCGCGAGCTCGCGGAAGTCGTACGTGCAGTCGCAGTCACCCATCACCACGTACTTGCCGCGGATATACGGCAGGCTGTCGATGTACGCTCGCCCGAGCCCGCGCTTCGGGCTCGACAGCACGCGCGCGCCGCGAGACAGCGCGATCTCCTTGGTGCGATCCGTCGAGCTATCGACGATCAAGATCTCGCCGACCGCGCCGGCCTTCGCGAGGCCTTCCTTGCACCAATCGATGAAGTCGCCGATCGTGAGCTGCTCGTTGAGCGCCGGGATCACGATCGACACCTCCGGATTCTCGACATCGTCGGCCGGAAGCGAGAGGACGATTTCGGGATCTGGTGGGACGCTGGTCACGGGCGGCCGCGTCATATCACGGCGTGCTGCAATCCTCCACCGAGGCTCACCACGGCGCGCGCGGCGGCCCAGGGGCGGCGCCGTGCGGCCGATCACGAAGCTTAATGCTCGAGCTTCGAATCGCGCCGAGCACGATCGGGTGATCGGGTAGATTCCGTGCGTGCGTTCGTTCGTGGTCGTCGCGTGTTTGCTCGCCGGTTGCGGCGACAACCAGCACGGCACCGGCGTCCCACTCGCGGCGACCCACGATCTGGTCGTGGTCGCGCACCAGGACGACGACCTGTTGTTCATGCAGCCGGACCTGATCGAGGCGGTGCACCGCGGCACCGGCATGACGAACGTCTACATCACGGCCGGCAACGGCCACAAAGGTACCGGCGCCGCGAACCCACGCTACACCGGCCTGATGGCGGCGTACGGCGCGGTCGCCGGCGACACCGCCTGGTCCTGTGGCTGGATCTCGATCGCGGGCCACGCCGCGCAGCACTGCCGGCTCGAGGCGGAGAACGTGTCGCTGGTGTTCCTCGCGTATCCCGACGGCGGCAAGTTCGGCGAGGGACCGAACAGCCTGTTGAAGCTGTGGCAGGGCGACATCCCGAACGCCACCACGGTCGCCGATCGCACGGCGGTCTACGACCGCGACGGCCTGATCGCCACGGTCGCGGCGATCATCGAAGCGACCCATCCCGCGGTCGTGCACACGCTCGATCTCACATCGGGGCACGGCTACGACCACTCGGACCATATGATCACCGGCGCGATCACCGCGCTCGCGCTCGCGCGCACCTCCGCCGAGGTCGAGCTGATCGCGTATCGCGGCTACAATATGGTCAAAGAACCCGCCAACAAACCGAGCGCGCTGTTCGACGAGACGCGCGGCATCCTCGGCTACTACGAGGCCTGCACGGCCGGGTGCGCGCCGTGCGGGCAATCGTGCACGACTGTCGAGCGGGCCCATCTGGTCTGGCTCGGCCGGCGCTACGCGCTCGGGTTTCGGCGAGACGTCCGCGGTAGGCTGCGCACGCCAAGCGGTGCTGGCTGCCTCGGCGGCAGCGCGCTCGTACCGTGCGACACGGCACCGGTGTGGACGCTCTCGGGCGGCCACCTCGCCGGGGCCGGCGGCTGCCTCGCGGTCGATCCGACCGGTGCGCTCGCGATCGCGCCCTGTGCGCCGGACCCCACGCAACGCTTCCTGGCCGACGACGAAGGTCGGCTGTGGTCGGGCCTTCCGCCGCCGTTCGCACCGAACCTCGCGTACGCGCACCTGCGCTGCGTCACCCCGCGGGATGACGGCAGCGTGACGACCACGACGTGCGACAACACCACGAACACCGCGCCGCGCTGGCAGTGGGCACCGGTGCTCGCCCAGACCCCACGCGCGCAGCTCGGGTTCACCGAGACCGGCCGCAGCGTGCGGATCGGCGATGTCACGGGCGATGGCTTCGGCGATCTGTGCGCGGTGACCGCGGGCGGCCTCGCGTGCGCGCCGGGCCACGGCGACGGCACGTTCGGCACCGCGGTGCGCATCGACGATCCCGCCGCCCCGCTCGCGATCGATCCGCAGAGCCTGACGCTCGGCGACCTCGATGGCGACGGCATCGCCGACGCGTGCGGCCGCGACCGCGACGGCGTGCTGTGCGCGCGGTCTTCGACCGGCTTCGCGGCCACGCGGTTCGCGCCGCAATTCGGCGATACCGACGCGCGTGCGACGACCCCGGCCTCGCTGCGGATCACCGAGGTCGACGGCAGCGCCGAGGTGTGCGGGCTCGCGGCCGAGGGCGTGGTGTGCACGCCACCCGGCGCGTCGTTCGCGACCCAGCTGCGCTCGCCGTGGCCGGATCCCGCGGCGACCGTCGTGCCCGCCGACCTCGACGCCGATGCTAGCGCCGACTGGTGCGAGCTCGCGGACACCGGGCCCGCATGCGGCCTCGCGAGCGACCGCGCGATCACGACCGCCGGCGTGCCGTGGGGCTTCTCGCTCGGCGGGGTCGTCGAGACCGCACCCCACGATCCGGCGCTCGCCGACATCGCGGACATCGACGGCGACGGCGACGGCGATCTGTGCGCACCGGTCGGCGATGGCACGATCGCGTGCGCGCGCTCGACCGGCCACGGCTTCGGCCCGCGCACGGTCGTCGCGGTGCTGCCCGACGGCGCGCAGGCCAGCGCGCTGTGGCTCGGCGATCTCGACGGCGATGGCCGCGCGGACGTGTGCGCGGATCTCGGCGCGACGATCGCCTGCGCGAGGCTCTAAGGCTTCGGGTTCGGCGGATCGAATACCGCGACCTCGAGTCGATCGACGCGGTCTGCGAGGCGCGCGTGCTGGTCGTGCTGCGCGACCTGGTTGTCGTCGAGGACGCCGAACAGCTGGCGCATGCTCTCGAAGCCGGCCTTCATGTGGCGCGCGATGTCTTCGCCGAGCTCGGTTCGAAGCTTCTCGAGCTCCGCTTTGAGCTCGGCCTTGGTGGCAAATGCCGAGAGCTCGGCCTTGAGCTCGGCCTTGGTCACGAAGGCGGAGAGCTCTTCTCTGAGCTCTCCACGGGTCACCGGCGCCGTCATATCTTCACTCATCACCGTACCTGCTTTCGCGCGGGAGCGAGAGCACGATCGATGCCACGCGTAACCACGCGAGAGCTCCTCGACGAGTGTCCGAGCCGTCCGGATGTCCGGCCGAGGCTCGGCCCTTGGCTCCGGCCGGCCTAGCGGCCCTAGCGGCGCGCGAGCTGCTCGAAGCGCTCGAGGATCGGCGCGGCGACGTTGCGGTGCTCGAGCGTCGCGATGTGGCGGATGCCGGTCGGCGACGTGATGTTGAGCTCCGTCAACATGCCGCCGATCACGTCGAGCCCGACCAGGATCTGGCCGTGGCTCGCGAGGAACGGCGCGAGCTCCGCGATGATCTGGCGATCGCGCGCGTCGAGCTCGCTCCGGACCGCGCGGCCGCCGACGTGGAGGTTGCCGCGGGCCTCGGCCGAGGCCGGCACGCGCAGCACCGCGCCGACCGGCTCGCCGTCGACCAGCACGATCCGCTTGTCGCCCTCGGTGACCGCGGGCAGGTAGCGCTGCGCGAGCGTCCACCGCGTGCCGGCGCCGGTCGAGGTCTCGAGGATCGACGACGCGTTCGGATCGCCATCGGCGACGATGAAGATGCCGAGCCCGCCGTAACCATCGACCGGCTTGACCACGATCTTGCCGCCCTGCTCGGCCTGGAATGCGCGCAGCCGGTCCGCCGACCGCGTCACGATCGTCGGCGGCGTGAGGTGAGGGAACCGCAGCACGGCGAGGTGCTCGTTGAGCTCGCGCAGCCCGCGCGGATCGTTGACCAGCAGCGTCTTGCCGCGCGCGTGATCGAGGATCCATGTCGCGTGCAGGTACGTGACGTCGACCGGCGGATCCTTGCGCATCAGCACGATCTCGAAGTCCGCCAGCCGGCGCGCCGCGCGCTCGCCGATCGCGAACGCCTCGGCCGGCGTCGCCGCGTCGCGGACCGTGGTCGGCACCGCATCGACGACCGCGTCGTCGCCGACCAGGCCGAGGTGTTCGAGCTGGCACGTCCACACGGCCCAGCCGCGCGCCGCGGCCTCGAGCATGAGGCCATACGAGGTATCGCCGGCGAGCCCGAGGCGCTCGAGTGGATCGAGGATGAACAGGGCCTGCACGCGGCGACTATGCCACGCTTGGCTGCTAGACCGCAGACACGGGGCCGGAGCCATCGGGCTCGGGCTCTTCGCCGCCGACCTGGACCTTGGTCGGCAACAGGTGCTCGAGGCCATGCTTTCGCAGCCGGTAGTACAGCGTCGAGCGATTGATGCCGAGCTGGCGCGCCGCGCTCGCGATGTTGCCGCGCGATTTCTCGACCGCGGCGACGATCTCCTTGCGCTCGCTCTCGAGCAAGCGCTCGGCGAGCGACCTGCCATCATCGGCGTGCAGCGCCGGTCCCGACGCGCTCGCCGGCGCCACCAGCGGCACCGCACCGGACTGGTTCGCCGCCGACGGTATCCGCCGCACGAAGTCGAGGTGCTGGGCGCCGAGGACGGCACCGCGCGACAGGATCATCGCGCGCTCGATGATGTTCTCGAGCTCGCGCACGTTGCCCGGCCAGTTGTACTCGCGCAGCTTCGCGACGCCATCGGCCGCGATCCCCGCCGGCGGGATGCCCATCTGGCGCGCGAACTTGGCGACGAAGTGATTCGCGAGCACCGGCAGGTCATCCAGCCGATCGCGCAGCGGCGGCAGGTTGATCGGGAACACGTTGAGCCGGTAGTACAGATCCTCGCGGAACTCGCCTTCCTCGATCATCTTCTCGAGGTTGCGGTTGGTCGCGCTGACCACGCGGACGTCGACCTTGATGGTCTCGTTGCCGCCGACCCGCTCGAGCTCGCGCTCCTGCAGCGTGCGCAGCAGCTTGATCTGGACCTCCATCGGCAGGTCGCCGACCTCGTCGAGGAACAGCGTGCCGCCATCGGCGAGCTCGAACCGCCCGCGCCGGCGCTCCATCGCACCGGTGAAGCTGCCCTTCTCGTGGCCGAACAGCTCGCTCTCGAGCACGCCGGGCGCGAGCGCGGCGCAGTTGACGCGAACGAACGGCTTCTCCTCGCGCGGCGAGTTGATGTGGATCGCGTGCGCGACCAGCTCCTTGCCGGTGCCGGTCTCGCCGCGGAGCAGCACGGTCGAGACCATCGGCGCGACCTGCTCGACCTTCGCGAGCACCTCGCGCAGCGCGGCGCTCTCGCCGATGATGTTGCCGAAATCGAACTCGCCGTGGAGCTGCTGGTTGAGGTAGCCGGTGTACTCGGCGAGCTGGGCCGCGAGCCGCTTGTTCTCGGCCTGCAGCGCGTAGCGCTCGATCGCGTACTGGAGGACGCCGCGGACCTCCTTGGCGTCCCACGGCTTGGTGATGTAGCGGTAGACTTGGCCGAGGTTGATCGCTTCGATCAACACGTCGACGTCGGTGAACGCGGTCAAGATGATGCCGACGGTCTCCGGGGTCTTGGCCCGGACCTCGCGGAGCAGCTCGACCCCGGTCATCTTGGGCATCCGCTGATCGGTGACGACCACCGCGACGTCCTTGTCGGCCAGCACCGCGAGCGCCTCGGCGCCGCTGGTGGCGGTCAGGATATCGAAGGTCTTCCGGAAGTTGAACCGGAAGGCATCGAGGTTGTCCTGCTCGTCGTCGACGACGAGGATCGGGTACCGCTTGACGTCCAACGTCATGAGCCATCTTTGAGGTACCACGTTTCGCCGGTCTCTCGGGGAAACGGTGGCACGACATGCCGGAAATTGGCGGCCGAAACCGGCGTCCTCTAGCATTTCCCAAATGCCAGTCGCTCGACGCACACGACTCTCCGGCCGGGCCGCCCAGCGCCCGAAACCGCCGCGCAAACCCATGGCGATGGTCCGCCGGGTGTCGCTGTTCGAGCGCGAGGTCACGATCCGGCTCGCGCCGGCCGCGGTCGATCTCCTGCACGGCGCCGCGCGCGTGCTCCACGAGGGCGGGCTCACCGGCGACCTCTACGCGGGCTCGACGATGCTCACGGTCGACCTCGCCGCGACCCAGCACGTGATCAGCGATCCGCCCGACGCCTCGACCGCCCAGCGGGTCGCGTTCCTCTACGCGAGCGACGAGCGCTGCCGCGAGCACGCCCGCCGGATCGCGGTCGCCGAGGCGCGCCGCGCCGCCGGCTGCGACCTCACCATGTCCCACGTCGATGTCGAGAGCCGCGCGAAGGGTGCCCAGCTGCACCTCAGCCTCAACGTCGAAGCCCAGCGCGAACGGAGAACCCCATGATCGAGCTGTACAGCATCCGCGACGTCGCCCGTATTCTCGCCGTCCAGGAGTCGCGCCTGCGCTACTGGACCCAGACCGGCTTCGTCGGCCCGACCGTCCGCAAGGGCGGCCGGTTCTATTACACGTTCACCGACCTGGTCGCGGTCAAGTCGGCGAAGGACCTGCTCGCCGCTGACGTCTCGCTGCAGGCGGCGCGCAAGGCGGTCGAGGCGTTGAAGAAGGCGCTGCCCAACGATACCCACCCCGCGTCGAAGCTGCGGGTGTGCTCCGACGGCAGGACGATCGTCGCGCTCGCCGACGACGCGGCGTTCGAGCCGATCGGCGGCCAGGTCGTGATGGCGTTCTCGCTGTCGACGTTCGGCGAGCACGTCGCCGAGGTGCTCGCGATGCCGCGCGTCGATCCGCGCGTCGATCCGCGCGCACCGGTCGAGGTTACCGACGCACCGACCGAGGCGAACGGCGGCACGACCGCGTATCGCCACTTCGTCGAGGCGTGCGCCGCCGAGGACCGCGGCGACGCCCAGACCGCGGAGCACCTGTTCCGGCAGGCGATCGATCTCGAGCCCAACATGTCGGCCGCGCTGACCAACCTCGGCAACCTGGTGTATCGCCAGGGCGAGCTCGAGGAGGCGCGCCGGTTCTACGAGCGCGCGCTCGACCACGATCCACTCCAGGCCGAGGCCCGCTACAACCTCGCGAACCTGTTCCAGGACCTCGGCGAGACCGAGCTCGCGATCGCCGAGCTCCGCCGGGTGTGCGCCGCGTGCCCCGAGTTCGCCGACGCGCACTACAACCTCGGCCTCATGCTCGCGCAGGTCGGCGGCACCGCGCAGGCCAAGCAGCACCTCGAGCGCTACCTCGAGCTCGACGCGGGCTCCGACTGGGCGAGCCACGCGCGCAGCTACCTCGATCAGATCGCGGTCTGAACAGCGACAAGTCAGCGCCGCCGCATACCTCGACCCGCGCCGCCGCTTCGGGGGCGTGCGCTCACGCAGCGGCGCGTCGCACCAGAGCTGCGACCTGGATCTCGACGTGGTTTCAACTGGTTCGCCGAATCCGTGCGGAGGTCTTGCATTATGTGAAATTGAAATCTATTTTCAAACTCAGCAATGCAGGTATCCACGATGCTGCGCCTCGGTACGATCCTCGGGGTCCTCGCCTCGGCCGCGGGCGACGCGCACGCCGACCGCAAGGACTTCACGAACACCTACGAGTACGCGACGACGCCCGAAGGCCACGTCGAGGTCGAGTTGTGGCACACCGAGCTGCGCGATAGCTGGGACGTGCACACCCCGCAGCGATTCGAGCAGCGGATCGAGGTCGAGCTCGGCCTGACCGACCACTGGGACATCGCGATGTACACGTTCTTCCGCGAGGTCGCCGCGGAGGATCCGACGGTCGCCGCGCCGCTGTCGTTCCACGCCGTCCACGTCGAGTCGCGCTACCGGATCGCCGAGCGCGGCGAGCTGCCCGTCGACACGATGCTCTACCTCGAGCTCGCGAAGGAGTTCGGCGAGAGCGCCTACGAGATCGAGAGCAAGCTGATCCTCGCGCGCGACTTCGGTCCGGTGACCGTCGCGCTGAACCTGATCGACGAGGCCACCGTGGGCAACGATGTCCCCGGCGGCGAGAACGAGCTCGGCTTCGCGCTCGGCGCCACGTACGAGCTCACGCCGAAGCTCCACCTCGGGGCCGAGACCTGGGCGAACCACGGCGACGACGGCACGCGCTGGTCCGCCGGGCCCGCCCTCGCGTTCGCACCGTCGAGCCGGTGGTGGGTCGCGATGACCGGTGGTTTCGGCGTGGTCACGCTGCCGGGCGCGGACCTCGGTAAGGGCCTGGGCGCGTTCTCCGCGCGCATCATCATGGGGTTCGAGCTGTGAGGGTGTGGCTCGGCCTGTGCGTGGCGCTCGCCGCGTGCGGTCGCGGCCTGCCACCGCAGGCCACCGCGATCGACGCCGAGTGGGCGCACGTCGAGCTCGCCGACCTCTCGCGCGGCCGCGCGCTGGTGATCACGAAGTGCGGCAGCAGCTGCCACCGCACTCCGCTGCCGGCCCAGCACACTCCGCGCGAGTGGCCCGCGGTGGTCGATGACATGGCCGAGCAAGCGCACCTCGCGGCGCGCGACAAGCAGCTCGTCGAGCAGTATCTGATCACGATGTCACGCGCGACCACGGGCCCGCTGGGGCCGGCGCCGGCCTCGCGGCTCCCCGCGGAGCGCGGGCCGCACGAGCCCTGACCTCGCGGTCGCCTCCCGCCCGCGAACACGCCGGCGGCGCTCGGGACTACACTTCCAGCGGTGCCGTATCACGTCGGTCGCGAGCTCGGAGCCGGAGCGCTCGGCCTGGTCGTCGAGCTCGTCGATGACCAGGGCCGCGTGTGGGCCGGCAAGCTCCTGCACGAGAGCCAGCAAGGTGACGCGCGCGCACGCCGGCGGTTCGAGGTCGAGGCCAAGCTGCTCGCCGGCATCCACCACCCGAACCTGATCGAGATCGAGGGCCTCACCCACGTCGACGGCCGCGCCGCGCTGCTGATGGAGCTCGTCGCCGGCCCTGACCTCGCGCACCTGATCGCGGCCGAGGCACCGCTGCCCGCCGACCGCGTGATCGCGCTCGGATCCGGCATCGCGGCCGGGCTCGCCGTGGCCCACCGCGCCGGCCTCGTCCACCGCGATCTCAAGCCCGCGAACATCCTCCTCGCGGCCGACGGCACGCCGAAGATCGGCGACTTCGGCCTCGCGCGCGCGACGTCATTCGCCGCGAGCGACCCCGATGCGGTCGCGGTCGCGGGGACGCCCGACTACATGGCACCGGAGTCGATCGACCCGCTGGCGATCGATCCGCGCAGCGATCTGTACGCGCTCGGCTGCATCCTGTGCGAGCTGGCCACCGGCGCTCCACCGTATCGCGGCGCGACCGCGCTCGCGGTGATCGCGGCGCACCGCGACGCCCCGCTCCCGGCGCTGGCCGACGTCCCCGATGGCCTGCGCCGCGTGATCCGCTGGCTGCTCGCCAAGTCGCCCGCGCATCGCCCGCAATCGGCGAGCGAGGTCGAGGCTGCGCTCACCAGCCTCGCGTCCTCGACCGCGCTCGTCCCGGTCGGCGCGGCGCACGGCGTGGAGGTTCGCCTGTGCGCGCGCTGTGGCGCCGCCGGGCCGGCGCGGGTCCGCGTCTGCTTCGCGTGCGGCCAGCCGCAGCTCGAGCTCGTCGAGGGGCCGATGACGGTGTTCGTCACCGGGCCGGGAGACATCGCCGACAAGCTCGACGCGACCCTGCGCCAGCGGCTGCTGGTGTGGATCGCCGCGAACTCGGCGCTCGGGCTCGATGCCCGGCGGCTCGCGAAGGAGGTGCCGCGCCTGCCGTTCACGATCGTCACCGCGATCGACGAGGCCGCCGCGGCGGCGCTGGTCGAGGCGTTCGCCGGCCTCGGGGTCACGGCGACGGCGGTGCGCGGTGGGCGGTTCTCGCTGCCGGCGATGCGCGCCAAGGGCTGGCGGCTCGTGAAGCGGGTCGCGCTGATCGGCGGCGGCAGCTGCTTCTACATGTTCCACAGCGCGTGGGCCCTGGTGTTCGTCGGTGGGGTCGGGGTCGCGGCGGCCGCGGTGTGGCGCGGCTTCGGCGTCGCGGCGCGGCCGGTCACGAAGCTCGCGGTCAGGCCGGCCGCCAGGCTGCCGTCCCCGCTCGACGCCGCGCTCGCGCGGGTGGCCGCGGTCGTGCCGGCGATGACCGCGGCCCGCCACCGCGACGCCCTGCGCGGCATCATCGAGCGGGTGCTCGCGCTGCGCGATGCGATCTCGGGTGACGACCGCGTGGCGCTCGAGCCGGAGCTCGCGCAGCTGATCGATGTCGCGGCGCTCGCGTCGTCGCGGCTCGACCAGCTCGAGGCCGAGCTGTCACCCGAGGACCTGCGCTCCGACGACGAGACCGCGCGCGCACGCTGGCTCGCGCGCGATCGCTGGGCCGCGAAGATCTTGCAGGTGACCGCGTTCCTCGATGCCATGCGCGCGCGTGCGGTGATGGCGCAGGCGCGCACCGCCGCGCAGGTCGATCTCGACGAGCTGCGCGCGCAGATCGAGGCGCTCGAGGAGGTATCGTGAACCCACCCGAGGCAATCGCCGGGCAGCGCGTGGTGGGCGAGCCGAGCCGGTTGCGCCACGAGATCGCGTGGCCGATCGAGCTCCCCGATGGCCGGCGCGCGGTAATCGCGCAGCTCGTCCCCGAGCTCGCCGCGCAGCCGGCGCTCCGCCGGCGCTGGGTCGCCGACATGGAGCGCGTCGCCGCACTGCCGGCCGCGTTCGTCGCGGCGACCCTCAAACTCGGCCCCGAGCCGGACCCGCGGGCTGCTGGAGCGGAGCCACCGTGGCGGGTGCGCCTCGATCCAGACGGTCCGACGCTCGACCGCGTGCTCGCGCGCGCGCCGCTGCCGGTCGACGAGGCGCTCGACCTCGGCGCGCGGCTCGCCGACGTCCTGCAGGCGTTCCACGCGGCCGGCGGCGTGCTGCGCGATCTCGATCCCCGCGCGATCGTGTGTGGCCACGATCGCCAGCTCTGGCTCACCGACATCGGCCACGCCCGGCTCTCGATCCTGTCCTCGCGGACCGCGTCGAGCCTGCTGCTCGAGAGCTCGCCGTACGTCGCGTCCGAGGCGCTGCTCGGGACCGTCGTCGACGCGCGCGCCGACCTCTACAGCCTCGGCGTGGTCCTGTGGCGCGCCCTGACCGGCCGCGTGCCGTTCGAGGCCTCGCTGCTCGCGCGGCGCGGCGAGCTGCCCCCGCTCGTCGAGCTCCGCCCCGAGATCCCGGCGCCGTTCGCCGAGCTCGTCACGCGGTGCCTCGCCTCCGATCCCGACCAGCGGCCATCGACCGCGCGCGACGTCGCCGACGCGCTCCGCGGTCGCGGCACCCCGACCTCGCTCGTCGTGACGCGCGTGTGCTGCCAGGCCTGTGGCGCGACGATGCGCGCCGGGCTCCGGCTCTGCCTGGCTTGCGGGAAGCAGGCCGTCCAGTTTCATCGCACCGGACCCGACGATCCCGATGCGACCTCGATCGTGCTCCAGAAGTCGAGCGACGCCGCCGCGTTCCTCGGCAAGCTCCACGCGTTCTACGACGTGGTCGGCGAGACCATCCCACGCCTCAACTTCGTGGTCGGCGACCGCCGCATGTATAGCAAGACCGAGCTCGCTCGCCGCCACCACTTGCCGGCGGTGCTGCTCGCCGACCTCGCACCCGAGACCGCGGCGACCCTGGTCGCGCGCCTGCGCGCCGACGGCTTCAAGGTCAAGGCCATCACGGTGCGCCAGCGGGCACGCCAGAGCCAGCGTGCGACCGCGCTCGTCACCGGTGGAGTCGCCGCCGGCCTCGCGAGCCTGGTCGCGATCGCCGCGGGCGGGGTCGCCGCCGCGTTCGGTGCGCCCGTCCTGTGCGTCGGTGGCGGAGCGCTGGCGATCGGCCTGGTGCGCCGCCGGCAGCGCGCGCGCGCCGCGAAGCGCCGGCCGGTCGGCGAGCTGCGCGCGGCGCCGGCCGCGCTGCCCGCGAGCGACGAGCTGGTCGCGGGGATCGCCGCCACGCTCGCGGCTGCCGCGTCCCCCGACGTGCGCGTGCGCCTCGAGGAGCTCGCGGCGCTCGTCCAGCGCTTGTGCGACGCGCGCGCCGTGGTTGCCGAAGGCGACCAGATCGTCGAGCCGGTGCGCCCGCTCGTCGAGCTCGCACGGTCGACCGCCACCGCGATCGAGGCGGTCGATCACCAGCTCGCGACGCTCGACGAGGGTGCGCTCGTACGTGCGCTCGCCCGCGCCGAGGCACGCGGCGAGGCCTCGACGGTGCGCGTCGACCTGCTCGCCGGGCTCGACACGCTGCGCCAGCTCGAGGAGCAGCGCGGCAAGCTGTTCGGACGGATGCTCGAGATCACCTCGCTCGCGCGCGTCGCGATCGAGCGCGGGCTCGCGGAGGCCGCGGCCGTGCGCTGCGACGACCTCGAGATCGCCCACGCGCTGCACCTGCTCGACACGTGAACCGTTCTAGCTCGTTAAACCATAGGAGACAGCAATGCTGAGGGAGTTCGTCCATAGGACCTTGAAAGGCATGGGCATCCTTGTCACGAGGATCCGCGAGCACGACGAAGAGCTCGAGCTCTATCGAGAGCTCTATGGCGCCGATGCCGTCGACAAGCGGGCGTTCCACAATGTCGGGGCTGGACTATTCCGGCATGCTGCTTGGACCAACATCGACCATCGATCGGAGTGGTACAGTGACAATCAGGTCGACATCAGTTGTGACCTTCTACAGTGTCAGGTTTGGCCGATAGCCGAAAGCTCGTCGGAGGTGGTGTACTCGAGCCACACGATAGAACACATCACTGATGCTGCTGCACAAGCACTATTTAATGAGGCATACCGGATACTGAAGATTGGTGGCTGTATTCGGCTGACGACGCCGGACATAGAATTGTACTGCCGAGCAATGCTTGGAGATGATCGCCATTTCTGGGCTCCCGACATCGCGATGTACAGCAAGCCGGAGAACCTGGCGCCGGTCGGAATCGGCATCCCGATGAACCGGGTGTCCACCAAGCAGCTGTTCCTATTTGCCTTTGCATCGCAGACTTCGTCGCTACACGCCGACGCCAGCACCCAGAAGATCACAGACCAGGAGGTGGAGGAGATCTTTCGCAACCGAACTTTGGAGTCGGCGCTGGATTACTGCGTCTCCAAGTGCAGCGTAGAGCTGCACAAGAAGTATCCGGGCAATCACATCAATTGGTGGACCGAGACCAAGCTCGTGCGGATGCTTCAGGAGGCAGGGTTCCGAGACATCCGGCGTTCGGCGTACGCCCAAAGTTCGTGCCCTGTGCTGCGCAACACGGCTTTCTTCGACAACACCTGGCCAAGCATCTCGTTGTACGTCGAAGCGAGAAAGTAGTGCTGCCACTCTGCTCCGCTGACGTTTGGTGCCGGTCGGAGCTGGATACGCCTACTCGCTCGCGCCGGTCAGCTTGGAGACGGCGACGCCGTCGGTGGGAAAGCTGAAGCGAAACAGCGCGCCGGCTCCGGACTCGCTCTCGACGGTGATCGTGCCGGCGAGCTCCTGGCAGGCTGCGCTCACGGCCGTCAGCCCGACGCCACGTCCCGAGATCTCGGTGACCTCGTCCTTGGTGGAGAAGCTGTCGCCGAAGATCGCCTTGACCAAGGCCTCGTGCGAGCTCGTGTCCAGGCCGCGCTCTGCGGCCTTACGCGCGACCTTGTCCCAGGCGATCCCGCGGCCGTCGTCGCTGAACTCGACGACCACACGCGTGCCCTCGAGTCAAA
>JBDTEH010000096.1:0-3112 GCA_039922635.1 Kofleriaceae bacterium | reverse complement strand
AGCGTGAGGCTGCCCGGGCCGCGCGCCCACACGCGATCGAACTGATCGGCGGCGACATCGAGCACCAGGTTCTCCGCGAGCCCGCGCCGGGTGTCGACGCGCCGGACGCGCTTGCCGTCCCACGCCGCGATGCCGCGCTCGGTCGCCATCCAGATCTGGCCGTTGCTCGTCGCGACCAGATCGTTGATCCCGAACTGGAGCGCGGGCGGGAACGTCCAGGTCTTGCCGTCCCACACCGCGGCGCCCGCGCCGGTGCCGACGAGCACCGTGCCGTCCTGGGAGATCGTGACCGCGCGCGCGAGCTCGCTGCGCAGCCCGTCCGCTTCGGTCCACACCTTCACGCTGTTGTTCTTCAGGCGCGCGACGCCCTCGTCGGTCGCGAACCACGCGACGTCACCGCGAAGATCCGCATCGACGACGCCGATCGGGATCGGCAGCATCTTCGATTTGACCTGCGTCGCGCTCTGCCCGGTGCGGTGATAGGCGACCTTGCCGGTCGTCGGATCGACGATCGCGATGCCATACGCGCGGCGCTCGTTGCCATCGCGATAGCGCAGCCCGACCCACAGCGCGCTCGGCGAGGCGAACCGCGCGAAGCTGATCTCGGGCGCATCGCCGGGGGTCGCGAGCGCGACCTTCGCGATCGGCGTCCACCCGGTCGCGTCGATCCGCGACAGGTGGACCTCGCGCTCGGTCGGCGCGCGGTGCAGCGCGTAGATCAGCCCGTTCGGATCGCGCGCGACCGCGAGCACGATCTGATCTGGACCACCGGCGGTGAGCCGCTCGCCGGTCCAGTGCCACGCCTGGCGCGCGCCGGTCGCGATCCAGCAATCGTTCTGGGTGCGGCACGCGACCGTCAGCGCGTTCGCGTCCTCGAACATCTGCTTGCGCCGCAGCCAATCACGCGGGTGCGCATCGCCGCGGGCGTAGCGCGCCGTGCCGAGGTCACGGGTGCCGACCAGCAGCTCGTCCTTCGCGGAGCCCAGCGTGGTCGGGCTCGGCGGCAACACCAGATCGATCGGGTCGATCAACCACTCGCTCGCGGCGCCGGCCTGGGTCGGCACCAGGCGCACGCCGTCGCGCGCGAGCGGCCGCACCGTCGTGGTCGACTGCGCCTGCATCACGCGATACACGCGCCCGCCGCCCATCAACATCACGCTGTCGCCGTCGCGGGTCGCCGCGTCCCACGTCACGTCCGGCAGCGCGCGATAGCTCGTCCAGCCCGCCTTGTTGCCGACCGCGATCGTCTCGTGGCCCTCGCTATCGGGGCCGATCACCATCACGCGATCACCGGGCGCCTCGACCATCAGCCGGGGATCCGCGATCTCGCAGCCCTCGGCCGCGCCGATCTTGAGGATGTCGCCGTTCGGCTTTCGCGCGAGCAGCCCGGCCTTGGTCGCGATCCACACGTAGTTCGCGCGATCGCGCACGACCGCGCGCACCGGATCTCTCACCGGGAGCTGGAGCCAGCCGCCCTTGTCGCTCGCGAACAGCATCCCCTTCGCCGTCCCGATCCACACGCCGCCTTCGACCGCCGCGGCCAGGCTCGCGCCGTCTTTCGCGAGCTCGGCGTAGTCGATGTTCATCGCCGCCGGCGGCGCCTGAAGCTCGGTGTAGACCTCGCTCTGCGCGTCGTAGTGGCCGAAGCCGCCATCGGTCAGCACCCACAGCCACTTGCGATCCGAATCGGGCGCGACGGCCACGACGTGGTCCCCCGACAGCCCGTGATCTGCGGTCATCACCATCACCCGGCCCTGGTCGTCCCAGCGCTGGATCGAGTCCTCGGTGGCGACAAACAAGAACCGCCCCGCGCTGCCGATCTCCTTGACCGGCGAAGGCTCGGTGAACACGCGGACGCGGACCTTGCCCGTCGACATCGGCGGCAACGGCGGCGGCGTGACCGGCTCCGGCGGCGGGCATCCCGTCGCCAGCGCGACGACGAACCCGAGCCAGACCCCGCGCGCCTTCACGATTCGTCGACGGTAGACCAATTGAGCTACTCTCACCACATGGCACGGCAACGACGTGGCGGCTTCCGCCCCCCCGAGCTCCGCGGCACCCTCGGGACCCTGCTCCGCACCACACTCGCGCAGGCCGGTGGCCTCGCGCGCCAGGGCCGAGCGCGCCTGGACGACGCGCTCGCCGGGCGGCGCCGCGGCGAGGCGCTGGCCGAGCTCGGCGAGATCGTGCTGGATCTGATCCGCCGCGGCGAGATCGAGATCGAGCAGCTCCCGGAGGCGCGCGCGGTCGTCGAGCACCTCGACGAGCTCGACGCCGAAGCTGCCACGGACGCCGGGGAGCGCGACCTTGCGCCCGCACCCTCGCGATCGCGGTTCGACGACCGCGGCGGCTCCGATGGCACAGTCACCGCCTCGAGGTGGGCTCCCCCGCCGCGCAAGGCGGCAACTCCCGCGCGCGTGTGGCGCCCACCCGTCGAGGATCGCCCCGCCGACGAGATCACCGCGCGCGATCGGCCGGTGAAGAAGAAGGGCGGCATCAGCTTCGGCAAGCAGGACGATGACGACGACCTCGCCGAGTACATGCACCCCGATGATGTCCCCGCTAAGGACAAGTAGCGGCTCGGTTCTCCGCCTGACCCTTGACACGGTCGGGGCGCATCGGTAGAAACCTCGCCTCGGTAACGGGGATTTAGCTCAGCTGGGAGAGCGCGTGAATGGCATTCACGAGGTCAGGGGTTCGATCCCCCTAATCTCCACCACCTAAACGGCTGCTTCGGCAGCCTTTTTCGTTGGTTGGACCTGCGCCGCTGCCACGTGGCTGCCACGCGCAGCGAGCATCTTGAGGACTCGACGGTCCGGATCGGTCTCGGCGGCCGCCGCAGCTGCGACGCCCTCCGGAATCTCCCGGCGATGGTTCTCCGCCACGTGGACGTAGATCATCGTTTCGTCAATCCGCTTGTGCCCCATCCACGACTGCAGCCGCCACGGGTTCACGCCGAACAGCGCGGCGTGCGTCCCGAACGTGTGGCGGAGCGCGTGCCAGCGCTTGATCGGTAGCCCGGCGCGCCTGCAGATCCGGAGGATCACGCAGTTCGCCTCGCCATCCGACTTCGCGCTGCCGTTGAAGTTTCGCACCACGAAGCCCTCGCGCA
>JBDTEH010000095.1:0-3580 GCA_039922635.1 Kofleriaceae bacterium | reverse complement strand
GGCGCGTTCGATGCTTACCAACACAACATGATCACCGACGCCGATGTCGTTCCGAACGTCCCGGATCGGGCCTCGCTCGCGAACGCGTTGCGCGAGCTCGAGGCGGCCAAGGCGCGCGTCGAGCGCGATGCGCGTAGCGTGTTCGACGACACCAAAAAGAAGCTCGTCGCCGAGCTGTTGCCGGTGCTCGATAACCTCGATCGCACGATCAAGGCCGCCGAAGACAACGGCGATGCGCCCGCCGTCGTCGAGGGCATCACGCTCGTGCGGACCCAGCTCGAGAGCGTGCTCAAGGGCTACGGCGTCGAGCGCATCGACGCGCTCGCGCAGCCATTCGACCCGGCGATCCACGATGCGCTGTCGACGCTGCCGGTGTTGACGGCCGCTGCGCACAACCTCGTGGTCGATCAGATCGCGCCGGGGTATCGCTACGGGACGGGCCTGTTGCGTCCGGCCCAGGTCGTGGTCGGGAAGCTCAGCCGGCCGGAATATCGAACCAATTCATCCGGTTGGGGTTAGCGGCCAATTATTTGTCAGGTCGGTCGGTGCTCGAGGCACTACACGCGCACATGGGACGAAGTGATGCGGAGCTGCTGGAAGCGTCGAGGCGCGGCGAACGTGAAGCGTTCGGTGCGCTGATCGAGCGTTACCAGCGGGTCGTCTGCGCGGTGTCGTATAGCCGCACAGGTGACCGCGCGCTCAGCGAGGATGTTGCGCAAGACACCTTCCTCGCGGCGTGGAGTCGGCTCGATCAGCTGCGCGAGGCCGGCCGGCTTCGCGCGTGGCTGTGTGGCATCGCGCGCAACCTCGCCCGCAAGGCGCGGCTGCGCACCGAACGCGAAGCTCCCACCGAGGCGTTGTCGACGACGTGCGGTGGCGCGAGCGCGTTCGATCGAGTGGCCGAGGTCGAGGCCGAGCGCGTCGTGCGCGACGCCCTGACCCGCGTGCCCGAGAAATATCGCGACGTGCTGGTGCTGTACTACCGCGAACAACGCTCGGTACGCGAGGTCTCGCAGTTGCTCGGCCTGAGCGAAGCGGCGACGCTGCAGCGTCTGTCGCGGGGGCGCCAGTACCTCACCGAGGGCGTCACGCACCTCGTCGAACGCTCGCTGCGCGGTCACGTGCAGAAGAGCCTCGTCGCGGGCGTGCTCGCCGCCGTCGCGTTCACTCCGTCCCATGCGTCTGCCGCAACCTTCGGAAACGCAAAGGGAACCTCCATGCTCAAGCTCGTCCTGATCGGCACGGCCTTCGCCGCCGCCGGCACCACCGCCGCTGTCACCCATCCCTGGTCGCGCTCGCCCGCGAACCCGACCGCCTCCATCACCGCACCGGTGGCCGTGGCCATACCGATCGCGCCGAGCCACGCGGAGCGCGAGCCCGCGCTCCCGCCGCTGCGGCCCGCGCCGTATCACGTCGTCGCGGGTCCGCAACCGCCGATGCCGCCGAATGCGATCCGCGCGCCGAGGCCCGAGGACCTACCACGCCTCGATCGCACCGAGCTCGACAAGGTGAAGATCACGCAGGGGCCAGCGAAAGGCCCGGCGAACGCGCCGGTCACGATCACCATGTTCTCCGACATGATCTGCCCGTACTGCGGCAACTCGCTCGGCACGCTCGATCAGCTGATGGATGAATATCCCGGCAAGCTCCGCATCGTGATGAAGCAGCTGCCCGTGCACGCCACCGCGGTGATGCCGGCCGAGGCGAACTACGCCGCCGATGCGCAGGGTAAGTTCTGGGAGCTCCACGACCTGATGGCGCAGCACGAGGACGATCTGTCGCGTGCGAACGTCGAGCTGCTCGCCCAACAGGCGGGGCTCGACCTCACGGCCTTCCGCGCCGCGCTCGACCACCACACCTACAAGCCGGCGGTCGACGCCGACATCGCGGCCGCGAAGGAGATCGAGCTCCAGGCGACGCCGTCGTTCGTGATCAACGGCCGCCGCGTGATCGGCAACCTACCGGTCGAGTCGTTCCGCACCGTGATCGACGACGCGCTCGCGCATCCCTAGGAGCGTGTAGTCCTCGGGATCGGAACTTCGCTTCGGGTTCTACGCGATCGGCGTGAGCGTCCACGGGAAGTCATCCACGACGGTCGTCACCAGATCGTCTAGGGGTCGCCATGTCGAGGCGCCACAGCAGGCCGGTCTCACGGCGTAGTCGAAGGTGTCTGACGGGATCGGATGCGGGCCCGGACTCGACGAGCACGGCGGAGCCGTATTTGCGCGCGCGCAGGTGAGCGGCGCCGCGCAGATGCAGCAGATCCTCGACATGGGTGGCGTGACGCGGATTCGGCGGCGGGTGATGGCATGGACGATCTGCGGGGCTCGGCGTGTCACGATGCCGGCGTGGACCTCGACGCCTACTTCGCGCGCACCGGCTATAGCGGCCCGCGCACGCCGACCCTCACCACCTTGCACGGCCTGGTCCGTGCGCACGTCCAGACCATCCCGTTCGAGAACCTCGACGTCTTGCTCGGCAAGCCGATCGAGCTCGAGCCCGCGGCGCTGGTCCAGAAGCTCGTCCACGATCGCCGCGGCGGCTACTGCTTCGAGCACAACACGCTGCTGCTCGAGGTGCTGGGCGCGCTCGGGTTCCAGGTCCGGCCGCTCTCGGCGCGCGTGCGCTGGGGCCGGCCGCGTGACTACACGCCGGCGCGCACGCACTTGCTCGTGCGCGTGGAACTCGACGAGCCGTGGCTCGCGGACGTCGGGGTCGGCGCGATGTCCCCGGCCGCCGCGCTGCGCCTCGGCGAGCACGGCGAGCAAGCGACGCCCCACGAGCCGCGCCGGTTGCTTCGTAAAGGCGGGCTGATCTATCACCAAGCCCGGCTCGGCGATGACTGGCACGACGTCGCCGAGCTCACGCTCGAGGAGATGCCGGTGATCGACCGCATCGTCGCGAACTGGTACACCAGCACGCACCCGCAGTCGCACTTCAAGCATCGCCTGCTGGTCGCGCGCGCGACGCCGAGTGGCCGCGTCACGCTGCTGAACGACACGTTGTCGATCCGCGGCGCGGACGGCGTCGCCACCAAGCGCCGCGTCGAGTCGCACGACCATCTGCTGCGCATCCTCGACGAGCACTTCGGCATCACGCTGCCCGCCGGCGCGCTCCCTCGCTACGACTACACCTGACTGGGCCTGACTGGGCCTGACTGGTACGGCCTAGTACCGGCGATCGGAAGTCCGATCCGCATTCCGAACATATCTCATCGTGGCGTGGGTTTGTGGACAGCCGCGCCCGAACCAACGTCCCACGCGAGGCGACGCTCGCCATCGACTCGCTGTCCGGTGACCGGACAGCGAGCGTTGGTCGACGAGAAATCGCATCTGTCGCGGTGTTCATGTCGCTTTTTCCTTGACGGCCCGGAGGTGCTCGCGCGCCGTCACCGACGAGGAGTCTCGAGTTCTTCGTCGAGCATGCCTTGTCGTTCGCGAGGCGTGACGATCGTGCTCGAGATCGATCTTCGTCGGTCGCGGGCGTTTCGTGAGCTTCGAGCGGAGCCCAGAGCCTGCGAAATCTCGGTGGTAGATAGAGGGTGCGCGTTCGGACCACGCGCATCGGAGGTCGCGATGCT